>NZ_JBVVOT010000023.1:0-120794 GCF_055807455.1 Bradyrhizobium sp. Kon58
ATCTCCTTGATCGTCTTGCCCTTGATGAAGTGCTCGCGCCTTATCCGGGCAATCGTCTCCACGATCAGCATCCCCAACCACCTGCTTCATGACGAAGCAGGCAGCGCAACAGACCAACCTGTAGGGGGTCAATTTTGGACGCCGATCCCCCGGCTTAGGGGGGCAATATTGCAGGCCGAATGACACTGGCAGGGTTTCGCCCGCTTCCGCGACGACGGGAGGATCTGCTTGACTAACAATTGCGCTGAACGCGCCTTGAGAGGCATCGCCTTGGAACGGCGCAACTGGACCTTCGCTGGTAGCCAGCGTGGTGCCGACCGTGCCGCCATCATGCTGACGATGATCACGACGTGTCGTCTCAATGACGTCGATCCAAGAGCCTGGCTTGCCGACGTCCTCGCCCGTATCGCCGGTCTTCCCGCATCGCGGCTGCACGAACTGCTGCCCTGGGAATGGAAGCTCCTGCACCAAGCCGGCAAATCTGACGATCAGCAAGCCGCCTGACCTTCACCCAACGCCATCACATATAGCTCGCCGTGCCCGCGCGCACGCGTCAATCAGGCGGTCTTCGGCGTATACGTGCCGTAGTTCTGACGTAGTGCACCCTGCGTCCATTTTTCGTGCGTCTAGCTCCATCAGCGAATTCTTGAGGGGAACGCTGGTTTTGGTCCAAGCCAGCGGGGCGTCGTCCCCTTCTAAGGGCCGTAGCTGACTTGCTCGCTCAGATCCTCGACTTTCGGGATCCAAGACGGCAGGTTTGGCTTAGGACCGCTCTGGCGGCCTTATAGCGCCAGCGGCGGTCCGTGGCCCGGTCGGTCCAGGAGAGCCCATGACGGCGTTCGAGGCGTCTAAATCGTCTCGCCTGCAGTCCCAACCAGGGTAGAAAGTGCGTAGCGGCGGGGAGCCTAAGTCAACGCGTACTCATCTTGTCCGGCGAGCCGATTTCCTTTGCTGCGCAGACTAGCAGGTGCGAGGAGATCCAATCCCCGGATGCATGGGCGCAAGGCTGGGAGGCGGATCTGGCCGGTCGCAGCCTCGATCCGGGTGGTCGGAATCGCTGCGATTTCTTGTCGGTTTACGGCTTTACATACGACCAGCCCTGCTCCTGCAGCTCCATGATGCGAGTGACGCCGGAGCTCACAAGTTGCGCCTGGGGGATGAGCGGGATGTCCTTGTTCTCCGCCTTGCTCATATTCTGCTTGGTGTTGCCACACGCCCTGAACGAAATCTCAGGTGTACTCAACGCCAGCGTTTCGATTCGCGCTTTCACGGGAGAAGTGTCGTCCCGCAACATGTGCAAGCCCGGTCCAAACGTAACAAATTCGATCGAAACCGACTGGCCAAGCTCCTTGTAATATTGGACGACATTGGCTGCATTGTTGAGCGCCAGGTTCATCATCGCTGGATCGTTGCTGTTGACCTGCAAAATGAGCCGATGCTGCGTCTTGGCAGACGTGCTTTGCTTTGAGGTCGCTGACGGCTTGACGCTGGTGCTCTTTGCCAGGGCGGGCGCCGTCACCAGTAAAGCAATCGCGGCTACGGCTTGAATTGCGGTTGCAAAAGTAAACATGGGAAATGTCCTCTCTGAATAATCAATTGTGCAGCTTAGCGTTGATGGGCGGCCAGTTGCATGCTTTGGCCAACTTGCTTCTTGCGCCTTTCAGCCCGTCCAACTGAAAAGTTCCCTCGCGAGTGTCGCCCGATCGCGTCGTGAGTCGAATCCGTATCTCGCCTTCGCCAGGAAGCGCTTGCAGCAAGCTCACGATCTCACCGGGCATGGCAATACCGCCGAAGAGCGATGATCCCACTCCGGCATGAGTGGGACTGCTACCGTTTACGGAATACGAAAGTTCGTAGGTGTCGGCACGCGGGGAGACACTCTGACCACCGACAACAAGAAAGGTGTTGCCGCCGCGGCAATAGATGAAGAGCTCCATTCGAGGGGCGTCTGCATTGTGCTTTGACCTTGTGCTTGCGATGACGATGGGCGAATAGTCGACTGGCGATGTCGTTTCGCTGATGATCCAGTTTCCCGCTACGGGCGGCGATTGCGGGGGCTGGCCCGACGCACCTCCGCTTCCTAACCACAAGGATGTCAGCAGCAAAGGAAGCCCGGCGTGGTTCATTGCGACACCTGCTTTGCACGCGGCTGACGATCCAGCCAGGCTTTTGCGGCAGGTGATCTTGCGAGGCCCGGGACGTTTGCTCCGATATTTATCGACTTCCACTTCGGATCGAAGCCAATGCCCTGCAGCTTTTCCATTCGCGAGAAAAGGTAGTCAACGAAGCGGGCGACGCGATCGTAGCGGTTTGAATTCTTTGGCCACTTGAATGAAAGCATTACAGTCGGGACTGCGATCGTCGACACTCGTTCGCCCTCTTTGATCAGGGCTGGATAGTCGCTGGGCTCGAGTGTTGACGGAAGATAATAGTCTTCGAATTTGGTGTCGTAGACGACCGGAAGAAACTTGTAGCCGGGTTCCCAGCGTCCTCGTGCAAAGGCGTCTACCGGTTTGGACGTTATGAAGACCACGCCCGCAACATCTCCCTGGCGCATCTGCTCCAGAGCGACCTGATGCGGAATGAATGTCTTCTCCACATCGATGCCAAGACGGCTGAAAATCAATGGGCCGGTGTAAGCGGCGGCCGTCCCTTTGGTGTTAAAGTTGACTTTCTTGCCGGCAAGATCCTGCAGACTCTTGATTTCCGGCCGAACGAAGATGTGCAGTTCCGACGGGAATAGGCTGAGCACGTAGTTCACGCGATTCTGGATGTCGGGTACCTGCGCCTTGTATTCTTCAAGCGCATCGAGATTGACAATCGCGAGGTCGACGCCGCGCAGATAGAGGAGGTCATTGAGGTTTTCCACCGGGCCTCGCGTGACGATGGGCAGAACGATCATGTTATGACCGTCGTCGACGACTCGTGCGATCTCAGTAGCGAAGCGTATCGGGGCCCCCTCGAGTTGGCCTGCGGCCAAGCCAAGGGTCCACGCGTTCATGCTGTCCTTTTGTGCCTTCTGCGCCGATGTCGCTTGCTTTACTTGGGGCGGTGAAGGGGCCTGAGCATGGACCAATTCGGTAGCAAAGACCAAAGTCAGCGCAGTCGTCATCCGAACAAGAAGTAGCTTTACCCAAAGACGCATCGTAGCCTCACACATATACCATTAAGAAATGTCACTGACGTAATGAATCAAGAGCAGTCTTGGCCTCTGAAATTCCACCGGAGAGAGCCCGTGCATAATGTTCACGCGCCCTCGCAATGTCGGCTCGCGTTCCGTAGACGTTCCAGCGCGACAGGACGCGAGGGTCATAGGTCTGCGCCAGGACAAAGCTGGCTTTGGCGCTTCCCAATTCAACGGCGCGCTGGAGGAACCCGCGCGCGCTATTGATGTCGCCTCGGGCGAGGAAAGAGTCGGCTCGTTCGACCAAATGAGCGATTTCAGGGTTCTGATCGAGAGGCGCTGGCTGCGGTAAGTGGGGCGTTATGGGCTTTCTGGTGGCGTCTGCGTCCGCAGCCGCTGTTGTGCTCTCTTTGGACTGCGCGGTAACATCAATCGTCTTGTTCGCTTCGGCAGCAGGAGCTCTGGGTTGTTCTAGTTGAGTGACCCTGGCCGAGGCATTGCGCACGCTCGCGAGTTCAGCCGTGACCGCAGCCGTCTTCTTGCGCTCTTCTTGCAGGGCGGCGCTCGTTGCGTCAGCGGCTTTTCTCAAGTCCGCCGTTTCCAATTCGATCTTGCCGGATCGAGCCGCTTGAATGTCCAAGTCGCGGCGTGCAGTCGTCAGGTCGTCTGCGAGTATCGTCGCTCGTTTGTGTTCTTCCTGCAGGGCAACGCTCGTAGTGTCAGCAGCTTTTTTCAGTTCGGCTGCCTCTTCCTTGGCCTTGTTGAATTGAATGGCCTTGGCGTCGATGTCGCGGCGTGCGGATGCCAATTCGGTTGTGAGCGAGGCAGTTCGCTTGCGCTCATCCTGGAGGGCCGCGTTCGGAGTCTCAGCGGACTTTCTCAGTTCCTCTTCTGCTCCCTTGGACTGAGCGACCTTGGTATCCAGGTCGCGGCGTGCGGCCTCCAAATCGCCTTTGAGCGAGGCAGACCGCTTACGTTCATCTTGCAAGGCCACGTTCGCAGCGTCAGCGGTCTTTCGCAGGTCCGCGGTGTCTTCCCCGGCTTTGTCGGAATGCGGGCCCCTGGCATCCAGGTCGCGGCGTGCCGCCGCCAACTCGCCCACGAGCGAAACGGTCCGCTTGCGCTCTTCCTGGAGAGCTTCAGTCGTAGCCTCGGCGGCCTTTCTGGCTTCCGCCGTCTCTGCACCCGCCTTGCCGATTTCGACCGTCTTGGCATCCAGATCGCGCCGCGCCACAGCCAGATCGTTCATGAGCGAAGCTGTTCGCTTGCGCTCGTCCTGCAGCGCGGCGCTTGTGGCCTCAGCGGTCTTTCTCCAGTCCGCCGTTTCCTCTCCGATCTTGCTGGATTGGATAGACTTGGCCTCCAGGTCACGGCGTGCGGCTGCTAGATCGCCTGTGAGCGATGCAGTACGCTTGCGTTCTTCCTGCAGGGCCATGGATGCGGTCTCGGCGGTCTTTCTCAGATCGACTGTTTCCTCTCCAGCCTTGGCAGATTGGACGACAGATATCTCCAGGTTGCGGCGCGCAGCCGCCAAATCGTTGACGAGCGAACCGGTCCGCTTTCGCTCTTCCTGCAGAGCAAGGGTTGTGGCCTCGGCAGTCTTTCTGAGTTCAATGGCCTCAACTCCGGTCTTGCCGGAGACGATCGCCCTGGCGTCGAGATCGCGCCGCGCAGCTACCAGCATACTCGTGAGTGAGGCAGTCTGCTTGCGCTCCTCCTGCAAAGCGAAGGCTGTTGTTTCGGCAGTCTTCCTGGATTCTGTCGCGTCATCGCCGGCCTCGCGCAGCTGAGCAGCTTTAGTACTTAGCTCACGACGCGTTGCGGCCAATTCGTTTGTGAGCGCTTCAATCAAACGTGTGGCGTCTAGATCGTCGGTTGGGACCGCAGTTCGTCCACCCGCCGCGGACTTTGCGGCGATGGGTTGAGGCTTGCTCTTTATTTCCGTCCCGTCGTCGACAAAGACGAGAGCTAACATCACACAGACTACTGCCGAAAATGCAATCAGCACCAATCGGGGGATGAAAGTTCTGATCGGCCTCGACACAGCAATATCGTCCTCAAACTCGATCTCATCTTGCAGGTCCGGAAGGCGTCGCTCGATTGGAGCAGAGGCGTGTTGCGACTGCTCTTTCGCGGCAAAATTGAAGCCTACATTCGTCATCAAGACTCCGCGAACTTTCTCGCTTGGAAGGCAAGGCTAATGGAGGCGGTTCAATCTTTTGTCAGCCGATTTGCAGGGCCGCCTTACACAAAGTACAAAAGTCGTGTGGGCAGCGTCTCGACGACGAACATTCGCTGCTGGAGTCGGAACATCTAATTCTTGCGTTCAACATAATTTTCGTTAGATTATTGTAAGATAACGATTTTTACTAGATAAATTTGCGATCGATTTAATTGTTATTATTCGGAAACTGAGAAGTTATTCGTGCGTAGCTGGCGGGTCGCAGGCCATGTCCGTTGAGGGCAGGTATGTAGGAATAGATAGGACCTCAACTGACGATCGGAGCGACCGGATCTTGTCGAGCTGAGGGAACTTGGCGCTAAGTGCGGATGCGTGGTTTCGCTTGCGTAACTTGATTCGTCTGGTCCTTTCATCCGGGCGGTCATCGAAGCTGCGGTTGCGGTGTTGGCGCGGCCACAGCGGTTCATCTCCTTGAGCTCTTGCCGTGTGAAGTTCGGCGTCCTCTTTGAGGTCGGCGCAACGTTGACCCGCTTGAGGGCCGCCTCTATCGCTTTCTGGCGAAACACTTCGAGAAGTGTCGCGAAAGGCGATAACGTTGCGGCTCCGGAGAGCTTGACGACTTCAAACGCGAGGAGCCGGTCGATGGGCGATTGGGGAGCTTCGTCTTGCTCGCCGCTTTCACCAGGCAAGAGTTGATGCGAAGTGCCAAATGCTCGAATTCGAGGGGTACGGCCCGCTTGAGCTGACGGACACCGCGAACCGGACCGTTCATCGGGTCAAACCTCCGGTCTGAGTTGAGCGGCACGGCTGTTCCCGGACAAAAGCCAGATGGGCCTTGCTCCGCTTACGCGGGGATTTTTTTGGGGAAGCCGGTCGCTCTCCGGCTGCTGGGGAGGTGCGGCCCGGTCGGCATTCGACGGACCTTGCCTTAGCAAAACGGGGTGATGCTGGCCTCGTCATCTGGGGAAGGGGCGTGTCGAACCGCCGCGCCCAACAACGGCAATCATGAAGGTCGCCCGGTGCGGTGCTAAAGAAGCTTTATGTAGGTCAGTATCTCGCCAGCGATAAAAATTTCGAAAGCGTAGGCAGCCAGGGCCCTTTGAAACGTGAAGCTTGAGCCGGCGCCCGGCAGCATCCAGTCGTGGGGCTCAATATGTACGACGAACACGTCTGCGAGCCATTCAGTGTTGTTCGAGAAAAGATCCTTTTCGAAGCCTTCGATATCTATCTTCGCTATGAAAGGGACCCCGTTGGCGGCGTAATCAAAGGCATTTCCCATCGTCGTGATAGGCAGGCCGCTCGATGAACGCTCTACGCGGGATGCCCAACCCAGTTCGCCTTCGAGGACGTGGACAAAACCAGGCTCGGCTCCGATTGCCGCTCGAACGGGAATGATTTTATCGGTCAGTTCTGCGTTCTTCGTCAGAATCCGGAAGTTCTCGGGGTCTGGCTCCACAGCGACAACGATGCTGGCCGGAAATTGCTTCTTGAACCAGAGCGATGCTGCTCCAATATTCGCGCCCGCGTCCACGATGACCGGAGTTCTGCCGAAGGCAAGAATCTCTTCGTATCGACGGTTGACACGGTCCTCGAGAATCGGGATCGAATGAGAGATGTGGTACTGGTGAGAGCCGAAGACAGCTCGGACGGTATCGATGTCAGAGTCTCCAACTCTGACGTGAATCGGTTGACCAGAGACGTAGATTTTGGCCGTCTCTGCGCCGGTAAGCCGAGGGGCGTGGCGCATAAGGAAGCGCGGACCATACCGCATAACGTCTTTGAGGTTGGTCCAGATACGATGGATAATGGACATCGGTATAGTCCGGGTCCGACAATGGCTCGTACGTATTATTTCTGAATATTTCCGACCGGCTATTTTAGCGCCTCTGCCTTACAAGAGCCTTACCGCCGCAGGCTCTCAGCTTGGTAACAGTTATACCTCCAGCAGCCGGCTGACAATAAAATGTGCGGGCCGGCGAATTTAAGTTTCCGAATTAACTCGAGGCGCCGGCTATCAAGCTTAATTTGCAGCTTCGGTTGCTGCCGGCATTCACGAGCTACGCTGGGTCGACCGTACACTCCTTTGTCTCGTTCGTCCGAGCTTGCCAAAGCAGGGCAAGCTGCCACCATCCGCTTCGTCCCCGTTGCAAGATTATCGTTGAGTTTAAACTTTTGAAGACGTCGCAAAACACCAGTGAGGCAACGCTCGATCTATTTGAAATGCGTCGCAGGCTCACGGAACTGCGTTCGCAACATTCCGAGAATCTCGTCGTCGTGTCGCTTCTCAATCGCATGCTTGTCAAAGTGGCCCTTTCTATCGGCGCCGAGAGATCAGGCGCATGAGCAGCAAGTGCAGGCAGAATTTGCACATATCCTGCAACGAGTAGAATCCGTCATTTAGCGCGGTGCTTCTCCAATCGGAGCGCTCGGCGCGGCTGATCGACCAGCTGGCGCTCACCTTCGAAGAACTGGAAGCGAACGCGACGGAAGACGAATTGGCGGCGGAGCAGGCAGTCGTCAAAACGACGACGGTTGCCGGATTTACGCGCAGGCGCGCCGAGCGCAACACGTTCCCAGGCACCTTTCGCGCGAGCGGGTGGTGATCGATCCGCCGACGGCGTGCGAATGCTGCGGCGGCAGTCGCTTGCGCAAGCTCGGCGAAGATGTGACCCGAACGCTGGAATCGTCGCCGCGTCAGTGGAAGGTGATCGAGACGGTGCGCGAGAAGTTCTCTTGCCGGGACTGCGAGAAAATCAGCCAGACACCGGCGCCATTCCATGTGATCCCGCGAGGATGGGCGGGGCCGAGCCTGCTGGCCATGCTCCTCCATGAGAAGTTTGGCCAGCATCAGCCTCTGAACCGGCAGACCGAGCGTTACGCGCTGGAGGCGGTGCCGATCAGTCTGTCGACCGCAGCCGACGCCGTCGGAGCGTGCTGCACGGGATTGGAGCCGCTGTTGCGCCTGTTGGGAGCCCACGTCATGGCATCCGAATGCCTCCACGGCGACGACACCACCGTGCCCGTGCTGGCCTTGGGCAAGTGCGAAGTCGCCCGATGCTGGGTCTGTGTGAAGGACGACTGCCCCTTCGGCGGCTCAGATCCGCTGGCGGCAATGTTCTATTACTCGCGCGATCGAAGGGGCGAGCATCCGCAGGCGCATCTGACCAACTATAGCGGCATCCTGCAGGCCGACGCCTTCGGCGGATACACCAAACTCTACGAGCCCCAGCGAAGTCCTGGGCCTATCAGGGAAGCGGCCTGTTGGGTCCATGCCCGGCGCCCGTTCGTCGCCATGGCGGATATTGAGGAAAACGCGCGACGTAAGGCTACTGGCAAGAAGGAGATCGTCCTCTCGCCGATTGCGATCGAGGTCGTGCGTCGCATCGACGCCCTGTTCGCAATCGAGCGCACTATCAATGGCCAAGGCGCCGACTACCGAAAGGCTGTTCGCCAGGCGCAGAGCGCTCCGTTGGTTGCCGATTTGGAAACCTATATGTGTGAGCAGTGCGCCAAGCTCTCCCGCGGTCACGATCTGGCCAAGGCCATGAACTACATGTTCAAGCGTTGGAGCTCCTTCACACGCTTCCTCGACGATGGCCGCGTCTGCCTCTCGAATAACGCCGCCGAAAGAGCGCTGCGCGGAACCGCATTGGCAGAAAGTCGTGGTTATTCTGCGGGTCCGACCGCGGGGGGGCGTCGCGCCGCCGCCATGTATAGCCTCATCGTCTCTGCGAAGATGAACGACGTCGATCCTCAGATCTGGCTCGCCGATGTACTCGCTCGCATCGCCATCCACCCCGCCCAAAGGCTCGATGAGCTGCTGCCCTGGAACTGGAAGATTGCGCAACAGCAAGGCCTCGCGGCGAAGGCGGCTTAATGGGGCACGTCAACAAAGTCAACCACGTGTTCATTCTCAGCCATGTCGCCGAGATGCTCGGTGAAGACGAGGACTGGCTGTTCGAGGTCGCCGAAGAAATGGACACCGTGGATGGCCAGCTATGGGTCGTCGGCGTCGGTGAAGACGGGGTGATGGCGTTCACCGATGACGGGATCGAGAACCTCAAGGAGCTGATCACAATCCACAAAGACGACCCCAGCATCATCGAAAAACGCCGCCAAGCGCTCGCTGCGATCATGAAGCCGAAGACCGAGCAGTCCGACGAAATCTAATCCCTAACCGGTCGATCAGCGCGCTTGCGGCCTACAGCACATGGCTGCCCGGCGGCCCACGCCGGATGCGTACGAATGGACGAGCCCTCATCCCAAATATCGCAGGGGACTGCGCCGTAGTTGATCCAGACGAGGCAATGTCCGATGGAGGTAAAACTAGCTGGCGCGAATGAGGGCGCAACCGATGTTACGAATTAAGCTTGATCGAGCGTCCAGGAGTTAGTTCGGGAACCCGGAGGCATCTTTTGGCACTCAGAGCCGAAGTGAAGAGACAGCCCCGCCGCAAGGTGGCAACGATGCAAGAAGTGCCCCGTCTTACGCCCAGCAAAGAAGCTACAGCTCAATTCAGTTGCCGCGGCCCTTCGGCGCCGCATAGTTCCTATGAACTCCGACGTTTTCGAGAGGAGGGCTAGGGCAGGCGTGTTCGATGTAAAACAGCCAGCATATCCGCTTCCGGCGCTCAATCTCCGTGCGCGACGCGACAACCTCGTGCGACAATCAGCATTCAAGAGCGCGCAAATTTGAACGATTGATCGATGATTATTCTATGGTCGAGGGGCCGATGTCTAATGTGCCAGGACTATCTCGAACCACCGGGTCTTCAGTTGCTCACGGCGCAACCAAAGTTAATGCTGCGTCTCCATACCTCGATATCGTCCGAGTAACCGTCAGGTGCTACACTTGTATCGGCCGGGCTCGGACGTTCTGATCCAACTAGTTCTATTGCCCCGCAAGACTTGGATTCGAAGATCGCAAGCTGCTTCCTAGAAAGCGAATAGAGCGTGCAGCTATCAAGATAGTGGGTAACGAGCAGCGAGGCTGTTGAGCGACATCGCGCGCTCGGCCGCTCGGATCTGGCGTCTGTTCACGACATGCTTCAATTGCCAGTCGGGTCGATCAAATTGATCTCCGGCCCAAATCTGAGGGCAGGCATTTGCCGCATTGGTCGAGCACCCAAACGAAGTAATAAGCATCCTCCATAAGCTGACATTTTGAACTATGCTGGCCTGACTAGTTCATCGTCTCAAGGCAACTCGTTCACTCAGGCCAATCGCACGGAACTGTTTGAACCATTTTAGCGGCAGGCCAAGATCGTAGCCTCGTCGTCGCAGTTGTTGAGGAGTCCTCCTTAGAGCAAGTGCAATATCATCTTCCGACGCACCATTCTCGACCATATGCCTGAATCGCGCATCGTCGGTCGGCGTCCAGCCCGGATAATGACTTTCCATTGAAATCGTAACCTCAAAGCTCGTTGCGATGCCAGAATAAGTTTTCCCTCTGCCGCAAGGGAGGGGTAGCTCGCCGGCCAGCATCCACTGGCGTCCAATGGACCGGTCATTGAAATTGCGACCCAAAATGTTGAGGCGACTGGCGTCAACAATGATGGCGTCTCCATGTAAACCCGGCAATCGCACTATGAAATTAAGGTGACGGCACACGGTTAAACTCAATACCATTTCTTTTGCGGGACGCTCGCTGGCAAGCTCTTGCACGACACGCCAAGCTCGGCAGAACAATTGGAATGACGGAAACGTCCGTCTGGTTAATACGACTTCTATTTAAAATCGTCGTTGGATAAGCTTAGCAGCTTCGTCTGTAGTTGAAAATAGATGCTCTGGTACGAACAGTGATCTAGGTGTTCAGTCCCGAGGTCAAGTGGATGGGATCGATTCGGAAGCGGTCAGGCTCGTTTGCCCAAGCTGTGCAAATGGCTTCGGTAGGTGTGAGGCCGCGTAGCGTCTTCAGGCGCTTGGCGAAGTTGTAGCCGTCCAGGAATGCGCCGAGGTGATCTACGAGTTGGTGCTTGGTCTTATAGTGGTATCGCCGGACGGTGGCCTCCGTCAGTGTTCGGTTCCTGTGACGGCAGTCGCCTTCTGCATCAGTCGAGCAAAGGCATATTTCGAGGTGCGGTCCACAGCCACGAAAAGGTAGAGTTTGCCCTCCTCAGTGCGGACCTCGGCGAGGTCGATATGGAAGTAACCGATAGGACAGGCCTTGAACGGCTGCTTGGCGGGCTTGTCACCGGCGACCTCGGGCAGGCGGCTGATCCCATAGCGTTGCAAGCAACGGTGCAAGGATGACCGCGTCAGGTACGGTATCGTCGTTTGCGAGGCGTAGAGGCAGCCATCAAGAGGCAGCAGTGTATGCTTCGGAACGCGACGATCATCGCCTCTTCCTCCGCCGTCAGCACCGTCGAGCGCACGGTCTTCGGACCCATCCGCGCATCGTGAACAAAGTTCCGCTTGCGCCATTTATCGACTGTCTTCTGATTAGGGCCGTGCTGAGCGGCTAAGTCTTTGAGCGGGGCTTCGATCGCTGTACTGCTGCTCGGACGGCGTGGGTGGTCGTGGCGCTGCCGTGAAGTATCTGTCCCATAACTCCTGCCGGAACGAGGGGGCAGCTTGGCTGAATCCCCCACACTCCGGGATCAGGCACCTAGCAGGCTTATCAAGGCGACGAGCCCATGCGGTTCTGGAACTTGTTAAGTCAGATGCAGCAGATGCTGGACGCCGGGGGCTTAATTCCGTGCTCGTGCTCGAAATGGATATGCGAAGACATGTGACCCGACCCGCACCGACTAATGCCCGAGCCGTGTCGCGAACAACCTTGGCAGCTTTCTGCAGGGAAATCCGAGCATCCCCAACGCCGCGGGCAATTTGTACGATCTTGTTTAGCGGGCGAAAAAGCTTGGCTCCACGCGCATGTGCTGCTTAGGAGGATCGCAAGCGGGATAGGCAACGAAAACTCGCATGTCCCCCCACGTTGATTTCGTGACCCCGGTCGGACAGAACGGGTGTGGGCTTCGCTTCAAAATCTGCTGTAAATCTTGCTGTCTATTCGCGAATTGATCTTGGAACTTGGATCCGCAACGCCGACAGGCGCCACAGGAGGTGCGGGACCCCCTTGGATTGGAAACGGTTGGCGAACGATGAAGACATGGTTGACGACATTTGAGCGCTCTTGCTTAACTGCGCCAGCCGCCTGACTTCCGCCGCCGGCAGCCATGACAGAGCTACCGACAAGGGTGGCGATCGTCACCATGTACACTATCTTGCAGACGCGCATGTCAACACCCGGAATAGCGCTTAGTACTAACCGACTTTGAAGGACATTGTTCCTCGCGTCATTCAGCTTCTTGAGGCGTGGTTGTTTGGTGTGCCGCCCTTGAGTTCTTCGTCCGCATCCGGATTTCTTCGAGGCCGTGCAACCCGCACGTTTGTGGACCTCACGCGCGCCGGCAACGGTAGAGCGTCGACGAGATGAGGTTTCCTTTCGTCGACATCCCGTCTGCCCACCATTCCCCATGCATTAAACATTGTCGTGTCCTCGACCTTACTGCGCAATAAGGCCGGTTGGCAGATCTCTTCGCGGAGCCAAGGGCAGTATGGACTGACCGATCGTCTTGATGTTCTGCCCTCTCAAGCAGACCGTGTCGCGGCGTTAGGTCGTCCCGATGGTCTTCCCGAGGCAGTCGACACTGTTGGTGCCGTTTGTAGCCAAGTGGGCATCGCCTCCGTGCCCTCATCCCGCCGGAACTATTCCGCATGCTTCGGGAGGCCATACGGAAACGGCCAAGCGGCAGAGCTTTGGTGGCAATGTGCTCTGCAGGGAGTATGGCGCCATGAGGACGATGTGCCTGGCGGTTGCAGTTTCGCAGATCGAGGTAAGTGCAACGTCGGCTAAGGATGCAGATAGCCAGGGTTGCCTGCGCTGCGGCCGCTTTCAAGAACTACCTCACCGCAAGTCGGGTGTCAGGGACCGGCCCGGCGTAAACGACCAGATTGCGCAGCGTCCTCTGCAAGAGCAGTAGTTCTGCTTACGCGCTGTTCAATGTGTCGCGCGGATCAAGACAAAGGGCCGGACCCCCGTCGGCGTCTGGCTTTGCTGACTGTCTCAAGGAGGAAGCGATCGAGCTGTACAAGCTCTATAAGGACTAACGCGCACTCTGCAGCTCACTCAACGCCTCTCATGCAAAATGTTTTGACCAATTGGCGGCATTGTCCCTACACTCGCACCGAGTGCAAGGTCTGGGCATTGATGTCACGCAACGCACGCAAGCACATCGATTATTGCATCATAAACTTCTCCACATTAGCTTGGCGGATAATGCGGATGGCAAACGCGGGCTTTTACACGATGAACCGGGAAGTTCGCGTCAACAGCGTTTGCAGATTTCCGTTGCCCGCTTGAGTTGACGATTTTCCTGATCCTGTTCGACGGACTCCTCGAAAGAATCAGGTCTCCGCGAACGATCGGGCGACGCCACGGAGGGCGGCTGTTCGCCGGCGGAATTGAGCGGACCTTTCGACTTCTGTGTCGCGGAGCGACGTTCAGTCGTGAAGCGAGAGACCGACTGAGCGGCGTCGGGGTCGGGCCCCAGTCCATCCCATGCAGAATGCGGGCGCAACTGCAGACTGGTTTGCGCTTCCGCGGCTCCGGTCAAGCCGCCAACGAGCGCCGACAACAGACAAAGTCGCTTCAGTTCGCTGGCGAAGCGTCGTCGCCACAGTCGCGGTAACTCGGCGATAATCGCAGCCTCAAACTCGGAAAGATGGATGCACATTCAAAAAGCCGGTTGGATGAAATCCGCTCATTAAACCGCAATAGCGACGGGAGTGCAAGCTACCCACAAGCACTGTTAGATCGTGGCGATCCGGGCGTCAGCCTCGAACCGAGAACCGGAACTACCGCATCAAAGCCGCCCTTAGTTCAGCCGACGTTTTGCTTTCTGCTTTGCCGCTGCGTCTTCTATCCTTCGCTCGAGTTCCTTCTCAATCAAGGCCCGTACAGCGCGCCGCAGGCGCAGCAGTTCGTCGAGCGGCAGCTTTTCAAAAGTTTCCATGCTGCGGCTCTTTCCATTGCGCATGGTGCCAGCTACGGACGATCTCCCCGCCAGGTTTCAGCGGCCCGCTCACGAGTGGGGCTTGAGCTCGAGGAAAGCTGCCGGCCCGCTGTTGAGGGGGCGTGAATTGAGCCGTGCCGGCAACTTCTGTCAAGGGCACGTCCTTGGGCAAATCTTAAAATTCCAGGTGGATCAACGCTGCCTTGGTGCAGGAGGACGAAGGATACGGTCGTGGGACCGCTGATCAAATGTCATGACATCGATTCCGATGCTGAAAGCTGGATGACTATTCTCGCATCAATCGTGAATATTGCCCTGGCGCGTTTTCATTTGCATGGACAGCAAGGCGCTGCTCGTAGTGACGCGCCAGCTCAAGAAGCCGCTTCTTGAAGGGGTCGCCTTCTCAGCAGGGTCTCGTACGGTCCTGAGGCGTTCTCGGCGAAAATCATCGTCCATAATCACCAGCCTAGCTAAACGCGCAAATGTAGATGCTCGTGGAAGAAGCCGCAGAGCACTGGAAGTCTGTGAGTTCCATGTGCATGGGCCTTGACGATCGCAAATACGGAAAGGCGCCGAGTAAGGATCCGTAATTTTCTCGAATTCGCCGTCGAGTTTGGTAATTTTCGCGAGTTCTCAACTCTCGTCTGTCATCGATCAGTGCGGCGCGCCGATCGTCACCTTGGCGTGGACTGATCGTGGCCTTTGCGACAGCCCTTTTGACCTGGCTGGCCAGATAAAACTGGCGGTGGTCTGCGCCGTCGGAGGCACACGTGAAAATCCAAACGCGGACAGCGAGCTCTGAATTTCCGGAGAGGCACGTTGGAGCAACGGCCTAACGATCGCTGTGTTTGGCTTACGGAATATCTCCAGCAGCGAAAGCACGGCAATAGCTTTGTCATGCACAAGACGTCTCAGCATGCCAACCGGCTACCATGTAGACGCCAGCGACGACCAAGTTGAGGTCGTCGCTGTCGACTGGCCTCAGGCCTGCTCGATGTAGAATGCGCCCGCCGGTTTTCCCGTATGATTGCTCCGATCGGAGATCGACATGACATGCGGCCCGAACGGGGCGAGCGTACCTGTTGGGCCCGATGCATTCTTGAAAGCGAGACGGGACAGGGCGTGTTTGGCTTTAGGCCAGTTCGGCCTGATATAGCCGTATGAAAGTGTTTGGTGATCTATATCACAGACGGTCGTGATGAATATTGGCATTCTCCGCCGCATTCTCTTGGGGGGGTGGGGATGAAGAGGCCGTCTCAGATCCTGTGTAAGGATAGCAAGCTTTTGTCGATAGCAGAGGTCGAGCAGAGGCTCGCGATGCTCGCGGAGTTGGAGCAACTTCTGAAGCGGAGGTCGGAAGCGGTGCTGCTCTCGAGTTCGTTTTTGTCGGACGAGACGCTGGCGGGCCGCAACACGCAAAGGTCCACCAACAATCTCTCGTGACGACAAACCGTTGACCCGTTCGTCAACCTCCTCAGCAACGTTATCAGTTCCCCAAGCTCAAATTCCTGCTCGTGGTTTGATAGCTCATGCTCGGAGGCATTATTGCATCCGGTGGCTCGCGTATGACGGCAAGCTGGTCCATCGGATCAAGCTGCCTTATCTCTCGTAACCAAGCGCAGCGGTCTCTAACCGATTGCGCAAGCTTCGCTCCAGCTATACGATGGCTGAAGCACTGACGACGAGCTTGCAGAGATGGCCCGCTGCCCTGGTCAGCTACGAAGAACAGGCCGGTCTAGGCGTCCGGGTCAAAGTCGTCGCGTAACCCGACGAGGAACTTGATCAGGTCGCAAAATATTGGAGAAGGCGTCGATTTACTGGTTGGCAACGACAGTCTGCCGAGCGGGTCTGCAGCGAGGCACAATCACTTCTGGAATGCGCAATAGCGGCGCCGTCTTCAGAAGGCCGATTGCGGTCAGCTGACGCACTTCTCAAGCGCAAACAGGAGCGCCTCAATCATGTTCCGCGCCTTCATTGTAATCTTCGCGCTTCTTATTCATCCACCTGTCTTCGCTCAAACGACCCAACCCATCGGTCGTTCGGGACGGCCTGTTCCAACGCAACCAAATCCAACGTTCTCGAATCCACTTGGGCACGTCGCGCCGATGGCGACGCCCAACGTCTACTATTCAAGAGACCGCAGCGGCCGGGCGACGGTCATTCGACCGGACGGTAGCGCGATCTCGGGCGGAACCCAGCAGCGACGCTAGTTCGCTGCGAGCGGCAGCCGGATCGGGGATCGGGGATGGTCTGATTTGGGCGCATCTGTTGCTACGAATCCCCAACGGGCACTGAATGACGATTCTCCAAGCTTGGTTTTTGACTGTGCATGAAGACGCGCGTTCAGTTCGAACGTCGTCGGAGACGGGCGCGGTCGTGACCTGGCTATTTACCTTTATCGTCGCCATAGGTGCTGCGGTTTTGATCGCGCATTTTGTCGAAGCTATGCGTTCTTAAACTCTGCAGGAAGCTCTCAGGGCGGCCTCTTCGGTTTCCTTCTGGTGCAAAGCAGACCAGTTGGTGACATCCGCGCACCCAATTTTGTTTGGCCTTCGAAAGACGAGGTCGTGAGCAATAATTCGCGCGGGTGCGAATCAAACCCCCTCGATATTGAGGAGCAGCCTCGCACGATCGGTCGAGTAGTTGCTTGGCTTTTGCCTAGAATTCGACTGCTGGTCGCAGGGACCATGTCGATCGGTATGGGCTCTTCGACGGCGAGCCGCGCTCCGCAGGCCGGCGAATCTGGTCATCCTTCGTTCTGCGGTACGGAACTTAGACGCGGCAAGGAACAGAGGAGGATGGTCTCCAAATGCCAGGGATGGTCATCGAGGAGATCAATCGCGGACTGAGCTCCGCTAGACGTGATCACTAAAGCCGGTGTGTGGGCACGTCGGGGTCCGCAGGTCGCATCCTGCCAGAGACGCTCCGGCGAAGACGGGCTGAATCGGTCAACGGACGAACTCTGCGGAATCATTTTCCGCGTCTGAGCGCTCGCCCAAGCGGGCAAAAATAGGTTGCAATCAGCATACAAGGGCCAAACCAGGAATTAAATGTCGCCATAATCCTGCGTTTAACAGGATCTTGGCGAAAAAGCTGGGGTGATCCGATGAAATTTGTTGCCGAAATGGAGCGCCTTGATCTGGACGATCTATGGGCTCTGTATGCAGAGATGACAGAGGTTCTGGAACGCAGGGTCCGCGAAGAAAAGCTGCGTCTTGAGGAGCGTCTCAGAAAGCTCGGAGTTTCGGAACCCGCGCGCCGAGCCTACCCGCCGGTGCTTCCGAAATATCGCAATCCTGAATTTCCCTCCGAGACCTGGGCGGGGCGCGGGAGGCAGCCGCGCTGGCTGGTCGCGCAACTTCAAGCCGGCCGCCGTTTGGACGATTTCAAAATCCAATCGCGAGACGGTCTGCGCGCACAAGTGAGAATGGGGTAAGGACCGACCGGTCCAAGCCTGGCTATCACGCGTCTAAGTATGAAGACGTACCAACTTGCGCCATCTAGGCGGTCGTCGTGACGAAGCAGCGCCATGTTTGGCGCGGCTCCTTGCTTCTGCGTCGTCGACCCGCTTCTGGAGTTCGTTTAACTCCCGCAATTGCCTGGCAATGATCTCTATTCGCTGATCGAGCTTGCTCGCCATAATTTCACTGACACTGCGCACTGATCCCACCTAAATCCAAACAAGAAAAAAGGGTCGCCAAAACGCGGCGATACTAGGTGAGGCATTGCGGGCTTTCAATTGGCGTTCGCGTGACATCAACAACTCGCGTTGCCTAGGCTAAGCGCTTCACGACGACGCCCTCACGCGGTCCAACTGGACTGTTGCGCAACGAAAGTGGCTTGTGCCGCCATACCTGACCGGAGGGGGCCACGGTCGGCATATACTTCCACGGCGCTTGGCATTTTCGTGCAAACCTGCGATTTGAACCTAGGCTGATCGTGTCCCTAGCGTGGTGTAGCTGGCGGCGGGTCACCGCGTTCGCCGGCAAGGCCGGGCCCGGTCAGCTGGCGATAGCCGTGATGCTGACGGTTGGATCATCGCTCAATGGCGATGAGCGTGTGGGCCTGAACCGACCGGCGACGCGTCCCTAAAAATGTTTGCAACGTTGCGGCTGCCAAGGTCACGAAGTGCGCCGTGACCTCCGGCGATCCATCAACACACTTTATCAAGCTGTTTTATTCTCCGCGAGAGCGGGCGATTTTGGATTTTCAGGACGCAGTCATTGCAGTGACCTGGACCCGCCGGAAACTCGACCGGATGGGGCGCGCTTCGATTGTTGGGGCTAGGCGAGCCTGGGAACCCAGAGAGCCGGCTAACGCAGACTGCTCCGTCGTACACGGGAGCGACGGGTCGATGCTGATACGTACCGAACCCGGCTTCTCACTTCAGCCTCGTCCACCCGCTTCTGTAGTTCGTTCAGTTCCCTAATCTGCCGAACGATGTTTCGAATTCTAAGGTCTAAGGCACCAACAGAAATCTGGCTACCATTACTCATACCAGCCCTCAATGAATAATCACTCGTCAATTAAGTAGTTGATTTTTAGTTCAAAAGCCGGGGCATTTCAAATGATAAGTGCTGCGGCCCTGGGAAAAAAGCGTGACCTTGGTAACCATAGGGTTCAGCCGCACCCATTCGACGTCAAGATCGCGGCCGCCGTGCGATCGAACTTAACGAATGTTTTTTGAAGCGCTAGAAGACGACCTGGAACAGGCTCTAGATCGTCCGTTCCAATCAATGAGCCTTGGGCGAGGCATTGCTTCCCGCCGCTCTGAGCAAATTGACTAGACTAGACGGGTGAGTGAACGAGCCCTCGTCGTCCGATCGCAGGAAAGGGACGTCCAGATCGCTCGGCCGCCTCCCAGCCCATTTCAGCCTCATAGTCGAGATCGACAATGACGTCCTCGAAGGCAGAAATGGTCAGCTGGATTGCGGCGATCTGATTCAGCTCCTCATTCAGAATCGGGCCGACCCGATTTTGGAGCGCGACGACCATTTCCCGCCGTCGTTCTTTCAACTGTACCAACGGCAAACCGTGATCGGACGGGTAGTGCATTTCAGTCCTCTCCATTTGGAACTGCATTAGTCTTTATCCAAATTTTGATGACATGCGGTTGCAAGATGAGTTCGAATTTTAGCGTTCAGCGACGTTCCGGCAAACGATCGTGAACTAGTGCGCAGTTCCGGTTTTGCACGAACTGCGCAGACGACATGCCCGTGTCGGGGTTACGATTAGCAGTGCCATGGCTCGAGGTGACTGGCTCCCCGTCGGACTCGGCAGCGCTTGAGAGAAGCTTTGGTCGGCGGATCTGCTCGCGTGGTGCTCCATGACTATCGGAACAGGGTGGTCCTCCCAGGCTGACACGGGTGCGGAGCGCGCCATCTCTTCGCCGCTACGGGCGCCAGAATTGCGACAGCGCGACATGATGACCGCATTCGACCGTCAGCTTTGAATGGTCGTAGGAAGCTCGTCCATACGTCTCTTGTGGCCGCTACGTGAGCGTGGCTATGGACCGCGTTGAGGGCTCGGGATTCATTGTCGGGTCGGGTCAACGCGGTCGCGGATTGGGGCCTGCTCGCCCGAAGCCGAAGCTGCATCACCGCTCGTGCATTGTTGAATGCTGCAAGATCAACCCGGAGCGCGCTCTTGCCTAGACGGCGCGATGCATCGTGGTAAGGCTAACGAGCGGTTTGAGTTGCGAACGCAATTGTCTGGACCGATGTTTGCCGGAGTCGTGGGATTGCCCGGAGGTAAGGCAACCGCGCGGCAAGGGGCGCCGTCTCACGTGGCGGCGTCCCGCCCAATAGCGGTCAGACACCCGCGATAGACACAGTCGCTGGGGAAAGGTCATCCTCCTGCACCGTCATGCAATCCCGCCCTTCTTGTCCCGCGGCCCTCGGCGTTAACCGGCTGCGGGAGCTGGGCACCCGTTTGTTTCCGCGAACCACATCGAGGTTCCGACGCATCAAGGTCCGCCGCGTCCCCCGCGTACTGTTCAGCGGTGGCTGGCGAAGGGCGCGCGTCGCTTGCTAAATCGGACTGGCAAGGGTTGGCGAGCAGGTCCAAGGGACTTGACGTTGCAGCGCCCATCCAGGTCCGGTAGTTGATCGTGCTGCTATTGGAGAGCTTCTTCCATGATGTCGCGCATATTCATGATTGTCGGTTCCGCCGTTCTCTTCGTTTGCTCTCCTTGCGACAAGGCTGGGGCTGTCTCAGCAGAAGTGGCTAAGAAGTGTGAAGCGGCGGTAGTGGCGGCGCTCCCACCGGGGGTGCCATCGGACCCGACAGCGGGAAGCGTCAAGGGCAACGTCCGCGACCAGCGGGCCTACTTAACGAGTGCATCGAAAACGGCGGAACACCGCCCAGCGACAAGAAATAGCAGCATACCTTTCGAGCTTTCCGGCCTTCGTTCGGGCGAGTTCTTCGCGCCTGATTGGACGAAAAGGTAAATCGGACGCATCCATATCCGAAGCAAGATCGAGGAAGAGGATCAGAAACTCAAAAGGCTGCGATGGTCGTGGCAGGGGCACTGCAAGCGCTCCGGCAGCCCGGCGGCGAACACGAGACCGTGGCCGCGAGACCATCTGGATCGCAGGCCAGCAGCTCTCCTGGATGTTCGCAGATCAAGGGGCTGCAACCATATTCTGGCCGCGCTTAGGCCAAAGAAACCGCGCCGCTTATGTGCTCGGGACTTCTTGTCGAGAAAGGTTCGCTGCGGTCTCGACTCCCATCAAAGACCTGTAACCATCGACTGAGCTATTGCGCAACACGAAGCTGTGCTCCCTCGCTCAGCCATGGATATGGGCACTGTATTCCAGCTGTCTTGTCGCAGTGCGGAGAATGGTCCGTTGGACTTTCAGCAGTGAGCCTGCGTGCCGGCTTGATCGCGGGGTGCGAATTCGGTGCGCGCCCCGGTCGCAAGCCTGCTGCTCACAGCCAGGATCCAGCGATAGGGCGGTTCCGAAGCATCTCCGTGAGGCGAACCTTGCCATGTCAAGTAGTTGCAACCAAGCCATTCGATGTCTAGCATAAATGGAACCAATTTCAATGGATCCTTGTTACCGGCTGAATTGGCGAGAGTGGAGTACGCTTTCGCTAAAGCAAGCAGGAGATTGGGCCGTGAGACCCAGGCCAGTTGGAGCGCTTGCGGGAGGTCTTGCGCTTCCGTCGGATCAGATGGGCGGGCTTCGAGCGCATGGCCAAACGGTGCGTTGGCTCATCCGATCATCGGGTATGCCAAGGACGGAGCGATCCCACGTGATCCGGTGTAGTCCTGAAAGGTGGAAAGGATCAGCGAGGACCACGTTCACTGGGACTGGCGATGGGAGCTTGAGGCCGCTTTGTGAGGCGGTGATAACCCGCATCAACTACCCGAGCCGGTAACGCCGAGATTGGGCCGGTTTCGCTGTTTTTTAAAATCAGTGCATTGCAGATGTTTTGAAATGCTACCAAGGTTCTTGGATTGATCCGAAAATACTGACATGTGCGTTCGGCGTCATGGCGGCGATGCCGATGCGTTACAGTTAAATATCTGATTTTAAATTACAAGTTAATTTATTTAACATCATGGATGTGCGATGCGAAAGCCGCAGACTTTTGGGGTGGCTTTCGTCGTTTCGCCGCTTTAGGCTTGCATTGCTTTGTGCAGAGCCCTTGAGCTCGATTCATTTCCGTTCGGGCATATTGGAATGACCCGCTATTTTTTCGACATTCGGGACGGATGTGATCTCTATCCTGACGACATCGGGCAAGACTTGGCTGACGAAAAGGCAGCCGAAATCGAAGCCACACAATCGCTCGCCGGCATGATTAAAGATGATCTCGCCGCAGATCGGCGTGACATGGCTATCGAGGTTCGCACTGAAGAAGGGCCCGTCTTCCAAGCTGCTTTCATATTCGGCAACGGACGCATGAAGCACTAGCTGTGCTTCTGCATCGGAATGTTCTAATCACTTTTCAGCGGGCTCATGCCTCGTCAATCCGAGGTGTCGACGGTCTGAAGGCGAAGGCCAAATCGATCGCTCCGTGCGGCTCCCCAAAGTCAATGCTTGGCTCGACGTGGCAGTTCGCTTTTGCTCTGGCGGCGCCACGCCGGGCCCTTGTTTGGCTGAATGACGGTCAATATGTCCGCGCCGCCAGAGACGTCGCGTGCTCTGGATCGTCGTAGATGGCGATCCTTGGTCGCGAGACATTGCAGGGAAAACCTGTCCAGTCAGGCGCTCCAACAACTGCGCGGCGCGCCTCCATCCACCAGAAATATGTCCGAATGCGTCGATTGTCTCACGTAAGCGGCGATTGCGGTCAGCGGCGTGGGCCAATGCAAACACATTTAAATGCCCAAACTCCATTGCGCACGCTGTTGTGATCTGCGCAGGTGAGTGCCGCGGCGCCTCTATTTGAATACCCGTTGGCGCCGCCAGTCCGAAAGCCCGGTTGCCTTCCAAAATGAGTCAAAATGTGGCTCAAGGAAAACCCCGGGAACCATCGGCGGCTTGGACCGTTTTTTCTTATGGTCCGCGTCTCAGAACGTGTATCTCTAGAGATTTCAATCTTGCTTAATTAAATCGTTGGGCGCATTGATGTGCGTCACGAAGAGGCTTGGATTCGCGTGAGGGATTATGGATTACGGCCAGTTGAAAGTGTTGTCCGTGGATGAGCTCTGGCTTCTGCACGAGGAGGTCACCTCCGAGTTGAGCAGAAAGATCGAGGTAGAAAAGGCCAAACTCGAAGAGCGACTTCAGAAGATAAAAATGGCAACTACTAAGAGGGGCGGGAGGGATGGTCACCGTCGCCCATATCCGAAAGTGCTGCCTAAATATAGAAATCCCAAAAATCCCAAGGAGACCTGGTCTGGGCGCGGGAAACAGCCGCGCTGGCTGACGGCCCAGCTTGGGGCAGGCAAGAAGCTGAACCAGTTCTTGATCTCGCGGCCGTAATCCATTCGGCTAGAAGCTTGCCGATATTGCGAAGCCCATGCGACTCGCGGCGGGCAGCATCGAACGTTCAGGCGGAAACAAGCATCCGACCGTTGAGTGTTCAATGCATCCCGATCCGGCAGGCCGGAGTTGGCCGCGTGGTAAGGTTTTGTCGGGCGGTCGCACAGTCGAGCCACAGACATTTGCACGGAGACGCATGCACAGGTCTGCCGCCAGTCGTCGTCTAACAGCTCTCAACTGCCAGAAATAACGGAAATGCCTGAACGTACAGTGCAGATCCGCGTGCAGTTGTCCATGACGTGCCTTCCGTTCAGAGAATGTCGGTCCGTTTCCTTAATTTGACTTCGTCAGCACATCTCGCCAGGTTTCGATCGCGGCGATAGATTTGCTCCACAAAGGAGCGCTATCCGCCCCGGTCGACCGGAGCGATTGAACAAGTTCGTCTATCGCGGCCCAAGCCGCAAGATAGGCATCGACTCCGCCGGGTACGACAGCGCTCTCCTTGTAATCCGAAGCGTCAGCCAGGAGCTGCTCGACCATTTTGATGGCGGCGCGTCGGTCGGACAGTTTGGCGTGACGGACCACGAGCAAGGCGTGCTTGGCACTCACGAGCGCCTTTTCGACCAGAAGCTTGTCCGCTGCAATTTCTTTGGCCATCAATCAGGCCCGCCGACAATGTGATGAATAGAGCAATAAGGGAGCAATTCTAGAATTGTAGCGAGCGCATGCTCGATGTGCAACCAATGAGAGAAGTCGCTTCGACGCCCGGAACGTCGTGGGTCCAGGCTCGGTTTGATCAGAATTCGGGAACGCTTTCTGGACTGCATCGCACGATGGTGAGCCGGGAGGCTGTCAATTCATCGGTCCGAAGTGTTTGCCGGGATCCGCGCGGTCACCGGCAAACAGGCCTTCCCGGCCACACGGGCTAACATGGCGCCTGTGGCGGCCCCGGTTACTATATGCTCAAGCGCCCTTGTCTGGCTGGCGCAGCGGTCAGCCGCCTTGCGGTTAGCGCCCCCGAAAACGCCTAAACTCCTGGTCGTGCGGCGCAGTGCCCCTAGCTGGCTTTGCCTCTGTGCCTTCGCCGCATTAGGTTGACCAAATCTGAGCTGGATAGAAGCCCATTTGATGACGTTGGAGCCAACTAGAACTGCGGCAGGCATCGCGAATACCGCACATCCAGAAGTGGAATTTGCGCTCGTTCTGGCTCGCACAATTGACGCCGTGCAGGGAGATCCGGAGCAACTGCGCCAGGTTATCTATGAGTTGGCGCGGCAGAAGCTTGAGCAATTGCAAGCCGGCGATCCGGCTGAGCAGCAACGACTGGCGCTGGCGCTAGAAGTCGCGATTGCGGGCGTTGAAGCGAATGCGAAGGGCGGTCCGATCGTTCACGACAAGATCCGCTCTGCTGCGATACCTGAACGCTCCTTCCGCATAGCCGCGACCGTCGCTGATAAGACGAGCATCTTGGCAGCCGACAACGAATATGAATTTGGCGGATCATCACCCGTCGAGAATGTGCGAGGTTCTCGACGCATGTTGATGGGGCAATCGCAACTTTTGCCGGCCCTCTCTTTACGCCACTTGGCAATGTTCTGCTTCGTCGCCGGCGTTGTTGTTTGGGCGATCACGTTCGCAGGACGGACGTCATTGCCGACGCCTCAAAGGCCAGAGCCGATCCAGCCCAAGACTGAACTCTCGGTCCACAACAAGAGTTCTCAAGGTCCAACGGTCGAAAAGGCAATCCACGAGAGCAGGCCGCTCCCAGCGGCATACGGGGTATATGCGGAGCAGGGCGGCAAACTCCTTGCGCTCCAGATGTTGCCCGGGCATGCCCCGGATCCACGCGTTGCCATTTCGGCTGCGATTACCAAGCCCAGCGAAACGATGCTTCCAGATGGCAACGCACATTTCATAGTATTCGACAAGGACGGGCAGGGCGCGCACGAATCGGTTGAGGTGCGCGTGATTGCGCAGGTGAGGCAGGCAACGAATTTTGACTCGTCGGGCAAGCCGGTCGTCGCGCAGAAAGGCGGCACCTGGGTCATCCGCAACATCTCTGTTCCTTATCAGACGATTCCTTTGCAAGGGAATCCGCAGATGTACGAGATTCGATCCCGGGAGTCAGGAAAATCACTTCCTGCTGGGCGCTACGCGCTCATTGTACAGGGGAAGTCCTTTGAATTTTCAGTTGCAGGCCCGATCACGGACAAGCGCCAATGCCTGGAAAGTATTTCTGCGGCCAATGGCGTTTTCTATACCGAGTGTCCTGACACCTAGGTGTGATCGTCCGTTGCTACGCCTAATCTTCGCGCTCCAACTTCGTTGCGACCGCGCGCATCCGGCTGCTGGCACGGACGATCGCTATTTTTGCGCGGCAGGTCGATCGAGCCATTCGAGGAGTTGCCGGAGGTTTTCCGTGGTATCGTTTTCGGCCGGCGAAGGTGCCTCCGGCTCGTCAGCATCGTGGTCAATCCGTACAGCGTCAGGCGCTCCGTCTTGCTCGCGTGTTGTAAGCACCACGGGGGCGTTCGTCCGTTTCTCCTCGATCGCTGGTTCCGAACGATCTGGTCGCGGCGCTGGTGTCAGGCCTGCCGGCGATTGATCGAAAATCGCCGCGGAATCCTGCATGTCGACGGAGAAATTGGCGATCGTCTTAGCTCCAACATCGCCATCAAGCCCGGAATCGAGCCTGTAAGACGCAACTATCGTGCTCAATATGCTCGATAGAAGTGCCCTGTTTTCGAATATCAGGTAGGTTCTGGCGAACTGTTGTGCGTACTTTGCGCCGCATCTTGCTAAAATTGCCTCGGCCTGCGCGATGTCGCGATCGCCTTCAGCCAAGTGTCGCCAGCGGTCCCGATCGAAGCTCGTCGACTGCTCGCAGTCGGCGGTCCGGCCGACAGGTCGCACAATCGGTCCGATCGGCGATCGAACGTCCTGCAGTTTTATTGCCTCTTGCTTCCTTTCAGCAGCTTGCAAGACAAGCAGGCCGGCTCCCATCGTCACGAACCCGACCGCAGCCCAATCGATGGAAGCACAAAGAATTAACCCGATGAGCAGAAGTACAGAGCCAGCAATACGCATCATCAACCAAAGAAAAAATATGCTAAATCGCCGTAATCCTACCGTGTTGTCGTTTCTTTGACAATATAATTGGCAAGCGTCGATATTGCCGTTGTCGTTCCAGCGATACTTGCCAGCCCCTGCGGATCTGCGTGCCCCTCAGAAGAGCCTCATATTCCCATCGCTTCCCGCCGATTAGCCTTTTACAGGCCTAGGAAAAGCACATGACGCCTTCGTTGCAAGATGCCCGCCTCCGGCAGCTCAGCGATAAGGGAGTTAACGTCGTCGATCCGCGCCAGACTTTTCTAGACGACGATGTCGACCTCGACCGCGTGTTTCCCGAAGCCATACTGTTTCCTGGCACTCGTCTGGCGGGGCGCAAAACGCTTGTTGGGCCGCGCGCGAAAATCGGGAGCGAGGGGCCGGCGACGGTGATCGAATCGGTCATTGGTGAGAGTGCTGAGATCGCAAGTGGCTATGTAACCGGCTCGGTCTTGCTCACCAAAGCGCGAATTGGTGCAAACGGCCACGTGCGCGAGGGGACGCTGCTCGAGGAGGAGGCCTCCACGGCCCACGCGGTGGGCCTGAAGCAGACTGTACTGATGAGCTTCGTCACACTTGGATCGCTTATCAATTGCTGCGACTGTCTGGTTTCAGGTGGACGGTCCCGCTCAAATCACACCGAAGTTGGAAGCGGGTTTATTCATTTCAATTTCACGCCATGGGGCGAGAGTGGCGACAAAGCGACCGCATCACTGTTTGGCGGAGTTCCGGACGGTGTTTTCCTCCGGGAAGAACGGATCTTCATCGGGGGCAGTAGCGGAATGGTGGGACCCACTCGAATAGGCTTTGGATCTTTCACTACGGCCGGGCAGGTTATTCGCTCGGACGTTGCGACCAAACGTATTCGTTCCGAATCGCAGCGCGAGGTGGACGCGCCTTGGGGATTCGCGGCACCCAGAAAAGCCGCCGATCGCGTTGAAAGAAACCTCGAATATATCGGTCACCTGGTCGCGCTGCAGGCATGGTATCGACGAATGCGCAAGGCACGTGTGCCCGACGATGATGTTTCGCTACCCCAGCGTCTGACGCTCGATGCCGCGATCGCGTTGCTGGACGGCAACATTGCTGAGCGATGGGTGCGACTTGGTCAGTTTCTCGGCCAACCGCTTCCACCGATCAAATTTCCAGCAATCGATTGTCCTCTTCAATTGAACAGCGACCCCGGCCCGCATATTAGCTGGGTCAAAAATCTGTCGCCTGAAGAGATTGCGTCCGGGCGCCGCTGGCTACAGGACACGGTTGACGCGGTTGTGATTGCCAACAGGCCTTCAGTTGGTTAATCGCCATGCTGTCTCAAAAGCCTGACGGGATCGCCCGGGAGCTCGGCGGCTGGTTCGTTCTCGGACTGCAATCTGCCGGCGGCCACGCTAATGCGCCGTAAGGCACCCCGTCACGCGACAATTGCGGGTTATAGGTCGGATCTTCCAAAAGTGCCTTTCCCCATCGCGAACGTAGCTGATTAAGCTCGCGATCGAACCTGTCCCGTCGGTCGGGGCGGTCGTCCTTGCCTCGACTTGCAGATTCAAGGTGAAGGAGCCGTGCGTGCGGCGTCAGTACGATGCGTTTGCCAATCTCACGCAATCGAAGACAATAGTCCACGTCATTGAATGCAACGGCAAAATTTAACTCATCCAGCCCGCCAAGCCGCAGATAGTCTGCGCGACGCGTCACCAGACATGCTGCGGTCACGGCGCTGCACTCGTGGGCTATGCGCAGAAGATCGAGATACCCCGGATCGCTGCCGAGCCTGTCTGTAAAGGCGTGGGTGGCCGCGAAGTTCATCCCGAGAACCACGCCACCATGCTGAACGACGCCGCCCGGCCAGGTCAAGAGCGCGCCTGCCGCCCCCACATCCGGCTCTGCAAGGCGAGACAACAGTTCGTCGAGCCAGTCGTCTGACGTCGCCTCGATATCGTTGTTGAGAAGGCATAATACATCGCTGTCAACCGCAGCCGCCGCGCGATTGTTGAGCTTGGCGAAATTGAAGACGCCTTCGACACGAATGGTTCCGATTCCCCGACGGGGCAGATCGGCCAAATAGTTCAACGAATCCGGATCAGTGCTATGATTGTCGATCACGAGAATATCTGCCCCGCTGCGCGCGACAGCAGGCGCAATGCTGTCGAGACATGTGCGTAGCATGGCGGCTCGATCACGAGTCGGTATCAGTATCGTTGTCTTCTGGCGTTGCCTCACACGTCTCACTCGCACCGCGGGAAACAAGCTTCCCTCGGATGGAATGACTTCCGATCTGATGGCACGCGCGATGAGGTGCCGTTGCGTGGCGGATTGCAGGTAAGGCGTGCAGTGAAGCCGGTCCAGCTTCGGCAAGGTCCCCGCCGAGCCTGATAAATGCAGGATGGCCCGTTGCGGCCCCGTCCGGTCGAGCATCGAGTTGAAAAGCCGATAAAGATTGTCAGGCTTCGAACGCAGCAGTTCAAAAGCGGCGTCGCGCCGAACGGCGAAAAGGTATGAGCAATAGCCCTGTTCGAGCATTCGTTCATAGTCAAATGCTGGCAAGGCGATTGGCCACAATCGACCATCGTCGGCGAGAAAGTCGAGGTCGCAATAGACTGCCGACGCATCGGGGTGGTCATCGAATGCTGCCGAAATCCGTGCCAAAGCATTGGGCGCCAATTGAATGCCGGCCATGACAAACACCAGGATGTCCGCCACTGGGTTCGTATCTGTTAGAAATTCAGAGACGAGGGCAGGATCTATCGCGGGGGGCGTTCCCTCGATTACGGCCGCAGTCCACGCCTCGTGACTCTGGCTTTGCAATGTCGCGAGTGTTTGTTCTGAGTCTCTTTCACCGGCAACGACAACGGCAAGTTCGAGCTGGCTAGGGCTCGGATTAGGCAATGGGAAACGCTCAAGCCAGGCTTCATAGTCCGCAAAGGGAAGCGAGGAAGGAATGAGCTGGTCGTAGAGTGTGCCGCGAAGACGCTCTGCGCCGTTATCTCCAAGGGAAGATAGGATTGCGGAAAGTCCGTCAGGGAAGGCGACGAACGTTGCATAAGGCATCAATTCGCCATCACCTTGACGCAGGCTCACCCGGTGGACGCAGCCATCTGCAAATCGCTGTGGCAAGTTGAAGTCGAACGCGCGAACATTGCGGCCCGAGTGGGAGGAGCCATTCTCGTCGATGCGCGTCCACTGAGTGGCGCGCAATTGCGAAACCGTCTCGCCATCCACAACGGCATCCAGGACAGTCTCGAGACTCGAGTCAACCCATCCATGGAAACGAAGGCCGCCTAGCCAGCGCAGGAAGCTTTTGGTGCGCGTATCATCGAACGTACCCTTTCGCGTCGAATTCAAGTCAATCGGAAGGCCAACCCCTGTCCCTAGATTTGCGATCCGCGCTTCGACGGTACGCGCCGTTGATAGATGATCGGGATCGAGCAACAGCTCAAATCCGTAGCGCGCATTCCTCATGCCCCGGTTTGCGAGCTCGGGAACGAAGCTCGTAGCATGACAGGTTTTAATCACCAGGCCATCCAGCAGAACGTCAACGGTAAAGTTGCGCCCGAGGTCTTCTGGATCGAATACGAAGCCCGTGAGCGTCCCGTCAGCGGCCAGAGCAAGCCGACTAACTTGGGTTCCAGTCACGGATTTCGGGGTTGAACCTGGTTGGCCGCGGGAAGCTCGGATCATGTTTGGGGCGCTCCTATCCAGCTTGCGAGAGCGTCGGCGAGCGCCGCGTCATCGATGTCTGGCGAGATCGGAAGATCACCGGGTCTAGGAGCGACCAGGCGATTTGACCAATCGCAATAGGCAACCTTCCTGTTGGCTTGCCGGACGGCTTCGATGGTCGGATGGCCGAATAGAGGATCGCCAAAGTCAGTAAAGAGCCAGCACGGAGCGTGCGGCAGCAGGACATCGGCGAGCTCTGCAAGGTGCGTGTTTCCCGTGACAAACAGATTAGGGAATGACATGAGCTCGAGGTCGTTCAAGGTTGCTCCGGCCACAACAATGGATACTGCCTCATGCTGCAATCGCGCGGCGATCGCGCGGATGACGCGAAAGATGACAGGCGATGATGATACGGGAACGATGGCCAGAGTTCTGCCAAGAGGCTGGCCGCTCGGAAGAACCAGCGGCTCGACTTTCCAGGACCGGGTGTTGATCGTGCGTCGCGGCATGCGCGAGCGTGCAAATGCTTCGGCCGCCGGCGTGGGGGCAAGGAGCGGCGCCTTTGTACTCAGTTGAGACGAAATGCCCTCCATATCTGCCGTGATCCAGGTGTCAATTCGGATGGCCTGGCTATGAGCAAGTCTGGTGAGTTCCGCGTCTACGGCCGGGTCGAGGACTTCGAGCCGCGTCGGCCGCAGATCGGCAATGATTTTGGCAGCACGATCCTTAGCCGCGTCGGAGGAGAGGTCGATAAAAATCGACTGTGGGGCACTTTCATCGTACGCGGAAAGGCGCAGTCCAGCGAGGTCTCGAATGATGAGGATAGCGTGCTCGCCAGCATTCGCAATTTCGGCGGCGCGCGCCCGTGCAATATCGAGGCTCGATCCCATGGCGGTAGCGATGAGAACGGAATCACGATCGAGGCGGCCTAAGCCGCGCTCGATCGTGGCGCGTGCGAAGCGCAAGGGGTCAACGGCTTCAAATGCCAGGCATTCTCTTCGATAGCCGGGAAAGCGCTGGTCAAGGATGTCGAGATTGCGCCGGACCAGCTTGCGCTTTTCCTCGCCAAACGACCGTGATCCGTGATGACCAACGAAGACCGAAGCCGAGCATACGCTCCGAAAACCGCTCGCACGGGCGCGTAGGCAGAAGTCGACGTCTTCGAGATAACCCCTTTCATAGCTTTCAGAAAGTCCAATCACTGCGTCCAGGCAGGCTCTGGTGACGTAGAGGCAAAAGCCGATCCCGCTCGGTACATCGACGACTATGCTCTTGTTGGTTGCCGCGGCTATCCGATCCAGAGCAATGAGTTCGTCATAGCCTGGCATCGGATTTTCTTGGTTCGGTATGGGAAAAGAGAAGATGTCGCCGTTATTCGAAAAGGGAGTAGCAGTTCCGATGTCCGGTGCCGAGTGTGCGGCGGCAGCCAAACGTTCGACGAACCCCGGGGGGACGACCGTATCCGCGTTGAGGAGGACGACGTCGCCATTTTTCACTTCGGATAGCGCACGGTTGATCGCGCCGACGAAGCCAAGGTTAATCGGATTGATCAGCAGGTCGATTTCGTTCGTGGCCGCAAGCTCGAGCAGGTGATCTCGAAGCTCTGGATCCGGGGTCGCGTCGTTTACAACCAGGATCCGATAGGCACTGTCGCGCGATTTTGTCTTCGTGCCGGGGCTGGCAGTCCGCGCTTGAATGAGACTTTGTAGGCAGCTCCTGGTTGCCTGGAGATCGCCATACACCGGCACGAGGATCGTGGGCAGAGCATCGGACACATCGGCAACCGACTTGCTTGTCTCGCCCCGCGAGAGCCGTTGTGTGCAGCCGAGGTTCGGCGGAAGCCGCTGAATCTTGAACGCCTCTCCCTCGGAGGTCATGATCAGCTGCTGAGGTCGCTCTGAAGGCGGCCGACGGAGCCGGAAGCCGGTTGCCTTTATCTGACGGCTGGCCAGTGGATGAAACGGGTCTGCGACCAAAACGCTGGTGAGAGTGCCGTCTTCGAAGGATATCGTTGCCTCGATTTCGGCTTCGTCGCCCCAGGCAACCCAGCCGGCCACGTGACTATCAAAGACAGAAACGGCAGCCCATCGACGTTGGCCGGACGCTTGAAGTACCGCAATGGCGCTTCGGACCGTGTTGGGCGCTTCGTCATGAGCGATCAGGTTGGACGCTGCGGCCCGGCGACGCTCATCTTCGCTCCAGAGCAGCATCCGGCGATTTGCGTTGATATCTGTCGGGGCAATGCTGAGAGCTTGTGCGAGATCGCTGAGGGCGGCCTTTTGCCGGCCAAGATGCCAGTTCGCCTCGGCCCGCAGCACAAAACAATGCGCTGCCGGAGGAGGATCTATCCGACACCGCCGGTCCGCATAAGCCAGCGCGAGGTTGAAGTCTTGAGCCGAAAGGGCACGAGCAGCCCGCCGCTCGAGCAAAAAGTGATGTTGCAGACCTAAATATGCGGTCGCGCCATCATCTTGCTCCGATGCCATTCCAGCCGTCCTGCCCTCGCGATGGCGACTATCGGTAGCCGCTGTTGCCGGTTATCTTAGTCGACCGACGTGGTCTGACGGGGCCTGCTGCGAAACACCCGGACTCGACCAGAACCAGAAGGTTTTGAGGTGGTCTTGGCGGGAGTGGCGGCCTTGTTGGAAGCTGCGAGCGCCCTGTCCGCTCTCTCGATGGCGATCCGCAGGCCGATCAACGGCTCACGGCCGGTCGGACCCGATAGCACCACGCGTTGGCCGATCGCCCGAAGGGTTGGCGCGTTCAGGAAGAGAGCTTCAGCAACAAACTCGTATTCGTTGTTTCCTGCCATCTCGAGAACCACGCCCGTAAGCGGCATCGCGCGACCGCGCGTCCCTGCGAATGCACCAAGAGAGACCATCTTTCCGCTGCCCGATTGTCCCTTCAAAAACTGAACCGCGTAGCGGATCTCGACGCCGTCGGGCCGGTCGGCCCAGTCCAACGCAATGCCTTCGATCCGCGATGGGGAGGCTGGACCTGCGATCCAAGTGTTCGGACCCGCCGTCGTATCGCCAACACCTGCGACATGAGCGAGCACCTTCAGTCCGTCCCCCTTCACGGCAGAGCCGGTCCTGCCACTTTCGACCCGGCCGTGTGAAACGGCCGGTATGCGGCCGGGTTGGATCGGCTCGATGCGCACGACTGCCGCGCGGGAACCGCCTGGCCGCATCGGCAACACCTCGATTTGGAGGCGGCCGGGCGATCGAGCCCTAATGACGAAGCCCGAATTTGGCCCCCACAGTGTCGGTTCCGAGGCGTCGGGATGCAGGATGAACTCGAAATGGCCTTCATCGCCTCGTGCGGGCGCAACGATCACCTTCGGCGGAGCAGCAGGGTCCTCGGCGCTCCGGTAATTTACAAAAAATAGCCCACGGTCGAGATCAACCGTCTTTCGCTGATCAGCTTCGCTCATAAACCGCCCCTGTTGGGCCATTGCGCTTGGCAAGGTCCGAACGCTTTAACTGTATCCAACTTATCACAGGCCTCAGACCTCGCGGCCGGAAATCTTTGTTATAGTGAAAGTCACAAGGTTTGAGCCGAAGGGCGGCTGGAGATTTTGTTAGGCGATGGCACTGCGGGTGAGCTTCCCATTTGGACGCAAAGTCAATGAAAATATTGTTTGTCCACAATAATTTCCCCGCCCAGTTTCGGAATCTCGCAGTCACCCTTTCACGCGAGCCCGGTCATCAGTTGGTGGCAATTGGAGCGTCGACTTCTCGGGCGATACCTTCAGTTAAGCTTACCAAATACGCGCTTGCCGATGCAGACGTTTCGATGACGCACCCATTCGCGAGGCGCTTCGATCTCGAGTGCCGACGCGCGGAACAAGTACTTTATAGCTTGTCCAGCGTCGCGGCTTCGGGGTTTTCTCCAGATGTAATTCTTGCGCACCCTGGTTGGGGCGAAACGTTGCCGCTGCGAACCGTGTTTCCGCGCTCCAAATTGGCAGTTTATTGCGAGTTCTACTATGGCGCCAAGGATCGCGACCTCGGGTTTGATTCGGAGTTTCCTGAGCCGGGTCTGGACGGCTATGTCGGGCTGCACCTGAAGAATGCCGCGACCCTTTTGGCTTTATCCGAAGCCGATCTCGGTATCTCACCTACCTCATGGCAGCATTCGACGTTTCCCGAGCACTATCAAAGCATGATCGATATCGCTCATGAGGGGGTCGACACCGACGTAATAAAGCCCAATCCCGCGGCGCGCCTTACGCTGCCCGGCGGGCGCGAACTCACTCGCGGGGACGAAGTCATTACATTCGTGGCGCGGAACCTCGAACCGCTCCGTGGCTATCACGTGTTCATGCGGGCGCTTCCGGAGATCCTGGCGCGGCGACCAAATGCGCAAGTCCTGATCGTGGGAAGTGACGGGCTGTCATATGGGCAGTCGCCGCCTGCAGGCACGACCTGGAAATCGATCTTCCTGAACGAAGTCAAAGATCAAATCGATGCTAATCGCGTCCACTTCCTTGGTCGGGTCTCGTATCCTGTCTTTCTGAGCGCTCTGCAGGTCTCATCCGCTCACGTCTATCTAACCTACCCATTTGTGTTGTCTTGGTCGGTGCTTGAGGCGATGAGCAGCGGCTGTGTCGTAATTGGGTCCGACACCGCGCCCGTGCGAGAGGTTATCCGCCCGGGGGAGACTGGCATTCTGGTGCCGTTCTTCGCGGTTGACGAATTGGTGGCAAAGACGGTTGAGGTGCTGGCGAGCCCATCGAAATTTACTGCTATGCGCGAGGCGGCCCGTCGATACGTCGTCGATCATTTCGATGCGAACCGGATCTGCATTCCGCGCGTTCGGCAACTGCTCAGTGAAAATGCGGCGCCGACCGCGGCAGCCAGAAGCGTCTGGCCGGGCAAGGAAGTGCCAACCGAAAAGAGAAGACGCCAGAACGAGGCTGTCAACCATTCGACGAAGGCAGATGTCGCCGACAGGACCAGTCACGTCCCAAAGTCAAGCCGGACAGACCAGCGGCGCAAATCTCGTTGATCGCTTGACGGTCTAGCGCCAGCGCTGGATTGCATCACCCCCAAACCGCCGCGTGAGGTGCTGTCTTGTTGGTGGTCACCCGGTTGCGCTGAAGCATTCGGCTCGAACTCGACCGGATCGAGGAGGTCGATGGTCGCGAATCTGTGGGGCGAGCATAAAGGCTTCGATGTCGCGCACATGCCACCTGGAGCCTCATCCCTCTGCCTGCGACAAGGCGCCCCGCTTGCCGGCCCGTCCGCCAGAAGCCATCCGCGCCGCTTTGACCGCGAGCCCGCCGTCTCCTGCATTGATCGACGGCCCGCGCCGCGCCCCCGGCCTTGCGGAGAACGGTCAGGTTGGCAATCGGCGTCTGGTTCGGCGCTCGAGAAGGGCTTGCTCAGCGGCTGTGCGGGTGGCCATCTTGATCTATTGATCGCCTTCAGCAGGCACGGTGTCGCGGCCCGGTTGGCGATCTTTTCAAGGCCATCGGACCAGACGATCTTGCATAGTCCGCCTCGCCGGCGCCCCTGACACTGTTGCCATGGGTAAGGCTTGTTCGGTAAGCTCCAAAAAGTGCCCGCTCGGTTCGGATAATTGACCGGGGGCGCGTCCGGCGAGCGCGAGCAGCGCGCCAGGGTGGACAACTTCCGCTACCTGGCGCCACGGGCATGTTGAGAGGGATGAATGATGTCGAGTTCGGTCCAGTTGCTGACACGCCTTGTCTTGGTCGCGGCCTGCCTATCCAGTTTGTCTACGTCAGCGGAGGCCGCCAAAGGCCATCGCCACCCGTACGCTCCAAGTGGTTTTGTTGCTGGTGTAAGGGGCGGAAACCCGCTGTCGGTTCCTTTTTTTGGGCGCGGCTGGTATCCCGGGACAGTTCATTATTACGGCCCCCCCGACGGCTGGTGCTGCCGCGCCGCGGTGATCTCCGTCAAATACTAATGTGCGTGCTATCCCACCGATTGGCGTGCGTGGTCGCGCGCCGAAGTGTCCTTGTTTGATTTGCGCAGTCCTGGAGCGAGTTGACGCTCCCGGGGCGTGTTAACTGTGTCACGCAAAAACAAGAGATAGGCTCGACGAAGAGCCTTCCTTTTGACCTGATGGAGACCGAGCCGCTGGCTCGCACCGGGGGTTGACCCAGGAGGCCTTTATGTCCAAGAAGGGCTCAACGTTGCGCGGTATTGTCGACCTCGGAGCCTAGCGCTGGCTCGCTCATGGCCCTCCGTTCTTTGGAGAGCAGTTTTTCGGAAATGGCTAAACCTGTTGCTCTAATTACCGGCGTCACGGGTCAGGATGGCGCTTATCTCGCCGAGCATCTGTTGTCGCTCGGCTATATTGTGCATGGCATCAAACGGCGGGCGTCGTCCTTCAACACCGCGCGCGTTGATCATCTCTATCAGGATCCGCATGTCGGCGACGTGCCGTTTGTGATGCACTACGGCGACATGACTGACTCGACCAACCTGATCCGGCTGGTGCAACAGATCAGGCCGGCCGAAATTTATAATCTTGCCGCACAGAGCCATGTTGGCGTTTCCTTTGAAAGCCCCGAGTACACGGCGAATGCCGACGGCGTGGGCGTATTGCGGCTCCTGGAAGCGATCCGCATTCTTGGTATGGAGAAGGAGACCCGTTTCTACCAGGCGTCGACATCTGAGCTGTATGGTCTCGTTCAGGAGATTCCGCAGAGGGAGACGACCCCATTCTATCCGCGCTCGCCCTATGGCGTTGCCAAGCTCTACGGCTACTGGATCACGGTCAACTACCGCGAGGCCTATGGCATGTTTGCGAGCAATGGGATCCTGTTCAATCACGAGAGTCCACTGCGTGGTGAGACGTTCGTTACTCGAAAGATTACCCGAGGTGTGGCGCGTATCGAAGTGGGAATCGAGGACGTCCTGTATCTCGGCAATCTCGAGGCAAGGCGAGACTGGGGCCATGCCAAGGATTACGTCGAGGGCATGCATCTGATTCTCCAGGCGGATAAGCCCGACGACTTCGTCCTTGCCACAGGCGAGATGCATTCGGTCCGGCACATGGTCGAGCTCGCTTTTTCAGAAGTCGGCCTAAATATCGAATGGCGCGGCAAGGGGATTGACGAGGTTGGCGTCGAAACCAAGAGCGGCAAGACTGTCGTCCGCATCGATCCGACCTATTTTCGGCCCACCGAAGTCGATTTACTCGTCGGCGATGCCAGCAAGGCGCGCGAGCGGCTCGGCTGGAAGCCGAAATACACGTTCCCGCGGCTCGTGCAGGAGATGATGGCAAGCGACCTCAAGGAGGCGATGCGGGAGGCCTCAGGTGGCAAAGCCAGCGTTTGAGCTGAGAGGCAAAAGCGTTTACGTTGCCGGCCATCGCGGTATGGTTGGTAGCGCGCTCGTGCGCCGGCTCGCGCGGGAGGACGTCAGGCTCGTGACGGTCGATCGAAGCGTGGTCGACCTGTGCAATCAGTCTGCGGTGTTCCAGTGGTTCGCCGTGAACCGGCCCCAGGTCGTGTTCTTGGCCGCGGCCAAGGTGGGTGGCATTGTAGCCAACAATACCTTGCGGGCCGAGTTCATCTACGAAAATATCGCGATTGCTACCAACGTGATTCAGGCGGCCCACTTGAACGACGCCGAGAAGCTGATGTTCCTCGGCTCCTCTTGCATATATCCAAAACTTGCGGCTCAGCCCTTGCGCGAGGACGCGGTTCTGACCGGACCGCTCGAACCGACCAACGAGCCTTATGCCATCGCCAAAATCGCCGGCATCAAGATGGCGGAAGCCTATCGTAGCCAGTACGGTCGCGATTTCATCAGCGTCATGCCGACCAATCTGTATGGCCCCGGTGACAACTACGACGCGAAATACAGCCATGTCGTTGCGGCACTGATCCGCCGGTTTCACGAGGCCAAGCTGTCAGGCGCGGCAACGGTCGATGTTTGGGGAACCGGGACGCCCCGGCGCGAGTTCCTCTTCGTTGACGATATGGCAGACGCCTGCGTGCATCTTATGAAAACCTATTCGTCCGGCGAGCTTATCAATGTTGGCAGCGGAGAGGACATTACTATTGCCGAGTTTGCCCGTACTGTCGCAGCGATAGTCGGCTATCGCGGCGAGATCACGTTCGATCCGACCCGGCCGGACGGCACGCCTCGCAAGCTGCTGGATGTCAGCCGTCTTGCCGCGCTCGGTTGGTGCGCCCAGACCTCACTCGAGGACGGTATTCGGCTGGCTTATTTTGCTTATCTGGCGACTACCGCTCCGTCGTAGCCACGTTGGACACTAGCTCAGGGCGCAGGGCTCCCAGACATTCACCTACGATCGGCTGGCGGCTCTACGCGTCCATTTTCGCACGGCAGGTTCATCACCTCTGGCAATCCGCCCGGGTTAGCTGCAGACGGTCCAGTTCGTTCGGCAGGCGAAGCCGATGGTGCAGACCTCCGATCCGGCGCTGACGATCGACGACCGGTGCTGCCATTCGTCGGCTTCGTGAGTACGAACAGTGGGTCTCGGGCGTGATCTCCCTCTCCATCACGGAGCAGAATCTAAGAAAAACTCGATGCCCAATTTAAGCCATTATTAGAATATCGCCGCTAGAAAAGATGTGATTTGGCGGAGCAATGAACGTGACGACCTTTTATCTGAGCGCGATGCTCGTCGGTATGGTTCTTGGAATCCGTTTCCGGTTCGTTGTGTTATTTCCAGCCATTGCCGCTGGGTGCGTCATCGTAGCTCTGATCGCGATGGGCGCTGGTGAAAGTGTGTCAGATGCGGCACTCTCGATGATCGCGACTGCCTGTCTGCTCCAGCTTGGCTATGTCTGTACGTCACTCGTTGCGGCGCCATTTTTCAGGGGCGAGGAGCCGAGCGAGGGGCGTGAAACCAAGCCTTCCCGATTGAATGGAAGCGCCGATCCGCATCGCTCGACGTCCAGGTTCGCGGGCTGATACGCCAGTCCAGAAGGACGTGGCGGGCAACGGGTCCAGTTCCGCCCTGGGCCCCAAGCGGGCGCGGCGACACAATGAAGTCGCCGCTGCCGAGCGTCGTCGCCGCGACATTCTTGAGCAGGATCGCATCGAGCGAAATTCAGAAGATTCGATGCCGCGAAACGCGCCATCGATTGATCAGTTGCATCGCCTGCCTGCTCAAGCCCGCTTTCCGCGCCATGTTCGGCTAAGGTCGGAGAGCGGTCGAACGCGGGTGGCGTGCCGCGCGGATCTGAACTTTCGCTAGTTGACCAGTCTTGCCGAATGCCGACAAAGATAACTGAAGATCAGAGCTTTCTGCTTTTGCTCCCATTGGATCGCGCCCGGCAGCGAATGGAGGGACCGACGATTGTCGTGATCGCGATGCTCCGTAGAGACATCGGAATAGCTTTGTGAGAAGCTGCGCGTCGCTTCTTGGGGGATGGCACTCCGGATTGAATTGAAATCCAGAGAACAACGCCATGCGTCTCGGCTCAGGTACGAACAATCTTTCAGCACTGGTCAAGATCGAGAACCATGATGTCGACACACTGGTTGCTCTTCATGGGCGTCGCACTCTCCAGGGATGGTCTCAAGGGTTCTGCAATGGCGTCTGCCTCAATCTCCGTGTCGATTTTCTGCGCCGGCGCCTTTTTAGGCTATGCTCTTCGCGCCTGGCGAAACCAGCGGGACATCGAGATTTCATCCGCTCGCTCTTCGCATCGGTCCGTTCGCTCGCTACGGATCTCGACCTTCGGACATGCCCGACGGGCGTTCTAGCCTCGTTCGTTTGCGCGAAACCTTCGCAAGACTGAGCATCGGAAGGGGGTACAAAGGCATGACCGAGGCGAGGAAGGACGCTCCGCGGCGATACATCGTCAACGGAGCTGGGCAGCGCGTGCTCGTGGGCCTCACGACCTCGGAAACCATCGAATTCGAGCGGTTGGACAACCCGCAAGTCGAATTCGAGGCCGGTGCCGTGCCTGACCAGGGGCGGTTGGAGGAGCATTGCCCCGGGCGCACCGCGAGCGCGCAACGCTGGCTGGAGCTTTACGGCAAACATGAACGCGCCTGGAGCGTTTGGATTGCTGAGAGCCGGGCGCACTTGCATCCACACGTGCTCAATTAGCTGGCAAAGGCGGGATCAGCAAGGCTCCCGTCCAATCGTTTATACCGCGAGCATGCTGCTTCCCTGAATGCTCATCAAAGTGAGATTGCCAGTTGCATAGGCTCCCGTATCTATATTGACGCGATTAGCGAGGAACTCGGCGCTGCGGACCGGCGTATGACCGTGTACAATGTATTTGTCGAACTGCTCGTCGCTTCTCAGGAATTCTTCACGAATCCAGAGTAAGTCACGCTCGGTTTGCTCGGCCAACGGAACCCCTGGTCGAACTCCGGCATGAACGAAGAAAAAGTCTCCACAACTGAAGCTCAGCCGCAGATTGTCGAGGAATTCCAGATGCTCAGGCGGCATTGCGCGAATCAGGTCGCGCAGGATCGAGGCCGGTTTGTCGCGGGTCAGGTCCGGCGGCGCGAGCCCGTAGGACACCAATGTCTGGGTGCCGCCGACGGCGATCCAATCCTCGAACAATGAAGGGTCATCGAAGACCCTCACCAGAAATGCCTCGTGATTCCCTTTGAGGAAAACCGCGTTGCCCCGGCGGTTTCGTTCGATCAGGACGTCGAGGGTGGCGCGCGTATCCGGGCCGCGATCGATGTAATCGCCCATGAAGACCTCGATCGCGTAGCGCGGCCGGCTGCACGCAACGTCGGCGTCGATCACGCGCAACATGGGCTGGAGCAGATGCGCGCATCCGTGAATGTCCGAGATCGCGTAGATGCGGACTCCCTCCGGCAATTGCGGTTTGGGAACAGGCGGGCGTGGTCGGGAGAGAGATATCATGGCGCTCAATCGATCGGGTGGTCGAAAAATTTCCCCAAGTCGCCGGCACCGGAGAGCTCCCATCTAACACGAACAACGTGAAGTCGGTGGAGAGCGCCCTTGTTGTCCGGCTCGATCACGCCAAAAGAAGGGCGGCAGCTTTTGCCCACCTTGTCATACGATCGCGGTGCGAACGGTCGGCCCGTAAGAATTGCATCGCTGAAGGCGAGAGCGCGGCAAAATGCATGCCGGAACGCAATCCGCATCGCACGCCCAGATAGAAAATCATCGAAATTCTCGCAAATGACTCATCGTGCTCCGCCGAAGGATTGCATCGCCTGAAAGATGAGCGAAGAGGTGCTCGCGCGACGGCAAAGCATCGCGACGGACGCGGGACTTGATTCAAAATGGGGCAGCGCGTTCGCTCATATGTCGGCACTGTGACGACATTTTCAGCGCGTCAAGTTTCGCTTCGCATTTCAACACGGCAACATCATTCGTGCGCCGCAAAAGTTTTGCGTGCAGCGCCACAATGTCGCTGCGATCACGCAACACGTTCTGCGCGGGGAAGTGACGAGTCTTCAGCATCACGATGAGCGTCAGACACTCTCTCGATAGGTAGAGGTTCGAATGGCTGTTGCAACTTACGGTTCTGAAAACGCTCACGCGCTGTCGTCGACGCGAGGTGGCGCTCTTCAGAGGCCATTTCAGATTGTCGTCATGGCTGCTGACTTTCTGCTGATCCTGTTGAGCTATGCCGCCGGGGCTTCGCTGTACGGCGCGGCCGTCGCTTCGCCCACCGACGGCGCTCCGGTGGGAGCGGGATTATTCGTCGGCGTGGTGTTCGTTGCGGTCGCCTATTTCAGGGACGTTTATGCCACGCACCGGCTGCTCAATATCGTCTGGCAGCTTCGAAAGGCGGTGTTTATCTGGCTTACGTCACTAACGATCCTTGCCGTTGCTGCCTTCTTGCTGAAATCGACCGACAATCTGTCCCGCGGCACCGTCATCGTGTTCGCCGTGATCGGCGGACTTGGCTTGGTCAGCCTTCGCTTCGTCTGGCAGGCGGTGTTCGGTACGAGCTTTGCGAGAAGCCGGCTGGTCGATCGCAAGGTGATCCTGCTCAGCCTCAAGCCGCTCGATTTCACCTCCAGCCGCTTCAAGGACCTGCGGAGAAACGGCTTCGACGTCATGCGCCATTTCGTGCTTGGCGACGAGCGGGATGACGGCCATTGGGAGCGGCAGATTCGCGATGTGATCCGTCAGTCGCGCTCGGCCGACGTCGATGAATACCTGCTTGCGATCGACTGGGACGAATTGCCGATGCTCCGCAAGCTCGGGCCCTATCTGCGCGCAGTCCCGCAGCCGATACGCCTGCTGCCGGACGATCCGATCGCCGACCTGGTGGCTCGTCCCTTCCTGCCGGTTAGTGGAACCGTAGCGGTCGAAATCCAGCGGCCGCCGCTCACCATTCTCGAGCGGTTGCAGAAGCGCTGTCTCGATGTCGGCGTGGCTCTGTTCGCGCTCGTGATCCTGACGCCGCTGCTGCTCACCGTTGCCGTGCTGATCAAGCTTGATTCCCCGGGGGCGGTCATATTTCGCCAGTCGCGCCGCGGCTTCAATGGCAGGCCGTTCGAGATCTGGAAGTTCCGCAGCATGACCGTTTGCGAGAACGGCGAGGCGATTGCCCAGGCGACCAAGCAGGATGCCCGCGTCACCAAGATCGGGCGCTTCCTCCGTATGACGAGCATCGACGAATTGCCGCAGCTCTGGAACGTGATGCGCGGGGACATGTCGCTGGTCGGGCCGCGTCCGCACGCACTTGCTCATGACAATTACTACGACGAGCTCATCAGCAAGTACGTTTACCGCCACCACATGAAGCCGGGCCTGACGGGCTGGGCCCAGGTGAACGGCTTCAGGGGGGAAACGCCGACGATCGATCTGATGGAGAAACGGGTCGAGTATGATGTCTGGTACGTCAGCAACTGGAGCATCTGGCTCGACCTGAAGATCATGGTCCGGACAGCGTCCGCCGTGATGTTCCAGGAAGCCTACTAGCCGCTCAGCCCTTCACTGCCGGAACCGGATCGAAGAATCAGGTTCCGTCTCTCGACGACCTGCTGAAGAGCCGCATGATCGCATCGCGCAAGGCGAGCAATGGCGGCACCAGCACGAAGAAAGCCCCCATCGCAACGGAAACGATGACATAGCGGGCCGAGAAGGGTTCGTCCTGCTCGATTTCCCGCTGGCTCCGGTCGATGGGCTCGGGCGAGAGCGTCGTCGCCATCGCCTGCGGGCGCGGTTTGCGCGGGGGAACAACGATCAACACAAACAGGATGTTGAGCATAACCCAAATCATCAGAATTGTCAGGACAATCAGCATTCCGAGCCCACCGGCAAAGAACTAAAAATATAGGCTAAGACTAGCCTCACGGAACCCAGAAAGAAAGATGCTAAAAAGTTTCGGCATTTTGACGCATCGAGGACCCGGATTGCCTCGTCTTGCCGATGAAGGGTTGCCAATTGGCGCATTGTCCTAACCATCGTTGTCTCGCCAATCCTTGCTTTTGGCTATGCCAACAACCGTAGTTTGTGGATTCCGGACGAATACGGGGGCCTCAGCTGTCGCGGTGGGCTCGGCGCAATCGTCGGTCTCGTGCGCCTAGAGCGTTTCACATTTTGACTGAACCATAACCAGCGTTAGCGAAAAAGTTTGCGCATTCGCGCGGCTGGATGTCTTGGACGAGGTGACCGATGTGGCGCCAAGTCTCCTCGATGGTGCGCTTCTGAGCCTGCCGCATCCAGTGTTTGATCTTGGCGAAAGCCTGTTCGATCGGATTGAGGTCGGGTGAGTATGGCGGCAGGTACCAGAGCCTGGCGCCAGCAGCCTTGATGATCTGCCTGACAGCTTTCGACTTGTGGCTACCGAGATTGTCGAGAATGACGATGTCGCCATCGCGCAGGGTTGGCAGGAGAAGGTGCTCGACATAGGCGCGGAAACATTCGCCGTTGATCGGCCCGTCAAAGACGCAAGGGGCCGTGAGTTGGTCATGGCGGAGCGCGCCGAGGAACGTGAGGGTGCGCCAGTGACCGTGCGGCGCGAAGCCGCGCAGGCGGGCGCCTTTGGGCCCCCAGCCCCGCAAAGGGGCCATGTTGGTCTTGATCCAGGTCTCATCGATAAAGACGAGCCGGCCCGGGTCGAGCCCGGCCTGCCAGGATCGCCAGCGCCGGCGCCTACGAGAGACGTCGGCGCGAGCCTGTTCGAGGGCGAACAGTGTTTTTTTTGAACCGAAGCCCTTCCCGGCGCAGGAACAGCCAGACCGCATTGTGGGAGACCTTGACCCCGCAGGCTGCCAGTTCCGCTTTCAAAGCATGTAGCGTCAGGTGCGGCGTCTGAGTAATCCGCTCGACAATGAAGGCGCGGTGCGGATCAAGCACAGGCTTGCGGTGACCGCCCATCTTGCCGGGCGCAACCGAGCCGGTCGCCCGCTGCCGCTGTGACCACTTCACAACCGACGAGACCGCAACACCAAACCTTTCCGCCACAGACCGGCAGCTCTCGCCCGCCAAAACAGACGCCACCACACGCTCGCGAAGATCCAGGGAAAGAGGTCGGGTCATCCGATGCTGGCCTCCAATCCAGTCAGCATCTTGAATCACAAACCGCCAAAAACCGGAATCCCCTCCGATTCAATTAAGCAATGGAACGCTCTAGGAGCCCTCGATCGCCTTCAAGCGACAGTTCCACGAAACGCAAAAAGGCCCGCTGCCAAATGGCCGCGGGCCCGAGGTCGTTCCAGTTCGGCGCGACGTCGCGCCTCCTAAAAAGGCGATGCGATCAGGATGAATCGTCATCGCGCTTTGGGTCGTGGTCTAAGCAAGATCTTTTCGGATAGCCGCCGTGCACTTTTCCGAACCATGCTTTAGGCATGCTCGACGTAGTAACTGTTGTGGTGCTTGCCCTTGTAAGCCTCGATGCGCTTGAGCATCTTCGGGTTGGCGCGGTTGAGCACGGCGCCGAGCAATTTCTTCTGCAGGACTTCCGATCCCGAAATCGATTCCTGAAGAGCGCTTCGTGTCGTCTGCCCCCATTCGATCACGTAGACCATGGCGTCGATCAGGAAGCTGACGGCCTTTGCATCCGCCACCGGCATCACCGGCGCCAGGTCGATCACGATGTACTCATAGTGCTCTTTCAGCACCTTGAGCAGCTCGGCCATCGCCTTCGATCCAATGACGTCGGCCGAATTGACCATGCGGGAGGCCACCACGGACGGCAGGAAATCAAGCCCCGTCTCCTTGCTTCGCTGCACGTGGTAGCCCAGGCTGGCCGGATCGTTGAGCGCCTCGACCAGTCCGGTCGTGGCGTTCGGCGCGAGCTCGCGCGTGAGTGAGCGCGTGTGCAGGTCGCCGTCGATCAGGACCGTGCGATGTCCGGTGAGCGCGACCAACTGGGCGAAGTTGGCCGCCACCGTCGTTTTTCCCTCCTTGGGGAGAGACGATACGATGCCGATCACCTTGATCTCGCGGGTCAGGCGCGCAACGTCGATCGACACCTTGATGTTGCGCAACGTCTCGGCAAACCGCGAGAATGGATGATCGACGACGTAGCGGGACAGGTTGGGTGGACCGGTCTTCGCGGACGTCGACAACAACGCGCCGGTCTTGGTCGGTGGACGAATGTCGGGCAGGACGCCGAGGCACTTCACGCCGAGCTCATCCTCGACCTCTCCGGGCGTCCGCAAGACATCGCTCAGCATTTCACGCCCGAATGCGACGCCGAAGCCGAGGCAGAGGCCGCCCACCAGGCCGCCAACCAGCGCCAGAACCGTACGCGGCGAGCTCTTGCGATCCGGCTTGTTGGCAGTGCTGATGAGTCGCGACTCGCTGAGCGGAAAGCTCTGATTCTGCGTCGCGCTTTGCAGCTTCTCGAGGAAATTGTTGTAGAGATTGCGATAGGTGTCGGCCGCGCTTTCGAGGTCGCGCAACTGGACCTCGGCCTGGCCGGTGTGGCCGGCCTGGGCGACGAGATCCTTCACGCTATTGTCGAGAGAAGCCTCCCGGCTCTTGGCGATCTCGTAGTCGCTACGATAAGCGTCTCCGATCCGATGCAGTTCGTCCGCCATGTTCTTGCGGATTTCCTCCATCTTATTGGCCACATTGACGGCGGCAAGATGGGCCTTGCCATAACGCTTGGACCAATCGGCATACTGAGCTGCGAGATCGAGGTATTGCGCGCGCAGGCGGGTGATGACCGAATTGTTGAGAGCGTCGGTCACGGTGGATTGTGCGACATCCTGGTCCGAAATCGTGTTGATCCGGTCGAGTTTGGCCTTGGCTTCGGCCGTCGCCGCGCGCGCCTGAACCAGCTGCGTATTGAGGTCAGACAATTGCTGTTCGGACATCAGGCCGCGGCTGGTTCCGACGATGTTGTGCTCGGCCTTGAAGGTCTGCACGGCACGGTCGCTGGTGGTTGCCTGCTCACTCAGCTCGATGCTGCGCTGCTGAAGCCATTCGGTTGCCCGCTTGGTGGACTGATATTTGGCTTCCAGCGCGCCGACCAGATAGGCATTGGCAATGGTGTTGACGATCTTGGCGGCCTTGTCGGGGCTGCGGGAGCGATAGTTTAGCGACAAGACATAGGTCGTCAGGACGCGCTCGGTTCTCAGGTTCTTCTGGACCGCCTCGACCACGGCATGTTCGAGCTGCTCCTGCGACCCCGGTTCGCCGGAACTGAACAGCGACATGACCTTGCCCAGGACAATGGACAGAAGGCCCGGTTTGGAGCCGTTGAACTCCGGATCCTCAGTCAACTTCAGGCGACGGACGACCGAAAGGATCAGGTCGTCCGAATTGATCACCTCGACCTGGCTGTCGACGTAGCCTGTGTCGATCAGGGCGCTGTTGGCGTTGCTGTCCTTGTCCAGCACCTGGGCCTGGCGCGTATCCATCATGATGCGGGCATTCGCCGTGTACATGGGTTGCGCCGTGACCAGATAGACGATCACCAGGGCCAGCGAAGCACCAGTACAGGCTGCGATGATCGGCCATTGCCGGCGCAGGACGTCGGTCACGCGCTCGAAGCTGAGGACGGCCCCGCCGAATTCGATGCCGAATCGGTGTCCCGACTGGAAATGTTCTCTAGGCTGATACATTTGCTAATTCGCTGCCTTTTGACGATCGCTGATCAATTCGGAAGGGGGACGGGCTTGAACGGGTTGGCCAGCTTGGTCTTCCACTCGCCTTCGAGCAGCGCCCCGCCTCGAGGCGGTTGCGCCGGGCCCTTGTCTTGCGATTGCGCCTGGGCGCCGGAGGCGTCGTCTCCCGCGGCGGCATAGCCTGCCTGCACGCTGAGATCGCCGATCCGCTGCACGAAATCTCTGATCTTGCGTGCGGCGTCCGGCTTCTTCGACGTGCATCGCCCTTCGGCAATCCTCAGCGCGGCGCCGATGGACGAGCGATCGGTTGAAGCCGAAGTGGAGATGAGCGTCTGAACGGACGGCAACACCGACGGGCTTGTGGCGATATAGTTGGAGAGCCGATATCTCAGCTTCTCCTTGTCATTGCGCAGCCGCTCCAGGAGCGAGGAGGGCGATTTTACGAATGTGTCGAGTTCGAGCTGTGAGGCACGATCGGAAAATTCGACGCACTGGGCGCGGCAAGCATCGATACTCCCGACCATCAAGGCTGAACCTGCCAAGATGATTGGTAGCCATCGCGATCTCGCAAGACAACGTGTTAGTCCGCAACCCATCCGTGTCCCTTCCTCCCTGTTGCAATAGGAGAACACGCGAAACCTGACAGCTAACTGTGTCAATTTTTGTGCGACGCAAAAGCTGAGTGCATGTGCTCTAAGACAACGCGTGCATTGCCTTTTCCCGATCGGTTGCAAAATGGAGATATGCAATGCCTGCGAGATCGGCATGCCTCCGCCTAGGAATGTTGCAGACTGATTTGAGGCGTTGCATGTCGAAGTGCCTCGGGCATGCGTCGCAAAACCGACACAAGTCGTTACGCGAGTCATTGTTCCCGGCTGCGAAAAATTATCAGGCGATATGCGGGGCAGCGTGCATGCGAAAGGATCAAAACTCTTTGTGGTCGCGTTGATCGCAGCAGCGTCGAATTTCGCGCACACTTTGCACGTAAATACTCGCAATCATCACGTCCGAAGTGACTTGCGCGCCGGCGCAGGTCGATCTCACGTAAAAAGTGGCGTGAACTTGGCGATCGCATGTCCGAATGATCTGCGAGCCTTGAAATTATCGTCGACCCTCATGCGTCGAATGCGAGCCCGCGATCGCAGAGATTGAACACGCGCAAGACCTGATACACACTGCTGCGGTGCAATAGCTGGGAATGTTGATGTGACGGAGATGGTTCATCGTGAGAAGGCGCATGTCCTGCCGCTCGACAGCATTCGGGGGATCGCCGCGACGTCGGTGGTGATTCACCATCTCCTGCTGATGCCGACCTTCCTCGCGGCGTTCCCGCACAATGCGTGGATCAACTGCTCGTTCTTCAGAAGCTCGTGGCTACTGGTCGATCTGTTCTTCGTTCTCAGCGGGATCGTCATGTCGCTCAGCTACGTCGAGGGCGATTTCGGGCGCTTCTCGCTGCGCGAGTTCATGGTGCGGCGCCTGGCGCGGGTCTATCCGCTGCACATCGTCATGCTGATCGCAAATCTTCTGTTTCGACTTCTGCGGATCGGTTTGGTCATGGCCGGCGTCGTGGTGGCCGCGCCGGCGGCGTTCGAAGTGAACAATGCCTATTCCTTCGGTCTCAACGTCCTGCTGCTGCACTCGATGGGGTTCATCGACTATCTCAGCTGGAATGCGCCAAGCTGGAGCATCAGCGTCGAATTCTATACTTATCTGGTGTTTGGCCTGATCGTGCTGCTTGCCCAGCGCATGCGGTCCCTGCTCTGGTTCTACGTTCTCTGCGGGGCGCTTGCGATCTGCAGTCTGGTCGTCATCATCTTCGTACTGGACAAGAGGAGCCTCGGGCTTCAGACCGATTTCGGCATCCTGCGCTGCTTCGTGAGCTTCTTCCTGGGTGTGCTGACGGTGAGGTTCGTCGACCGCCTGCCGGCCAAGCCGGGTCCTGCCGTGCAGGGCGCGCTGCAATTCGCCGCCATGATCGCCAGCATCGTGCTGGTGTCCCTGTCGGAGACCAATCCTGCGGCAACGTTCCTTGCGCCGGTGACGTTCGCGATCTTCCTCGGCAGCTTGCTGGCCTTTCCGGACGCGCTGCTGGTGCCGCGGATGCTGGTGGTCAAGCCGCTGGTCTGGCTCGGAAAACGGTCCTACTCGATCTACATGGTGCACGCGCTCGTGGTGCTGCTTGCCGAATATTTCGTGCGGGCCGTCGGGGCAGGGCGTATAGCCGCGCTGGATTCGGTCTGGGCGGGCCTGCCGGCGACGTTGAACCTCGTGGTCTCGCTGGCCGCCGTGCTGGCGGTCTCGCACTTCACTTATCTCTACGTCGAAATCCCCGGCGGCAAGCTCATGCGAAATGCGCTCGGAAGCCGTCGGGATTTCGCGCGATCTCCCGCGCAATCGGCGCGGCTGACGAACTGAGCCCGATATGACGATCCTCGCGCTGCATCGGCCGAAAATCACGTTGATCAGCCTCAACATCGAGGCAGTCGCGCTCGGGGCCTATCTGGTCCGCGACGCCTTCGGCGGCGTGATTCGCTATTACACCAGCATCTATCACATGAACGCGCTCTGGTATGTGCCCGACGCCATTGCGCTTCTGTGCCTCATCCAGTTCTTCGTCCATTGCATCTTGCGCAATCGCAGTACCCTGGCGCTCCTGGTCTTGGTGCAGATCATGCTGTCGCTCGTGCTCGGCTATTTCATGCTGGGTACGGTCAACGCAGCAATCTCATCGTTTAAGATGATGCTGCCGGTGTTCGTCGGATTCTGCTTTTGCGATTCGAGCCTCGGCTCGTACAAGAAACTGCTGTCGGTCATCGCCTTGACGTTCTATCTTTCCGTCATCGGAGTGTTGCTGACCAAATTCTATCTCATGCCCTGGGTCGGGTATAAATACGAGTCCTTCGGCGCGGTTCGGGAGGCGGGCCGGCTGTGGTGGGCCTATGGCGGGGACGACCAGCGCCTGATGGGTTTTGCGGCCGACAACACCATGGCCGCCTTCTTCATCCTGGTGTCGTTCGCGATCACGTCTATTCGCATGAGCACCACCTGGTGCCTCCTATTCGGTTCCATTGCGATCTATACCATCAAGCTGACCACGAGCAAGACGACCATGATCGTCCTCGTACTCTATCTGCTTCTGCTCGTGTTCGTGCGGATGCTACCGGAGAGGTCGCGCTTTCCCGCGATCCGGACCATCGCGCTGTGGTCGTATGCCTCGATCTTCGTGCCGTTCTTCATGATCGTGGTTGCTTCCGGGACCGCCGCGGTGCCGCATTCGACCCTTTTCAGCATCCTCGATCGCATCAATAACAGCTGGCAAAAGCCGTTCATCTACATGACGCAGCTCATGCCGATCGGCCTGGTGACCGGCTGCGGTGCAGGCTGCTTCAACTATCCGCAGCAGCTGTTCTCGCCGCTCGCGGCGTTTTGGGTGCCCGTCGACAATTTCTATATCGGGACCTACCTGATGTTCGGTCTGCCGTTCGTCGCGTTCATGGTGATGGTGTTCAGGGCGACCTTCGGCGCGACCGACGTGTACAAGCTGACGCTGATCTTCGTCGTCAATTTGTTCACGATCACGGTGTTGAACTACGGCCCGGCATCCGGCCTCCTGATCATCGCATTGAGCTTCAGCGAGGTGTTTTCGCGCCGCGCTGCCTCCACGCGGGCCGGCGATGCCATACCAATCGTAGTGCGGCCGCCGATGCCGTCATTGGAAGGCTTCCGTCCGGATATGCCGGCGGCAAGCGGAAGCAGGTGAGAACGAATGATGCATAGGCGACTCGCATTCATCGACACGCTGCGCGGCATTGCCGTGTTGTCGGTCCTGGTCCAGCATGTGTTCGAGGTGATCGTCCAGAAGCACCCGACGGGTGCCTATTACTGGCCCATCCACGATGTGTTCGGCTACTACATGAACTTTGGCCGGTTTGGCGTGGTGTTGTTCTTCTTCGTCAGCGGCTTCGTCATTCCGTTCAGCTTCCCGGACAGCGCCACGCCTGTGCGGGATTTTGCCATCAGCCGCTTCTTCCGGCTCTACCCGGCTTACTGGACCTCGCTCATAGTCGGGCTCGTGACGATGCAGCTGCTGGATTCGAAAATCTATCCGTTCGGGCAGATCGCCGCGAACGTGACGATGTTGCAGACCTTCGTGAACGTCCCGAACCTCTGGGTGTTCTATTGGACGCTGGCGATCGAGCTGCTGTTCTATGTCGGATGCACCATTCTGTTTGCGATGGGGCTGCTGAACCGGCGCTTTACGGCGGTGACGATCGTCATTGCGGCCGCGCTGGTCGGAACCACAGCTGCGCTCCTGGTTGAGAACAGGGCCGTTTCCTCGGTGATGGAGGTCGGGCTGAACCTGTCGGCGATGTTCCTGGGCAAGATCATCCGCGACACCGTCATCGGCGGAAAGCTGCGATGGTCCCACGTGGCGGTCTGCACGCTCCTGTATGCGATCTTCGCCATCGCCCTCGCCGATCGGCGGTTCGGAGGCGTCTACCACGAGAATTTCTTCTACAGTTATTCGATCGCAGCGGCCTATGTTTGCGCGGCGCTCGTCTTCATCGGCTTTGCCGTGTTCGGTGAGAGAATGGCGTGGCGCCCGATGGCGTTCGTCGGCGTGATCAGTTATTCGGTCTACCTGATGTCGCCGTTCGTGATCGTCTTCATCCATCGCCTCGTCTGGTTCGGCGACGGGCCGCTCGGATGGGCGATCTTCTTGACCCTGATCCTGGCGTTGTCGATCCTGGTCAGCTGGATGACGTTTACATACGTCGAGAAGCCCAGTATCGCGTTCGGACAAAGGTTTCGCTCGGCACGCAGAAAGAAGGTCGTTCTCGAGCCTGCGCTCAGTACCCAGGGTGCTGCAGAATGAGTAACGCGCCGCACCAGCCGGGCGCCGCCTACGACGGATCGTTCGTTCCGTCGGTCCAGGGGCTGCGCGGCATTGCGGCGCTGAGCGTGCTGATGGATCATTTCTACGACATGCCGAAGGGAGGCATGTACGACATCCCGGATCCCGGCTTCCTCCCGCCACTCTGGCTCTGGCTGCAATCGGTGATCAATGTCGGCGGGCATGGCGTCGAGCTGTTCTTCATGATCAGCGGCTTCCTGATCCCGGCGAGTCTGGTGCGGCACGGCTCGCTGTCGCGCTTCTTCTTCGATCGCGTCCTGCGCATCATGCCGGTGTTCGTCGTCCTGCATCTTGCGCTGTTCGCGATAGGTCCGATCGTCGGCTACAAGTTCTTCCGTGGAATCGACCTGACGAGCTATCTCGGGATCTTCGCGGCCAATCTGTTTTTCGTGCAGGACGCGCTTGGTATGCCCATCGCCCAGCAGAATGCCTGGACACTGACCTATGAGTGGGCGTTCTACATCTGGTTTGCAGTGACGTTCTCGATGCTGCGCGTCGGAGGCAAGATGCTGGCAGCCCCCCTGATCCTGCTGGGCATCGCTTGCCTGCTGCATTGGCCGATCACAGCGTTCTTCTGCGTCGGTATGCTCTACAGCGCCACCGGCTTTCGGATTCGTATTCCGGGACGTCTCGGCTTGGCCGTGGGCCTGGCTTGCGGAGCGGCCATGTATGCAAGCCTGGTGCTGTTTCACCCCTTCGTGGCGTTGCTTCCCGGCTTCCTGCTGTTCGGCATGGTGCTTGCCCCGGAGTCGGGCCTCGGCAAGGCTCTGAGCGTCCCGGCCCTGCAATATGTCGGCAAGATTAGCTACAGCCTCTATCTCGTGCACCCGTTCGTGCTCTTCCCGTTGCAGGTGATCGGCCTGAAGCTGGTCGCAGCCGGCGTCGATCGCTGGCTGCTGTGGGCCGCCTTCATCGTGCTCGGGCTCGTGATGTCGCTGGTCGCAAGCGCGGTCAGTTATGAGCTGATCGAGGTCAGGCTGAGGCGCCTGCTGGACGGCGTGATCCGCGGCATGGTCTTTCGGCCGTTGAAGGTCGGGCAATCGGTTTGAGCCGCCGCGTGCCCGTCGCGGTCAGCTCACGGTACGGCCGGCGAGCTTGTGATAGGACCCCAGCAGCTGTTCGGCGATGTGGTCCCAGTTCAAAATACCCGCCGCGGTTTGCCGTGCGCCGTCGGTCAATGTTGCGGCCAGCGGCTTCGAGGTCAGCACGCGTTCGAGTGCATCGGCCAATGCAGTGGCGTCGCCCGGTGGAACCAGCAGCCCGTTGACTCCGTCGGTGACGACGTCGGGAATGCCGCCGGTGGCGCTGGCAACGACGGGACGAGCATTGCCGTAAGCGGAGGCAAGCACGCCGCTCTGCGTTGCATCCTTGTAGGGCAGGGCGACCACGGTCGCCGACTGAAACAGCTGTCCGGTGTCCGCGGGCGAAATGTAGGCGTTGATGGTCTTGACCGTCGGCATCGCTTCCATCCGCGCCCCGAGCCGGGTCATTTCCGGGCCGCGGCCGGCGACGATCGCCTCATGCGCCACGCCGCGCTTGGCCAGTATGTCGATGGCGTCGATGAAGACGTCGAGGCCCTTGTAGGCCCACATCCGTCCAAAGAACAGGATGCGTGCGGCTTCGGGCGCCGCGACCGTACCTCGGGCCGGTGGAACCATGAGCACGCCGTGCATGCTGGAGACCGTTGCGCCCTTGAAGTCGGGCGAGGCGCGACGAAAACCGGCAATGCAACTCTCGCCATGTGTCGTGACGATCGAGGCTGCGGCGCGCATGCGTCCGCGCCAGCCGTCCTCGCGTGGCGAGGTGCCGGAGCCGCCCTCCGAATGCGGGATAGCATCGTGAACCGTCAGCACCAGGGGAATGCCGAGTGGGCGAAGGAACTGGATCAGCCGGGACGTGTAGATCTCCGGAACTTCGTGACAATGAACGACGTCCGGACGAAACGAAATTATGTCGAAGAAAGAGGCCGGGATCCCGAGCACGCCGCCGCGGCGCAGGCTCAAATCGCGAATCCGGGTTTCGAAGGGAGCCGCAACCGCGATATCGGCCAGTTCCCATTGCTGGTTGGCATCCTTGCGGTTGAGCACGAGCCTGACGTCGCAATGGTGAGCCAATCCCGCAGCGAGCCGGTAGGAATATTCTGCAAAATGCGGTGCGTAGATCGCCACACGCAGGCGTCTGGAATTGGGGATAGAACGCGGGGCGGGCGAATTCATCAAGGCATCCATTTTGCATCACATCGCAGAGAGCGATTGGAGTGTAGTCCACGATTTGAACTCACTTCCACTCTAAATCGGAATCGTGATGGCGCTCATCTGATTGCCATCACTCCGTCGTAATGTCGCGAGCAATCAGTCGCCGTTGTGAGCGGCGACAAGCGGTGGCGCGTCATCATCGTTTCGCGTCGTCTGGATCGAAATTGGGTCGAATTGTTGATGAACGTCACTCGAGGCAGGCAACATCAGGTCGTCGTGGCGCTGTTTTGGTCGCTCGCGCAGAATTGGGGCGGCCGCGCATTGTCGTTCGTGCTGTTCCTGGTGTTGGCTCGACTGCTCGATCCCGCGGATTTCGGCCTCGCGGCGCTGGTCGCCTTCGTCCTGCTGCTTTTGAGCTCCATCGCTGAATTCGGCTTCGGCGATGCGTTGATCCAGCGGCGGACGCTCGAGCCCGCCGATGTGACGCTGCCGTTCTTCTGCTCGTTTGCAGCCTCGGTGCTGCTGGCCGTTCTGATTGCACTCCTCGCGACACATATCGAGCGTTGGTTCGACGTGAAGGGGCTCGCGCCGCTGCTGACGGCCGCCAGTCTCTCGCTTCCGATCGGTACCGCGACCCTGTTCCAGGAGGCGCTCTACAAGCGCCAGATGGACTTTCGCGTGCTCGCGGTCAGGACCATGGTGGCGACAGCCGTCTCCGGCGTCGTTGGGATCGCCTGTGCCTATGCCGGGTTTGGCGCCCTCAGCCTCGTGATCCAGGTGGTCGTTCAGAGCGCGATCAGCGGCTTGTGGCTCTGGAGCCAGCCGCGATGGTTGCCGATGCGCGGCTACGATCTGAAGAGCCTCCGCGAGCTCTCCGGCTACAGCATCCACGTCATGCTGAACCGGCTGCTGGATTTCGCCATCGTGCGGACCATCGACATGATCATCCTGTCGCTCTATGGCGTCGCGGCGCTCGGCATCTACACGGTCGGGGCGAGAGTCTACCTGATCCTGATGCAACTTCTCACCCAGGCGGTCATGGACGTCGCGCTGAGCGCCTTGTCCAGGATCGCGCACGAGCGGGATCGCATCGCAGGCGCTTATCTGCGCAGCGTCAGTCTCGGCGCGCTGATCGGATCTCCCGTCTTCGTGCTGCTCGCGGCGATCGCGCCGGAGTTCTCCCTGCTGCTGTTTGGCGCGAAATGGGGCGGCAGCGAAGCCGTGATGCGGCCGCTGATGCTGATCGGCGCGGTCCAGACGGTGCAGTTCGTCAACAGCGCCTATTTCGGCGCGCTGGGGAAGCCGAACTATGTCTTTGGGCTCAACATCCTGAAATTCTGCACGGTCGTGCCGGCCATGTTCCTGCTTCCGTCGCGCGACATTGGTCAACTGGCCACGATCTTCGCGTTCTCGCAGCTCGTGGTGACCCCCGTCACGTTTGCGCTGGCGCTTCGGCTGCTTGGCTTGAACTGGAGCCAGTTTCTACGTCCCATCGCGGGCTGCCTTTGCGCCATCGTTCTGGCCTACGGCGCGGTCGTGCTGTGCCGGGAGGCGACGCTGGGCATGAACCCCTATTTGCGGATCGGGCTGCTGTCGTCCTGTTTTGGCGCGGCCTATCTGACGGGCCTTCTGCTGTTCTGGCGGAAGCAGCTCCTTTCCCTGATTGATTTCGTCGTGAAGCGCGGTGCGACCGCTTGATGAAGACGAGGAGACTGTCGTGAAGCAATTGATCCCGGTGCCCGTACGCAGGCAACTCCGAGGCTGGCTCAACAGCGCCAAGAATACGCCGTTGGCGCTCGATTTGCTCGAGCTGCGCAGATGGCAGAACGCCCGGAGGGACGTCGGCGTCAACGCCGCGCCGCGCAACGACCCGCGCCGGCTCGTCGTGCTCCCTTCCGATCCCTGGAGCGTTCGTCAGTCGCGCGGCGATGAGGCCATGATCGAAGCGGCCACGGGGGAGTTGAGGCGGACCTATCCGGATCTCGAGGTCTACATCGTCACCGCAACCGCAGCGGCCAGCGCGGACGTGCGCGCGATGGGTTTCAAGCCGCTCGAACTCTGGCGGCAGCCCTTTTCGTACGAGACGGTCGCCCAGGAGCTGTCGCTCACGAGGCCGGATTTCGGGCTGGTTCTCGGCGCCGATGTGCTCGACGGCTACTATTCTCCGGTCGATGCCGCGCGCATGCTGCTCGTCGCGGACCTGATGGCGGCATTCGGCGCCAAGGTCAGCGTGCTCGGATTCAGTTTCAATTCCCGCCCGGCCAAGGCGCTGCGCGAGGTGTTCCGGCTGCTAGATCCGGGCGTGGTCCTGAACCTGCGCGATGCGATATCCCTTCAGCGTTTCGACGATTTCGCCCGGAAACGCGCCCATCTGGTCGCCGACGCGGCGTTCATGCTGACGCCGCGGGCGGAGACGGCCGCAGTGAAGCAGATCGCGGCGACGATCGCGCGACAACGCGAGCAAGGTCGCAAGGTCTTCGTCTTCAACATCCATCCGATGTTGTTCAGGAAGCCGGAGCCGGCCAAGCTGCGGCACATGATAGAGCTCGCGGCGGTCGCCATTGAGCGGCTTGCTCGGGAGCACAATGCAAGCTGGCTGTTGCTCGCACATGATTACCGCCCCGAGATCGCCGACGACAATTGCCTGCGGCCGCTGGCCGACCGCCTCAAGCCCACGCTCGGCGATCACGTGCACCATGTCGATCAGGCGCTGTCGGCGGGCGAGATCAAGGCCGTGGTTGGTCGGGTCGACGGCGTGATCACCGGGCGCATGCATCTGGCGATTGCGGCGCTTGGGCAGGGCACGCCTGTCGCAGCGATCACCTATCAGGACAAGTTCCAGGGCCTGTTCGCACACTTTGGCGTCAGCGAATCGCTGTTGCTGTCGCCGACCCAGTTCCTGGTCGACGACAGCTTTGAGAAGTTCGTGCTGCACTTCCTGGGCGCACACGAAGCCGCCGGCGGGAAGGTGCGGCAGATGCTCCCCGAAGTCATGGAACTGTCCCGCGCCAACATCGCACCGCTGCTGGGCGAGAGCGCGATGCGGGCTGTGCCGGAGGCCGACGGGAAGGTCGCTTGAACGGCCTCATGTCATCGGCAGGCGGTCAGTTGACCGCCCGTTCGGTGGTGTTGTCAAAGCGGACGGAGGTGTCGGTTGCGGCCGCCTTGCGCGGGGATGCGGCCCCGATGTCGGCCCAGCGGTTGATGAAGCGCCGCGCCGGATTTTCGAAATAGGCGTAGGTGCGGTCAGCGATGACGGTCAGGACCACACAGCACGCCAGGGCGAACAGGGCGAACTGATCAGGCCGCAGTCCGAGCCAGGTCCACAACGGCTTGAACACGGCAATGAGAACCGCATCATGCAGCATGTAGATCGCATATGAGGTGTTGCCGAGCCGTCCAAGCAGGCGGGCACCCGGAAACTGCCTGAAGGCGCTTTCGCCGACCGCAGTGAGCAGGATCGCGCAGGAGAACAGGACAATGGCCAGATCCGGCTTGGCGAAGACGTTGAGGACGAGCACGGAGAGGCCGAACGTGCCGATGCCGGCGAAGATCATCCGCTTGTGCCGATAGGGATGCGACATCCGAAATAGGATGGCGAGCAGGATGCCATTCAGGAAGCTCGGCAGCGCGCGGAGCATCCCGTAGTCGAAATTGGCTCCATACATCTGCGACCGTTCCTGCCAGATCGGCAGATGGCCGTGGGCAAGAACCAGATAGAGCGCTGCGACGATCGCGCCAAGCACGATCGGCTGGACCTTGCGCGCAAGCAGCATCAGCAGCGGAAACACCAGATAGCAGAAGAATTCCGCGCTGATCGACCAGGACGGCGAGTTGAAGCTGAGATGGTCGGTGACGCCCCAGGCCTGGAGCAGCACAAGGTTGTACAGGAAGTCCAGCGGGGTCGAGCGGGCCGTGCGCTCCAGGCCGACGCCGATGAGCACCACGAAGATGAGCAAGCTCAGCAGGTGCAGCGGATAGATCCGTGCAATGCGACGGATCATGAAACGGGAATAGGCCGCCACGCCACGCGCGTCGGACGGGTAGGAATAGGAGATCACGAAGCCGGACAGGATGAAGAACATGTCCACGAACAGGCCGTAGGACCCGTTCCAGGCCGGCGAAATGCCAGTGTCGATCAGCTTCAGGTGGAAGATGAAGACCCCGAGCGCGGCGACGAAGCGGTAGAAGTCGAGAACGACAAAACGTCTTGCTTCACTGGCTTCCATCGGGTCTCGGAGTCCTTGCGCGGTTCATCTCTCTTCTAGAGTCGAATTGTGACGCAAGTTCGCTGGATGCAGCGGCGGAGGCAGCGTGATCGCGAATCGGTCAGCCTCGAGTTCCTCGAGACCGTCTTGCCAGGGAAGCGAACGTCTTCATCGTCCCAACACTGCCTCTTGATGAGGCAGACGCCAAGTGAGCGGGCCGGGACCTTGATGGGTCCCGGCCCGCTCGACGTTGATGCAGCAATCAGTCCGCCCGGCTCAGACGAACACGAAGTCGTGGCTCGTCAGGCTGGAGACATAGACGTTCTTCAGCAGGATCGAATCACTGTCCGAAAACGTGATCAGCGCATTCGTGCCGGACTGCGTGATCTGCAGGTGACCGTAGTCCGCGGCCAGCAGCTTCGAGATCTGGACCACGTCGTGCGTCGTGCCGTCGCCGGCCTGGAAGTTGAGGATCTGGTCCTGGCCATGATCGTAGGCGATGGTGGTCGAGTTCGGCGCGGCCGAGAACACGTCGTTGCCGGCCCCGCCCTGGATCGTCACGCCGCCGGCGACAGCCGTGACATTGTGGGTGCCGTCGGCCTTGCTCTGATCGAAGAATTGCAGCGCGCTGGCGGAGTTGTAGTTCTCGTGCTGCGTCGTCCCGGTCTGTCCGTTGAAGTTGAAAAGGAAGACGTCCTTGGAGCCGTCGGTGTGGTTGGCGATCTCCTGGGTCTTGGTGCCGGCGCTGTTGTAGATGTCCGTCAGCTTGCTGCCGTCGTCGTGGATGACCTGGGTATAGTCCAGAGTCCCGTCGGCGTGGGTCCGGGTGAGCTCGACCATCTTGCCGGAGGCATCGAGGTGCTGATGCTGGGTCGTGTACGACTGCCCGGTGATATTGTAGTTCCAGTTGTCGGACGTGCCGTCGGCGTTCTTGATGTAGGCAGCGCTTTTCACGCCGCCGCTATAGACGGTCGTGGAGCTGTAACCATCGCTCTTGGTCGTCACCTCGCTGGTGATGACGCCGTGGGCGTCGTACCAGTCGGAGGTCTTGGCTCCGTCGGCGCTTTGCTTCAGCGTGAAGGCCAGGCCGTTGTCCGCGTGGGTGCGAACGATATCGGTGAGGAAGCCGGTCGAATCGTAGCTGTCGTGCTCGTTCGTGTAGGTCTGGCCGGCGACGTTGAACTGAAAGACGTCCTTCGAACCATCGGCGTGGTAGTCGGTTTCCGTCTTCTTGACGCCTGATGCATCGTAGTTGGTGACCACGCTGCTGCCGTCGCTATTGACGATTTGGGTATAGTCGAGCGAGTTGTCCGCATGCCAACGGGTCACCTCGGTGGTCTGGCCGGACGGATCGAGGTGCTGGTACTGCGTGGTGTAGCTCTGACCGATGATGTTGTAGCTGTAATTGTCGTGACTCATGTCGGCGTTGGTGATGTACGCCGCGGTCTTCACGCCGTTGGTGTACACCGTGGTCGCGCTGTAGCCGCTCGGCTTCTGGAGCACCTCGCTGGTGAGGACGCCGCTGGCGTCGTACCAGTCCGTGGTCTTGGTCCCATCGGCGCTCTGCAACAGCTTGAACGCCATGCTGCCGTCGGCGTGCTTGCGTATCAGCGTGGTGAGGAAGCCGGTCGCATCGTAGATGTCGTGCTCGGTCGTGTAGGTCTGGCCGGCGATGTTGAAGAGGAAGACGTCCTTGCTGCCGTCGGCATGGAAGTCGGTTTCCTTGGTCCGCGATCCCGCGGCATCATAATTGGTGACGACGCTGCCGCCGTCGCTGTTGATGACCTGGGTATAGTCGAGCGTGCCGTCGGCATGCTTGCGGGTCACGGCGGTGACCTTGCCCGTGGGATCGACGTGCTGGATCAGCGTGGTGTAGCTCTGGCCTGTGATGCCGTAGGCGGTATTGTCCTGGCTGCCGTCGGCATTCTTCACATAGGCGTTGGTCTTGACGCCGTTGCTGTAGAGCGTGGTCGAGGAGAAGCCGTCGGCCTTCTGGACCACCTCGCTGGTGAGACTGCCGGCGGCATTGTACCAATCGGTCGTCTTGGTGCCGGCGGTCGTCTGCGTGAGCTTGAAGGCAAGGCTGCCGTCGCTGTGCAATCGCGTCAGGCCGGTGAGGAAGCCGGTGGCGTTGTAGACGTCGTGCTCGGTCGCGTAGGTCTGGCCGGTGATGTTGTAGGTCCAGACATCCTTGCTGTGGTCGGCGTGATAGGCGGTCTCGACCAGCTTGACGCCCGTGGCGCTATAGGTGGTGATCACGCTGCTGCCGTCGGGGTTGTAGACTTGCGTCGAGTCCAGCGAGCCGTCGGCGTGGCTGCGGGTCACCGAGGTGATCTTTCCGGATGCATCGAGGTGTTGAACCTGGGTCGTGAAGCTCTTGCCCGTGATGCCGTAAGTGTAATTGTCCTGCGAGCCGTCGGCATTCTTGACATAGGCGGCGGTTTTCACGCCGCTCGTATAGAGCGTGGTGGAGTAATAGCCGTCGGACTTCTGGACCACTTCGCTCAGCAGGGTTCCGGCGGTGTTGTAGGTGTCGGTGGTCCTGGTTGCGTCGGTGCCGACGTGAACGAATTTCGTCTTCACGCCGCCGGTGTAGCTGATCAGGTCCTTGGAACCGTCGGTGTAGGCGACGGTGGTCGAGGTCGGCTGTCCGCTCGAATTCAGGCCGGTGTCCGACTTCGACAGCAGCGTCCCGCCGGAATTGTAGGTGTTCGTGCTCCGCCAGGTCGCGGCCGTATTCGTTACCGAGAACGAGTATCCCCCCTCGATCTTGGAGAGAGCGCCGCCGTAATGGGCGATCATGTAGTCCATGGTCGCCTTCGAGGCGACCGGTAGGACATGCGAGTCGGTCAGCGTGATCGTCTTCAGCGCCGTCGACGTGCTGAGGTCGGACAATTGCGGCACGATCTCGGCAGCGGTGCCGCTGACGCTGGTCCGCGTGTCCGGCGGAGTCGTGGTGGTCGGAGGGGCATCGATCTCGATGATCAGCGGGTGATCGCTGACCGGAATAGTGATCGTGCTGACGTCGGTATAGCTGGCGATCGCAGTGGTTCCCGTCAGCGTGTCGTACACCTTGACCGAATGATGCACGCCGCCGAGGTTCACGGTGACCGTCTGAGCCGGATTGGAGACCTCGGTATCGGTGGGATCGTTCCAGAGCTTCGGCTCCGCCCACACCACGAGCTCGTAAGCGCCGTTGCTCTTGCCGAGCACCATGCTGTTGCCGGTGGCCGGCATGTTGCTCAGGGTGTAGTTCAGTGGATCAGTCGGCTGCAGGTTTCCCTTGCCGTCGTCGGCCAGAATGGTCGTCAAATTGTGAATGGCCGTGGCGGCGAGCTTCGGCGTCCCGTCGGAATTGAACAACCCGAAATTGGCCTCGGGGTTGGTATTGCTGGCGGAGGAGTCGCGGTCGAGCAGCTCGTAGAGATAAGTCGCGCTCACGCCCGCCTTGTAGGCATCGACCAGGGTGTTCAGGATCGATTTGGCCTGCACCGTCTCGTTGACGCCGAGATATTGGGTGTCGGCCTGCGTGGTGTAGCCGGTCTCGGTGATGACGACCGGTTTTCCCGGTGCCGCGGCCATCACGGCGCTCAGCGTGGCCGAAATCGAGCTGCCGGTCGTCAGGCTGGTGCTGACATAGGCGTGGGCGTTGGCGTAGTCGACCGAGCCCGACATGTTGCCGAGCTGGCTGTAGCCCTGCGGATCGTTATAGGCCAGTGACAGATTGTACACGGGGATGCTGCCGAGCGCGGCATTGGCGTTGACCGCCTGATAGAGCGCGCTCTGGAACTGAGCCGCGGCGGTAAGACTCGAGCTGCCATTGTAGCTGAAGGGCTGGTGATTGGCCTCGTTGAGCCCTTCGATGGCGCTGATGCTGCCCGGGTGGCTCGTCGCGAACTTCTGGAGCGAGGCGATGTAGTTCTGCAGCCCGGTTGTGCCGGTCTGGGGTAGGGCGGACGACACCAGGAAGTCGAACTTGTAGCCGGCAGCAGCCAGACCCTCGACGACGGGTTGCGCCGCCGGGCTGGTTCCCATGGCGTCGCGGAGATGGGTGACACCGAGATACATGAGGTCATCGACCATCAGCGCGAGATTGTTGTAGCCGGTCCAGCCGAAGCCGGCATGCGTGTTCACGCCGATGGAGTTGATGAAGCCGCTGGCGGACAGGATGGTTTGATCGGACATTGCACACTCGATTTCAGCGCGAGCGAAAATGCTCGCAGGGATTGCGTTCAAGCTTCTCTGTCGAGTGTGAATTTCAGATAAAAATCGAAGCTACAAATCGCGAGCGAAACGAGTTCCTTGTGCAGGAACAGAATCGATCTCTGCGCAGCAGAATATGAATGAGATGCCGGGACAGGATGACGTGAGGAGGGCGCTTTCGTGATTTTCACCAATTGCGGTGCTGAATATATGCGCAACTCTCGCGAGTGAATTCGTACGACGGTGCGACGCGGCCCGCTTGTCCACCGTTCGGAGTGTCTTTCGTTTCGTGCCTTCGGCAACCCATGCGTTTTCTTGCATGCGAAGTTCGCACATGCCGCTTCGATTAGATGTTGTAATTTACTCGTTTTGGTTGTGGATGCCCAGCAATGGTGCAGGTGCGCGTTGCTGAAGTTTATCCGCAACCCGACCTGCGTCGCAGACTTGGATGCGACGAACTAGCCGCGGCGGGTCAGCAATAGAAAATCCCCGCGCCATCCGATGACCGCCGTCGCGATCGCGGCGATCACGATCTTGCCGGTGAGCCATGTCGCGGGCCCGGTCGGCATCGCAGCGAGCGATCCGATCAGGATGGCGGCCGCAAGGGCCTGCATGACCAACGACAAGCGCGGGAATGCCTCGAACCGCAGGGTCGGACCAAGCGCGATCAGGATCGTGGCGAGGGTAGCGAGCGCAGCGCAGCCGACGGCCTGCTGCGGCGACAGTCCGGCCCATACCGCCGCCAGCGCGACGGCCGCGACGATCGCGAGCTGACCGGCCGCGACGACCACAAGCCGGGTCGCGAGCTTCTCCAGGTGTGGAACCACTGCGACGGTCGCTTGGAGATGCGTGTGCAGGAAATAGAAGGCGGCCACCGCGGGGGCCGTCGCCAGGAACCCGTCAAGGCTCTCCCGCGGCACCAGGATACGGGCCGCATCCGGAATGAAGCCGACCAGGCCGCCGAGCAGCACGAGGGTCGTGCAGATCATGAATTCGAACATCCGCCGGGCCGATTGAACCGACTTCATGACGGTCCCGTGTTCGAAGTCCTTGACGACATCGGGATAGCTCACGGTGTGGATCGCGGCGTTGAGGACCCAGAACGGACGTTGCAGCAGGTCGAGCGCCATCGAAAATCCGGCACCTGCCCCGGTCGCGCCCAGGCGGCCGATGATGATGACACGGAGCAGCACAGGTACCGACAAATGGATGACGGAGGCGCCTGCCGCGAGCATGCCGTAGCCGGCGAAAGTCTTCCAGTCAGCCAGCATCGCCTGCAAAGAGGCGCGCTCCAGCGGCGTGCGGTATGCGACGAGCCCGGCGACGAGGCCCAGCAAGTGGCCCGACGCAATCCCGAGCAGCGCTGCTTCAGCCGTCCCCGAAATCACGCCTCCCGCCGCTGCCCCCGCCAGAAGTGCGGTGGCACGCAGCGCAAGGAGAGAGGATGCGACGCCGAGCCGGTCGGACAGACGGACCGACAGGAAGTAGAGATCTGCCAGGCCCTGAAGCACGGATATGCCCAGGCCCAACGCGATGATTCCTGCCGGGAGCGCACTCGCCAGGGACGCGCAGCTTCCGACCACAACGAGCGCGGCCGCGCTCGAAAGGCCTGCTGCAAACAGCGACCATCTCAGCCGCGCCGCCTCGTTGTCCCCGGCTGCGGCGAGAAAACGAAGTCCGGCCAGCTGCAGCCACTCGAACATCAGGACGCAGAGCAATTGGCTCGAGGCCAGCGCGAGCGAAAAGTTGGTGTAGTCGGCGGCGGGCAGCAGATGGCTGATCGCGAAGATCAGGATGACCGCCGCGGCGCTTTGATAGACATAGCCCGCCATCGCGAGGAGGCGTGTCATCTCGGAATGAGGCGCTCCTTGCCGACGGACCGCCCTTGTGGCGCGTCGGACGTTACAGCACGCACGCGCGACATTCGCTGCTCGCGCAATTGCTCATACAAGCTCTTGTATGAAGATAGCACGTCGGAGAAGATCCACTTGTTGGTATCGGCGATGAGCCGCCGGCTGATCTCGTCGATCTTGTGCGGATCTGCTGCGACCGCGAGCATGCTTTTGGCGAGGGCTTGCTGATCGGCTTCGGTCAGCCAGCCGGTCACTCCGTGCTCGATTACCTCGGGCATGCCGCCGAAGCGCGTTCCCAGCAGCGGCCTGCCGGCCGCCTTGGCATCTGCGACGACCAGCGGACCGGGATCGTGCCAGATGGAGGGCGCGACCACCACGTCGACCTGCTTGTAGAAATCGTCGGGCGCCACGAAGCCCATGAACTCTATTCGTGCATCCGGCGCGAGCGTCCTGAGGCGCCGTTGCTCCTCGTCACTGACCCGGCCGGCGATCAACATGCGGATGCGATCCCGGGGCAGCAGGGCCAGGGCCCGCATCAGGTTCTCGATGCCCTTTTCTTCCGTGAGGCGGCCGATGAATCCGAACGTCACCTCCGTGGTGCAGATCGGACGCGGATAGGGCTCGCGCGGCGGCTCGGTCGAGGCGTTGCGGATCACGGTGCGGATCGGCGTCTCCGAGAACATGCCCATGTCGGTATGAATCGACAGGACGCGCTCGCTGACGCCGACCACGGCACTGAGCCAGTGCGTGGCCCGCTTGCGATGAAAGCTCAGGATTCCGCAGCTCGTGCAGGTGTGCTCGCAGGACCGTCCGTTCTCGAAGCGCGAGCAGCGCGGACAGGTCAGGTAATAGTCGTGAAGCGTGTGGAGCACGGGAACCCCGAGCTGGGCGGCAACGCGCCAGACCGCGGTGGTGAGACCCGACAGATTGTTGGAGTGCAGCACGTCCGGCTTGAAGGCCCGGATGCGTTCCGCGATCAGGGGGGCCTGCATCTGCCAGTCGTCGACCGCGTGCCAGATGCTGCGCAATGCGACGTTTTTCTGCTCCGTGAAGGGCAGGTACACGTTCCGCACCGGCGCGGAATGGACGTTGATGCCGTCGCAGGTTTCCGGAGCTTGCCCGGGCGTAGATGCGGCCCGGATCACTTCCACCTCGTCACCGCGCTGCACCAGCCCTTCGGCGAAGCGTCGGGCGAAGATCTCGGCGCCGCCGACGATCTTTGGGGCCTGAGGCGTCGGATAAAGCGTGGACGTCAAAAGAACTTTCATCGCGTCAACCTCATGTCTGCAAAATCGCGTCTACCGCGCCGGCCTTATCTCCAGGGCGGGAACGGCACTGTCATTGGCTGCAATCAGGACCGGTGTGCTCGAGACGGGGATCCAGACCCCGGATGCAGGCTTTGCCGCCTGATCGCACGGCATCGCAAAGCTTGCGCCCTGTTGATCGCCCTTGAGCCGGATTTCGTAACGCCGGTCCGGGGCCTCGGACCAGACTGCAATTCTGCTGCCAGAATTCGTCGATGCATTGATCGACACGACGCCATTGGCGAGTTCGCGTCGCTCGGCACTCAGGGTGGGGCGAATGAAAACCCAGGCCCCCTGGACCGCGCAGGCGACGGGCTTGGGCGAATTGTCGAAACGATAGAGTCCGAAATTATCCTCCAGCTCCGACGGGTTCTTTCCACTGTCCTTGAGCTCGTAGAGCCACATGCCCTTGAACCAGCGCGTCGCAGTGGACGCCCACAGGATCAGCTGCGCGGTATTGTCGGCCTGGGCCTGCTCGCTGACGCCGCATTTGTTGCTGGCCGTGGTCCAGCCCGTCTCCGTGACATAGATCGGGAAGTCGGGGTTTCCGCTGGCCTGGGCGACGAGACGGTGAAACGCCGTGAGCCGGTCGATGATCTCGGCCGAGGTGCGTTTGCTCGGGCCCATGCAGAAATTGTAGAGATGGATCGAAGCGCCGTCGGCATATTGAAGGATGCCGGTCCGCAGCATCTTCTCCGTCCATGTCCAGCCCGGATCGTCGCCGAGCGCTCCGACCAGGAAAGGTGCATTCGGTGCAACCCGCTTCACCGCCGGTCGCGCGACTTGCGCGAGCGCCAGGTAGTTCTCCGGCGAGAACGCCGGATCCTTCTTCGCCGCCAGATTCCATTCGTTCCAGAGCTCGAAGACCGGGTGCTGCGCCACGACCGATTGCGCCGCCGCCGCGGCATAGTCTGCGAACCGCTGCCGCGCCTCATCGGTGGTCGGCGGCGAGGAATTCGGAACCAGATGATGACCGAAGGCCAGGATCAGGAGGGGGCGCGCGACGCCGGACCTGACCTGCGCTTCGAGCCTGCCGAGCCTGGGCGTGAAGCCCATCCGGCGTCCCCCGACCTCGAAATCGGACCAGGGAAAATCATCGCGGAAGGCATTGAGGCCGAGTTGCTTGATCTGCGCGACGTTCTCCGAAGGCACGTATCCGCGCGCGCTCACCGGGCCACCCAGCCCCTGATGGGTGCCGACCCCCAGCAGGAATCGGGCATCGAGCGGTTGAGCCTGCTGTGCGCAGACAGAGACCGGTAGAAAAATGGATGCGATGAGGCCCGCGAGGCGCAGGCCGCCGCGAACCAAGGTGCGTGGGAGCGGAGCCATCAGAAATTCTTGGAGAGGTCCGATTGCAGCCCCGCCTTCGCGTCGACCGGTGCCCGATCGTCCTGCAGGAGCTCGGCATAGACCTGCTGCAATTGCCCATGCGTCTTCTGGACGTCGTAAAACTGCTTGAACCGGTCGTAGCCGCGCTGTCCCAGCACCTTGAGATCGAGATCGAGTGCTCGGCGGAAGCCGTCGACGAGCGGCTGGACCGCAACGGGCTCGCAAAGCACGCCGGTCACGCCATCGACGACGATCTCGGGCAATGCTCCGCTGCGGAACGCCAAGATGGGTTTGGCCGCGCGCATCGCCTCGAGCGCAACGAGGCCGAAGGCTTCCCATCGTGACGGGATCACGACGAGGTCGGCGGCCTCGAGCTGAGTCTCGATGGTCGGCCGGTCGAGCCAGCCCAGCAGGGACACGTTGGGCGGGACGCTCGGGCCTTCGTATTTGTTGACGACGGAGGCGCCGATCATGCGGATATCAAGCACATCCTCGAGCGAGCGTGCCGCTTCGATCAGGAGGTCGAAGCCCTTCTGGCGGTCCAGGCGTCCGATGAACAGGACCTTGACCTTCTTGGACGTCCAGTCGGCCGCGACAGGCTGCGGTGTGCGGCTCTTCGAGATGCCATTGTGGACGAGGGTGAGGCGCTCGGCGGGAATCCCGGCGCGGACGGCTTCGTTGAACTCGTCGCCGGAGATGCAGATGATTCGGTCCGACGTGCGCGCAAGGAGGTTCTCCGCCGCCTTCGTCACGAGATGACTGAGGCGGCCGGTCTCGCGTGAAAACGCCCAGCCGTGCGGGCAATAGACGACGCGCGGACCGTCCGAGCGGGCCGCCAGCGCCGGGCGCAGCACGAGGCCGGCAAACGAGGAATGCAGGTGGACGACGTCCGGACGGAAGGCATCCAGCGCTTGCATGCTTGCGCGCAACATCTGGAACAGTCCGGCAACGCCGCGGCCGGAGCGTTCGAACGTCGTAATCTGGTTGTCATCGATCGCTGGAAGATCGCGACGATGATCCGACGGCACGACGTAATGCACGTTCCCGGTGCCGAAGCTCGCCTGTTGCTGTGGGTGCAACTCGTTCAGGTAGCTCGCAATCCCGCCGCGGATCGTCTCGGCGATGTGCAACACTTTCATCGTTTGCCTTCCGTAGGACCGCGTTGGAGAGCCGGACATCGTGAGTCCCTGCTCCGAGTTCGCTAGTGCGAAACACAGTTCCTCGAATCCGTAGCGATATTGGGGCAGCGATGTGGTGATGTTGCGCCAAGCTCTTTGCGCGCACGATTGTCACTCGAAGAACAGAAAGGTTTGGCGGAACCATGCGCATGTGCGCGCGTTGCAGCCAGTTGCAAATTGTTTGTGCGAAAACCGATGCGCGCAATGAGCGAACTGCATCGAACTTCAAGCAGCGCTGGCAATGTTTGCCGGTGGTGCAAGATGATCGAGCAACGACTTCGCCGACTTCTGCCACGAAAAGAACGCAACGCGTTCCTGCTGCCGCTGGCGTTCCTGATCGGAGATGGCGCCGATTGCCAATCTTTCGAGCATGAGTTGCTGCAATGCTTCGGCATCATTGGCGTCAAAATACGCAGCGGCGTCGGCGCACGTCTCGACGACCGCTTCGGCTGTCGAGGCAATGACCGGGCAGCCGAAGATCATGGCTTCGAGCGGCGGCACGCCGAAGCCTTCATAGAGCGAGGGAAATACGAATGCCGATGCATGCGCGTAGAGCGCTGCGATCTCGCTGTCCGTCAGACGCCCGGCCAGCAACAGGCCGGAAACCCCTTCGCTCGAATTGTCTTGGAAGACCTTGCTGTTGTCGCCGCCGACGATGACCAGGGGAACGTCAGTTCTGTTGAGCAGCTCGATCGCCCGGATCGCGACGGAAAGATTCTTGTTCTTGGTCCTGGAGCCGACATAGAGGAAAAATTGCTGCGGCTGAATCCCGAGACGGGCAATGATGCCGGGATCCGGCTTCGTCCTGGCGAAGTGTTCTGCGCTATTGGGGAAGATCGGGATCGCTGTTGCCGACAGATTCAGCACCTCGGTAAGCTCTTTGCGCGAAAAGCCCGAAACGGTTGCGATACTTGCGTGCCGGGCGAGCAGCCGGCCCATGGTTCGGTGAACCGCCAGATAGCGCCAGTTGAAGAAGTCGGGCCTGCGAAAGACCTGTGCGTCGTGGATCACGACAATGTGGTCGTGATGGAACACCGGGCCGGAATTGGCGAGACTGATCAAGCGGCCTCCCGCAGCGGCGCGCGCCAGGTCGATTTGATCCCAGGCGTGCCCGCGCAAGCGGCCGACGGCGCGAATATTGATTCGCTCCAGCTGAAGCTGCTCGCTTGCATCCACGGGCGTCAGCAACTGCCAGTCTGCGTTCCGCAGCGAGGCGGGCGTTTGCTCCGACGCCAAAAGCACGTCGATCGCCTTGACGATCTCGGCAGCATAACGCTGAACGCCGGTGAGCTTTTGCGACAGAAAGCGGCCGTTGATGAAGAATTTCAATTGGCTACCACGATGGTTGATCGGAGTCCGGGCCGACCCGGCGGGGGACGAAACGCAAAGGAGCAACCATTAGGTACGGAAATATGACGCAGCCCTGCACGGTGGAGGAGCTCTACCTGCATGGCTGGCGCTGCCTTGCTGCGTGTGAGGTCGCGGTGTAGATGTCGGCCATGAGTGACGATACCCACTCCCTTCGCAGCGGCTCCCTCACCGCGACGGTCAAAGCGCACGGCGCCGAGCTCTGCTCGCTCAGGGACGATGCCGGCACCGAATTCGTCTGGCAGGCCGGGCCGGAATGGCCGCGCCATGCGCCGCTGCTGTTTCCGATCGTGGGGCGCCTTGCCGGGGACGAATTGCGGCACCGGGGCGAGACATACCGGATGACCCAGCACGGCTTTGCGCGCGACAGCCGCTTTGCATGGGCGGAGCGCGGCGAGAGCCGCTGCAAGCTGGTGCTCGAAGACAGCGAGGCGACCCGCGCGCTCTATCCGTTCGCGTTCCGTCTGACAGCGATCTTCGCGCTTGACGCCGCCGGCCTCGATCTGACGCTCACGATCGCCAACACCGGCAAGGAGACATTGCCGGCTTCGACCGGCGGCCATCCGGCGTTCAACTGGCCGCTCAAACCCGAAAGCGCGAAAGAGGATTACGCGCTGACCTTTGCGAAGGCGGAAGCCTCTCCTGTCCGCCGTCTCGATGGCGGGCTGCTGCGCGCCGCCGCGGAGCCTTGTCCCGTCAAGGGCATGCAGCTCCCCTTGTCCGAATCCCTGTTCGCCGATGACGCCATCATCTTCGACCGGATCGAGAGCGATGCGGTCCGCTATGCTGCGTCCACCGGCCCCTGGCTGAAAATGTCATGGCGCGGCTTTCGCGAGCTCGGGGTCTGGTCGAAGCCGTCGGGCGCGCCGTTCCTCTGCATCGAGCCCTGGCGCGGCTACGCCAGTCCTGCCGGTTTCGACGGCGAGTTCACGGACAAGCCGGGCCTGATGCATGTCGCGCCGGGTGCGGAAGAGCGACTGTCGTTCCGGATCGAGGTCGGATCGTCCCCAGTCGGAGGCGACTGATCGTTGGCGCTTAGACCTCGATGCGCGTGAGATCCTCGCCGAGCACAACCGGCCCCGCATAATCCTGCCTGACATCCGCAAGTACCATGACGCCGCGGCCTGCGTCGAACAGGATGTTCTCGTCGCGGAGCCTGATCAGCGTGGTCGTTGCCATGCGGCGCGGGTCCGGGCGCGGGCCGCCGGTGCCGAGCAGTATGACCTCGATGGTGCCGACTCCAGCGTCAGGAGTCTCCACAGTAGAGATTAAAACGGCAATGAAGCAAGCCGGTCAGCGCATGCCGGCCGCGGTGGCAGTAATGGCCGGCTGGAGGGTCGACCGGTCCGATCCCGCGGATGTCAGGCGGTGCGCCAGGTCCTGTGCGCGCCGTTCGACCAGATGCCATGTCGCGCGTGCGACGAGATAGCTCAGCGCGGCAGTGACGACATAGGCGATGAACAGCGAGACCAGTCCCTCGGCGACCGGCCAGAGCTGACGCAGGCCGTAGATCACCGCGAAGTGACAGGTACATCGAATAGGAATTGCGGCCGAGCGCTTCGAGCGGCTGGAAGCGGATCGCAAGCTTGATGCAGCCGGCAACCAGCGCGCCGAGCACGAGGTTGATCATCAGATAGTTGAATTCGTGCGAGCCGGTGACGCGATTGGCGACAAAGGACAGCGCGATGAAGACCGCATAGATCGCAGCGTCCGACTTGGCAAATCCGTCGCGCAGCGAGAAGAACAGCGCGCATCCGACCAGGAAGACCGGCAACTGATTCAGGAAGCTGATGTGCAGCGTGGTCCAGACAAATGCCGGGGCCGTAATAGGCGGAGAACAGCGCGAAGGCCCACGGCTTGAACAGGCAGACATTGACGAGATGCAGCACGATCGCCAGCGCGACATAGAGATGGCGGCGCGATCCGAACGCGGTGATCAGAAGCGGAAAGACGAGATAGAAGGTCATCTCGGCCGCGATCGACCAGTCGCCGGGCACCACGCTGTTGACGCTGTCCGGCCAGAAGCCGTGCAGGAACGTCGCGGTCAGGATCACTTGAACAGGGCCGATGCCGTTGGGCGCGTTGTCGCTCGGCCCGGCGCCGTTGATGACCAGGTAAACCGGGATCGCGAGCCAGAACAGTGGCGCGATGCGCAAGGCACGGCGGATCTAGAACTTGCGCGTCGGACCGGTTTCGACGCGCTTCGTCCACATCAGGCACATCGTCATGGCGCTGACGAAGTAGAACACGTTGACGCCGGTCCATCCGCACATGAAGGCATAGTCGACGGCGTGGATATGCGACGGAAAAAATTGCGAGACGTGGATCGCCATCACGCCGGCGATGGCGAGGCCGCGCAGGACATCGAGCGTGTGCGAACGGCCGAATGGCGTTGTGCCTTGCTCGCTTCGACCGGGCAACGCGGGCATCATCTTCGTGACGCGCCGCGACACCGACGTCGATCGCATCCTCGGTCTCGAGATCGCCGGCGACCATTACGTCACCAAGCCGATCAATCTGCGCGACCTGCTCGCGCGCGCCCGCAGTGTGCTGCGGCGGCGTTCGCTCGACCGCAAGGCGGCCCGCAACCACAATTCGATCGCCTTCGGCGACTGGATCATCGACCTGACCCGGCGCGAATTGCTCGGCGGCGACGGCAAGCCGGTGGCGCTGACGCGCGCCGAATTCGATCTGCTCGCGGCGCTGGTCGGCGCCGATGGTCGGCCGCTCAGCCGCGACTATCTGATCGAGGTCGTCAGCAACCGCCAGGCCACGAGGTCGACATCCGCACCGTCGATGCGCTGGTAGCGCGGCTGCGGCGCAAGCTCGTCGGCAGCGGCACGCCCGTGATTACGACGGTCACCGGCGTCGGCTACAAGCTCGCGCTCAGCGAACGGCTGTAAAGAATCAACGCGACGCCATGCGCTTCCATCGTGCTTCGATGCGCGCCTTGATCTGGCTGACCTGGCCTCGTGCGCGGCCCAAAAGGCGCGGCTGGCGGCCGCGGTGCCCTGACGATTGTGGGCATAGACCGTTTTCGGCTGCGCCGACAGCTTCGGGCGGCTCGCCGGTTTGGCCGGAGCTACAGCCGCAACCGCGAGGCGCCGGATCCGGAACAGCCGCCACTTCAGTCCCCACCGAGGTCGAGTTCATGGCGACAAGACGGTTACGGGCGCGGTTGCAATAGACCTGCGACCGCGGGGTCATCGTGTCCTCGCCATGACCCGCCCGGTATTTCATGACGGCGCGGCAGATGTCCCCGCCGCCTATAGGCCGTGGACTCAAACCTAGCCCATAGGCGTGTTGCAGCCAAAAGGACGGCTGCGAGGAAGTTTTGGGCGGTCTTTTCATAGCGGGCGGCGACGCGGCGGAAGTGTTTTAGCTTGTTGAAGAAGCGTTCGACGAGATTGCGTTGTCGATAGATGGCGAGGTCGACCGAACGCTGAACCTTGCGGTCTCTGCTGGTGGGGATGTGGGCCCGGCCGCCACGACGTTCAACCAGATCGACAATAACGCAGGCGTCATAGCCGCGGTCGGCGACGAGGTCGCGATCCGGCTTGAGCCCTTCGATCAGCATCGGCGCGATAGTTTTGTCGGCTGATTGGCCCTGCAACAGCACGATCCGTACCGGTAGTCCCTGGTGGTCAACAACGGCATTGATCTTGGTGCTTAGTCCTCTACGAGAACGGCCAATGGCGTGATCCGGACCCCCTTTTTACCACATGCGGCGAGCTGGTGGGCGCGGATGATGAAACTATCGATCAGTTGCAGCGACTGGGGTGATTTCGCTGCCAAGCCTCGAATATCCGAAGCCAAACTCCAGCCTTCGCCCAGCGATTGAACCGATTATAGACCGTGGTGTAGGGGCCGTAGCGCTCTGGCAAGTCGCGCCACGGCGTGCCGGTACGCAATACAAAGAAGATGCCGTTGAGTACTTTGCGATCGTCCGGCCGCGGCCGGCCGTTCTTTTGCCTTCCGCTCCCGGCAACAGCGGACAGATGATTGACCACTCGGCGTCTGTCAAATCGAAGCGTGCCATCAAAGCCTCCATTTGGGGCCTTGAATCACTCTGCGTCTTCAACCTCAAGGGGTTTGGGCACAGAACCTAGGAGTTTCGGAAACGGCGATAACGCTGCTGGCGTTCTTCTTGCTTCTGCAGGCTCTCATTCCCGAGAATTAGCGGGACTAGTTCGTCCTTGACGACACGCTCCATCAGCAGTCGAACGAGCCTTGTGCGTGACACCCCACGATGTTTGGCGGCCTGTTGGAGATACTCAATTTCCAAAGGTATCACGATGTTCTTAATTGTCATCCGATCGTTTCCGCTCCCTATCCTTTCACTACCTGAGTCGTCTCAAAGTTTGTTGAGAATTAGTTCCGCGCGCGGCTTAGCCCGTCAAAGGTGAGGCGATTTGTGGCCTCTTGGACTTAAAGAATTAAACCGTATTAAATGGCGCCTGCCGGTCTGCTCCAACGGACGTGGAAAAAATGACGCTGGCAAAATGGTGCTGCAATGGCCATCGGAGACCATGACGATTTCCCTGGATCGCATTCGCGTCGAAGCCGATGATCCGTATTCGATCAGCTCGGCCTACCGTATAAACACGGGCGATGCAGTTGCGGATCTTGTGGTGGGCCGCGGGTCGCGTAGCTCCTTGGAGTGAGTCCCTTCACTGCGGTGACTTGCAGCCGGTCTCGACGCTACCCTGGACGTGACGCCTTACACGACCGAATCATCGCGCAAGCGATGGTTCTGGTACCTTGCTCAAACTGGCTTAGCGGAAGAGCTGCGCTAGGCATCCGTATGCCTTGTTGCGCGTCGAGTATCTATCGCGCTGTCCAACTCGGATTCGACACGGATGATCCTCTCGCCTCGTTGTTGGGGTTTTTGCGCCAACACTATTTGAATTTCACGACGCAGGTGCAGAACCTCTCGCAGAGATAGTTTGTCTACATCAATCATCATGGCCCAACCTCTCTTTTTGGCTTTTCGGACACTTCAACGGCGACCGAACATGCCGCCCATCATGTTACGGAAGAAGGCGTCGGGGCCACCCATGCCGCCACCGCCGCCATGAGCACGGCGTCCGCCACCGCCGGAGGAGCGGCGACGTGCGGGCTCGTCCGACTCGTCGGAAGCGACGCGGGTGGAAACGATCTCGGACTGCAGCGCCTTTTGCTGGAGCTTGTTGAGGTAGCCGGCCGCGGGATGGCCGCGGACAGCCTGCCAGCGCATGATGGCCGAGCGGATGTCCTCGTCGAACTTACCGGTCGCCTCAACGTCGAAGCCAAGGCCGGTCAGGCGGCGCTGCACGTCGCGGCGCTGGCTCTTGTCGAGACCGATCTGGTCCTCGGTGGTCTGGTCGGCGGTATCAGTGAAGGACCTGGGATCGACGCCGGCCGTGGAGTTACGGGTCGTCGTGGAGGGACCGTCCTGGATCGCGGCGATTCGGGCCAGCGCCAGCGACTTGAAGGTGCCATTCGGATAGTTGATGAGATAGGCGTTGAGTTCCTCGACCTTGTTGGAGTCCTTGATCGAGCGCCAGAACTCGAGCTCGACCTCGCCAGCCTGGGCAACGACGGGAGTGGAAACAACAGCGTCCGTCCCGGTCGCAGCGGCCGGGTTCAGGTAAACCGGGCCGAGAGATTGGTGTGGCCCCAGGGCAGGTGCGCCGTGTTGGTCTCATCGTTGACCTGGGCGCGAACCCTGGTCATCGCCTGCTGAATCTCGAGGCCCGGCTGCGCAACGTCGGCGACGAGTGCGCGGGTAAACGGGCTGTTGGTCCGGCTTCGCCGTCGAGCGCGGTCAGGCCGGGCCGGTGGCGAACGCGATCAGCGTGCCCTCGCCCGATTTCATCTCGGCAAGACCGCTCGTAACGGTCACCGACCGTATCGCCTTGGCCGAACGGATCCTGGCCACGAGGGATTGTCACGGCAGGCATCGAGGAACACCAGCTTCACCTTGGCGTCGGCCATGGTCTGTTCGAGCGTGAGATCGACATTGATCGCCGCGCCGAGCTTGACGTCCATCTCGGCATCGACAAGCAGCAGGTAATTGGTGCCGTTCACCCCGATGCCGTGGCCGGCATGGAAGAACAGCGCGACATCGGCGCCCTCGCTCTTCTTTCCGAACTCGAGCAGCTTCGCCGTCATGGCGTCGCGGGTGAGATTGGCACCCTCGACCATCTCGAAGCCGACATCGCGCAGCACCCGCGTCATCGTATGCGCTCTCAATGTGAACGGGCAGGTGGGAGAAGCGCTGGAAGTCAAATGTGACGCGCGTCACATTTCCATCGATTATCGCGAGCGACCAGCGCCTTGAGCGGCAACCGACGTCTTTTGAACCCAAAAACAAGGCCGGTTTAATGCTCCCCGAGTTAGGTTGGAAAATAAAGTAAATTAAATAAAATCAAAGGGAAGGCGCGCGGGCCCCAGTGGGTAAAACTGTGGCCCTACTGGACTTTGATGCCAGCGACGGGCGACTAGCCAAACCGAACAAAATGGTTAATATATACCCGCTTTCCAACAAAGCCTTAGGTAGGCTGCACCCATTATTTCAGGGAGCGCCGTGGTTGTCGCCAACGCGGTTGAGTGGAGTTCTTTACGGGTTGCGTATGGATTATTCAGATTTCACAACGCCGAGCCTTCTGATGATGTACGAGGCCGCTCGCGGCGCTCTTGCAGCAGAGGAGCAAGGCAAGGAGCCAAAATTCAAAGTGCGTACGACGATGGGCTGGAAACAACATTCACAGAGGGTCGAACTCGAGCTGTCGAGGCGTCGTATCGTGTTTCAGCCGATCAGTCTAAGCGAAAGTCAGTGGTAGCAAAAAGCCGGTCGCGGGACGTTCGGCTCGGCTCCAATGAATGTTCGTCGTTGAATTCTCGCCACCGCGGTGGCGCACGGCACGACCATCTCCGTGTCTTGTTCCAATTCATTCGAGATTTGATTTCGCGCGGGCTACGGCTAACGACGAGCGTTTGCGAGAAGAACAGTCCCGCTGCATGGCTCGCTCGTCGGCCGTGGCGGTTTGGGGCGAGGCGTCTCAAGACGTAAACTGTTTGATTTGGCCGCTCGATTGCGCCGCCGCTGTCGTCACGAACCGCGCTGTCCATCAATCGCTGGTTTGTCGGTAACCGATATCGAACGCACCAAGCAGATACTCTTCACTTACCGACATCTCGGTTGGCACCCGCGCGACTAAAGTGAAAACAGCGTTCGGCCATTATAGGCTTGAGTGATCGTCACAAAGCCAAATGTGTACGTGTATCAGCCCGGTTTGGTGACATAGCCAATCTTGTCCCAAGTAGCTTTGTTGACGCGCAATTTGATTGCTTTCCATAATAAAGGGAGATTTGCAGTTGCTTTGCGCTAATTTAAACAGAAGCGTGGGGGTGTCACGCTCAAATCCATGGTCGCAGGTCCATTCTGAAGCACTGGAATCCTGTTGGTGCATAGTGGTGAAATATTGATGGTTATCGCCCAGCTCGGCGAACGGAGGTTGCCTTGCCAGAGGTGCGATTCACGAACAGATACGCCAAGACTATTGTTATCTAAGTAAACGCACCAGAGTAATTTTCGCTGCTGGGCAGATCAACTAAAAGTTTATTGAAAGAATAGGCAAGGGGATTTGGGTATGGCCTGCACGAAGTATTCGCGCCTTCCGTCATTGCGAATCCTCCACTACATGCCGACGAATTTCGGGATGACCGGCGTGGAGACATTCATACTCCAACTTTGCGTTGCGCAAAAGAGGTTAGGATTTCTGTCCACTATTGCAATTGATCTTCGCTCCCGGGAGGAAGTGGGCAGGATCGCCAATGAGAATGGAATAGCTGTCTTTGATCTCTCGGAGGGCGAGACATTGACGAGTGGCCGGCAGGGAAAATGGACGCAACTATTGACGCGCCTGCGTCGTGTACGGGCTCTTGGGAAATTGCAGCGGCTCCATGACGTCATGCATATTCACGCTGTCGGGATAGCAGGCCTTGAAGGGTTTCTCGCCAGTTGGTCCTCTCCACTTATAATCACGCATCACGCGACGCTAAGCTGGTATTCGAAATATTGGAATTTGGTGTCCTCCATTACCTTCTGGCTGGAAAGGCGATACGCGGATCGAGTTGTATTCCCTTATTCGACTGCAGCCGAGGAAATGATCGGGCGCGGTATTTCAAGAAGCCAAATGACTGTCATTCCGTTCTGCGTCGATGAAGCTGCGTTCGAGGGCGTCGCACTGAAGCCCCTGCCGGGACAGTTAACGTTGATCATGTCGGCGCGCATGTTTGGAGGCAAAGGCCATATGGAATTGCTGGGCGCCATGGGGCAGCTCCATTCCCAATACCCAATGCTTCGCGCAATCCTGATCGGTGACGGGCCGACGCGGCCAGAAATTGAGGCGGAGATCCTTCGCTTGGATTTGAGCGAGGTGGTCGAGTGTCTAGGACGGGTCGACCATCGGCAAGTTCCGGCGGTTATGCGGTCGGGACACGTGGTGGTATTGCCAAGTTATATGGAGGGAGAAATGTTTCCGCTTTGCCTGTTGGAAGGCATGGCGCTTGGTCTTCCCGCAATCGGCACTCGGATTGCCGGAATTCCGGACATCATCGCTGACGGCGAAACCGGAATTTTGGTCGAGCCACGTGATCTGACGGGCCTCGCACGCGCCATCGAGAAATTTATCGTTGACACCGACTTTCTTGAGCGCGCACGAATGAGTGCCCAAGTTCGATTCCGATCGCGCTATGGTGCGGGTGCAGTGGCTCGTGCCTACGCCGAAGCATACAAGTTGGCGCAAATGGGCTCAAAACGGATCTAACAAGATCCATTTGTTGCACGCGGTGAAGCGAAGCGAACTCTCCGGGTGATCGGCAGCGGTGCCAGCCTTAGTGCAAACTTCTAATTTCTTGGACCAGGTGAACGTCTAGCTTTTCGGCCACGGAAGATATTGATGGTTCTCTCATCATGTCGACGTGTCTTCCTGGAACGAGGTGAATAGCGACGCCAGCTGTCGCGCACGTACCCCATCCCATGGTCGGATCAAGATCGTGTTCCGGGCCACGATCTTGGGCGCGAAAGCAGACGACGCTCATCGGATGGGGCTTCGGAACGTAAGCGTGCCAAGCATTTATAAAGCCAGGATCGTCGCCTCTCAGCTTGGTGGGCAGCGGCCTTCCGATAGTCCGAAATGCTTTCTTGATCCAGGGTGTTAGCAATCCTCTGCTGCGGGAGCTAAGAAAGACGAGCCCGCGGTTGAGGAAGGTCTTGATATTGCCCTTTATCAAGTCACGGCCGTACTTTGTGAGCCGGTCATTTACATAGGTTTTTCGATAAGCCGTCGCATCCGCTTCCGGTAAGGCGGCAAGTTGGGCGGGATTCGGCGCGTCGAGCAGAGCCACCAGGCTCGCTCTGTCGCCCTCTATTGCTAATTGCGAGGCCATTTCATAGGCGACTAGCCCACCAAACGAGTACCCGCAGAACTGGTATGGACCGCTCGGTTGAACGGCTTTGACAGCACGAAGGTAGAAGGAAGCGATCTGCTCTACGGAGAAATGTTCCGTAAGATCGCATAACCATTCCATGTCGAGCCCGTAAACGGGCTGCGCTTGCGGTAACGCTGCAGCCAGGTCCCGGAAAATTCTCACATCGCCGCCTGAACCAGGAAGGCAGAACAAGGGCGGCCTGGCGCCGGAAGCTCGCAGCGATATAAGATATTGGCGGGGATTTTCGGCGCCGTCGAACATTCCGTAGCCTTACCTAGCGTCGCTTAAGACGACTTTCAGCGCTGCACGCGAAGAATATCATCAAGTGAAAAAATTGCTCTCGTTGCCGGAATACTGCGCCTTCACGTATTGGAGCGCGCTGTAGGGCATCCGGCTGCGCCGGACGACGAGACGCGTTTTCAGCTTGCCACCAAAGTTGGCCAAGAAGCGAGCGGTTCCGCTTGAGTAGATGCCGTCGAGGTCGAGAAAGAGCCCTAGCTCGTGTGCCCTCTTGATTGCTGACCATAACAACAGACTGATTGCGCCGGAGTCATGGGAATGACGGGAGCGCGTAGAGAGCAGGTAGTACATGGTGCCGTGGCCCCACACCAAAAAAGTCATTGCGATGGGCTCATCGTTTTCATTGAACAGCGACAGAATAATTCCACACTCGCGGGCGCGGCACTCTGAGAAAAGGACCGGAAAATTGTCAAAACCTATCCGGCTGGTCCGGCCGAAGGCGGTGAGATTCTTCAAGTAGAAATCGATAAAGACTTCCGGTTGGTCCAGTGAACGAACGTGATAGGCCTTTTCGGCGCGGCGTATGTGCTGCCGGGTCTTCAGATCCAGAGCGGCCAGGAGATCGTCCAGGCTTCGCCGGCAGTCGATTTCGAAGGTAAACTGAGGCGCAACCGAACACTTGCGGTCCTGGAAGGCAAGACCGTCAATCTTCGCCAAACCATCATCCAAAGATGGATCCAAGCAGAATTTGAGCTCTGATGTTGACGGCAATTGGTCGATTAGCTGCTGGGTAATTGCCAGTCGTCTGGTGAGACGCGTTTGCGGCTTTCCGTCTCCGGAATCGACGACGGGGCCAAGCACATGTGTGAATGCTGGCATGCGAAGCAGACGAAAGGGGCCCTTGCGCGCGAAGACGTAAGGCAATCGGCCAACCACATCGTTCCCGCGTTTGACAACGGATTCGTGAACGAGGCCGCCACTCACAGCGGACAACCACCACGGTTCGTGAAATACTGTGATCTTCAAAGTGAGTTCTTATTTGTTGCTGAAAAAAGTACGTGCCGACATCTGCCAATAATGCAGGAAGATTATAGCATCCCCGGTGTTTTTTTGACGCGTAGCGACGTTGCGCGACTTTTCGACGCAGGAATATCCTGTTTGGGCTGTTAACCAAACGATTGTCTATTTAGTTGCTCGCGCGCTTGTGAGGTCGACGTCCAGCCTAAAATGGGGGCGCAAGTTGCATGTTCTTCCCGTCACGCGTTGGGCCGGGCAATTTGGCGGGATAGATATTGGCTTTTCGCTGTGTTATGGCTCGTTTTCGCCGTGGTGTGGCTCGTTGGCAAGTCTAAGGTGAATGCGAGGTAAATCATGTCGGCGCTCAACTTTGCTAGATGGCTTGTGAGGGGAGCATTCGTGGGAGCGGTTGCCGCCGCATCTATCCCTGAACCGATACGGGCTGCGGACGCAGCTCTCCCAATTCGGACGTCGAGGGTCGATCGTGTTGCTGGATACGAAGTACGGTATCCGGCCGGTAGGCACCGTCACGGGTGTCCTGACGGATACTCTTGCTACGCCCTTTATGGCGCCTATGGACCTTATGGCGGGCCGGCATTCTGGGGTGCGTACTCAGGCTCATTTCGCTAACGCCCCAGTGCGACCGGCATCTGAGCGGTTCGATAAGCTTCCATGTTGCTGACGACTTTTTTTTCTCGTTTCGATAGGCGCGCGCGCCTGCCAAAAGGGGTCCGCATCTACGCAGTGGGCGATCTTCACGGCTGCGCTGATCTGCTGGCCGGTGCATTTGATCTCATCGATGCTGACTTGGCTCGTTCCAGGCCAGAACAGGCAATCCAAGTCTTTCTCGGAGACTATATCGATCGAGGCCCCGATGCGAAGCGCACAATCGACCTTCTCATTGACCGAGGGCAGCGGCACGAGACCGTTTTTGTTAGAGGCAATCACGAGGCCCTATTGTTAAGGCTGCTGGACGACCCAAAGATGCTTCCTAACTGGATTAAACTGGGGGGCATGACGACGCTGATGTCCTACGGAATAACGATCTCCGCCAGAGACGTGCTGCAGAGAGGACGGGAAGTTAGCGTCGCCTTGGCCGCCGCAATTCCTTCCGCTCACACTGACTTCCTGGCGAACCTCGTTCCTTTTTTCAGCTGCGGAGATTACTTCTTTGTTCATGCTGGCGTGCGGCCTGGCGTTCCGCTCGATAAGCAAAGCGAAGAGGATCTGATGTGGATTCGCGAGCCGTTTCTCAGTAGCGACCGAGATTTCGGCAAGGTAGTGGTTCATGGCCATACTCCAAGCCTGGAACCCGAGATTAGAAGCCATCGCATCAACATCGACACAGGAGCGTACGCAACAGGGTTACTCACGGTGTTGTCGATCCAAGATGATAAAGTCGAGTTCCATTCGAGCAGTCGGTCGCGCCCGCCAAGATCTTAATAGTACGATTATTTTGCGATTGTACGCTCTGCCTGCCGGCCTCTCGGCATCGTGCAACAACCGTTGCAACGTGCACATTTTGTCAGCTGGCCAACTGATGCCGCCTGAACGATTCAGCTATCAGACTTCTCGGCGGCTTCGATCCTGAAGTCCTCAAGTTTCCGGCCGGCTTGAAGCGCGGCGACCAACCATCGAGGCATTTTGCCTCTGCCCGACCATTTCTCGTTAGGAGCTGACGGATTGTAGTATTTCGGCAAGACCTTGGGATACTTCCGCCGCCGCGGTTGCGTCTCCTGGCTCTCGCCAAGATCCGCACCATTGAGCTGCGCCAATCTTTTGTCCAGTTCCAGCTTTTCTGAAGTGATCTTGTCCGAGAGGATCTTTGTGAGCCGCTCGTGCAAGATCCAGAGCTCGTCAAAATTCATCGCTTCCAAAAAAGCCAGCTTGGTCATGCGATCTGAATCCAGCAAAGATGCGCCCTGTGTCAAAAAATTTGCTTTCCCGAAGAAACCGAGGTTTGGGCGACTTTTAAAACAGAACCAAAATCAAAGAGATTTTACTTAATTTTTTGCACATTAAAAGGTCTTAGTTTTATTTAATCGGCAATTTTTGCGCGCGATTTCAATTAGGATAAGGATTAAACGTCCGGCCATCCGCACGTAAAGGTAGTCCTTTGATTGATTCTAGCGCAACTTAAGGGCGGCCCAGATAATATCCTCCTGAACCTGGGGCACCGATGACGTCGCTCGGGCCACATCTGACTTTCGACAAGCGCGATGCTGTCGGGCCGGCACCGGCCGAAAGCGGCGCGCTTGCGTAACTTAAGTTCTGGGAGTGCGGCGGAAGCCGCATAATGCGCCCTGGTCTTCGGCCCGGCGAGATAAGGATAGGGAACTCGCGGGGGGTTATTTGGTCCTTAACCACGCGACCGACTTTGTTTTTCAAAGGTCGATAGGCCGGAGTAGCTTCATTACCGATGCATATCGGGAAATTGCTATGAGCCAGGATTGGGAACGCATCGAGCGAGAGTTGGCCGAGGCGATGCCGGGCGTCGCCCCTTCGATCGATCAGTTGAATTTTCTCACCGACAAAAACTCAATGAGAGACGCGCGTTGCCCGTCTCTGCAGGCTAGAGAAGCAGTGCTAGAGCACATCGCACAGGCTCTTGAGGATGGAAGGATCGAGGCGCGGGTCGATTAGTAGGCGTTCCGGCCACGTAACACTTCGTACGGAGTTCGAAGAAGGATCCAGATATCCAACTTGAAACTCCAATTCTCTATATACCAAAGATCACATTCCACCCTGCGCTCGATCAACTCGGTTGTGGGCGTTGGTCCGCGGTAACCGTGTATCTGAGCCCAGCCGGTCAACCCAGGTTTGACGCACTGGCGAAAGCCATAGTTCCTTACGAGCTTGTCAAATTGATTGTCGTGCGCGACCGCGTGCGGCCGGGGACCAATAAGCGACATGCTACCATGCAGCACGTTGAAGAGCTGCGGTAGCTCGTCAAGACTTGTGCGGCGAAGCCACTTTCCAACACCTGTAACTCTGTTATCGACGGCGCGCGCCTGGATCACCGCGGGTCCGTCTTCGAGCACTGTCATCGTTCGGAATTTGCAGATCTGGAAGGTTCGGCCGTTGAATCCCATCCTGTGCTGTCTGAACAGAATTGGGCCCCGCGAGGTAAGCTTGATCGCCACCGCGATGAAGACAAGCATCGGCGCTATGAGGATCAGCATCAATCCCGCACCAAAGAGGTCAACGCACCGCTTTGCGGTACATTCGGCGGCACTGAGGGGGCCTCGTTGCAGCTCAATGCTCACCAAGTCGCCAAGATCCCTGGAGGGACGCTTGAAAGCCTCAGCGGCCGGGCCGGTTGGAACGAATGTTACGGGAAAGGGCAGTACCCTGAGCTCAGCCGCGAAGTCGCGGAGTTCGGGCCATTGGTTCGTATCGGCCGCAACGACCACCGCTTCGATGTCAGAGCCCCTGATACGCTCAATCACGTTGGCAGCAAGCCTTCGGCGAATGTTCGAGTTCACGCCTGGTCGAGGCAGCGCAAAGCTTTCCTTGATGTCGAGACCAACCGCGGCCAAGGTATCGAAAAAATCAAGACCAGAAGCTTCGTGCCCGGAGATCAACACAACCTTGAGCCCGGAGAAACGTCGCTCGGCGAGCCCCTTTGTAAGGAGGCCTTTTGCGAGCATTCGATTGGCCAGCAGTGCCACAAGGCCTAGTCCCGCGAAAAGCATGCTTGTGCCGCGCGACAGCTCACTACCAATTTTCAGCGCGAAAACTATGCCGGACAGAAGCAGAAAAACGCCCGCCCACGTGGCAAAAATCATTCGGGCCTGGCGACGCCAGGCGAGAAGCGCTGTGGGCTCGTAGAGGCCCTGCGATTTCAGGCACAACGTAAAAAGCGTTGCGACAAGAATGGCAGAACCGATCGGCTGCCCCAGGTCGACGCGCATGCCTTCATGGACATGATGTGCACAGGTCGCCAAGACGCTCGCCAAGGCAATCGTTGCGACATCGAACAGGATCGTTGCCGCCTCGATGGAATGATAGCGAATGGGCCATTTCCGAATCGGAACCGGGGGAACGTCGCGGCCCTGAAAGGCCGAGCTCCGTAGTTCGGCATGGAGGCGTTGGTCAATGAAATTCATTGGATTAAAGCCTTCCAACTAGATTAATTAACCAAAAATTAATGAATGAAGGAAATAACTCATACTGGCGCGGCAGTCAAATTAATTAAACTGGGAACGAAGACCCGAGCTAGGCTAATCAACCAGCTTTGGGGATTTCGAATCCGCGAGAATACTCTGAAATTGCCCGAGCAGAGATGCAATTATAAGTTGCTCATGTCCTCATCGGATTGGTAGCAGGGTAAGCATTCGGTGAGAACCACGGCAGGACCACTCAGGCGGCCTGATCGACGCGCCGGATCGTGTCGCACCAATTCCACGGCAGGAGTTCGTCGAGCCGGTGGCGGGATGCTCTGCGATGCGGTCCAGAACGAAACCCAACCAGGTTTGCGGGCCGATGTCATTCATCTTGGCGGTGACGATCAGGCTGTACATCAGCGCGGCGCGATCGCCGCCGCGGTCGAGCCGCAGAAAAGCCAGGACTTCCTGCCGAGCGCGATGCCGCGGAGTGCCCGTTCTGCTGCGTTGTTGGATAGACAGATACGGCCGTCGTCGAGGAAGCGGGTGAACGCGCTCCAACGCTTGAGCATGGAGTCCATCGCCTTGGCGACGTCGTTGCCGCGCGACAGCTTGGCACGTTGCTCACGCATCCAGCGTTCCAGATCGGCAACAAGCGGTGCGCTCAGCTCCTGCCGCACGGCCCGGCGCCGTTCCTGCGTCTCGCCATTCTTCCGCGCTCGATCTCGAACAGAGCATCGATCCGGCGCACGGCTTCAAGCGCCAGGGGAGAGATCACCGCCGGCTTCTTGCCGCCTTGCGCCTTGCGGCGTGCGTTCTCGGCCAGGTCGGCCAGCACGAACAACGGCCGCCGAGCGTGGACCCAGCAGGCGGCTTCCAGTATTGGACCCGCATTGCGGCAGCCTGCCATAGCCGCCATAGGCGTCGGCCTGGAAGATCCCGCTGTAGCTCGCCAGATGCGCCTGCGGATGCTCGCCGGCGCGATCGCGTGAGTAGTAAAACACAGCCCCTGGCGGGGCCTGTCCGCCGAACGGCTTGTCGTCCCGGACATAGACCCAGATCCGGCCAGTCGAGGTCTTGCCCTTGGCCAGAACCGGCACCGTGGTGTCGTCGCCGTGCAAGCGCTCGGCGGCGAGCACATGGGCTTCGAGGCGATTGAACAGCGGCATCAGCGCGAGCGTGCAGCCGCCGGCCTGGTCGGCAAGCGTCGAAGGCTGACTGGCACGTCTTCCCGGGCGCAGCGCTCGGCCTGCCGGTTCAGCGGCTGGTGCTGGCCAAACTTCTCGAACAGCACCATCGCCAGGAAGCTCGGGCCGGCCCAGCCGCGGGCGATGACGTGGAACGGCGCCGGCGCCTGGCTGATCTTCTCGCAGTCCCGGCAGCTGAACTTCTCCCGGACGTGCTGGATCCCCTTCCAGGATTTCGGAACCACCTCCAGCGTCTCGGTAATGTCTTCGCCGAGCTTCGACAGCCGCATCCCGCCGCAGCAGGCGCACGCCATGGGTCCCGGTACGACCACGCGTTCGCGAGGCAGATGATCGGGGAACGGCTTGCGCGATGGCGCTTGCGGCTGAACGACGCCACAGTCGTCGTCCCGTTCGCAGTCTTTGTCGCGGCCATTTCGTCTGTCAGTTCGTCCTCGGTCGCAGAGGTCTCGAGTTCCTCCAGCGTCAGCTCAAACTGATCCAGCAGACGTGCGGTGCGCTCCGAGCGTGAACCATGCCGATCGCGGTTCAGCCTTTCGATCTGCAGCTTCAGATGCGCGATCAGCGCCAGGTCGTCCGCGCGCACGATGGCGAGTTCGGCGCGCGCCGCAAAGCAACGCCGCGTGCAGCGCTTCGATGTCGTCCGGCAGCTTTTCGAGGCCGTCTTCCATGCCTCAATGGAATCATAAAAGCTGCTTGGCGCCGGCTTTTTACAATCTCAGAGGATTTTTGCGCAGCCTATCCAGCGCTCTGCGGACGCCAGCTGTGTTGCGGATTGGGCCAGTCGATCGCTTCCAACAGATAGCCCAGCTGGGCCGCGGTCAACGCCACCACGCCGTCCACCGCCGATGGCCAGATGAAGCGACCTCGGTCCGGCCGCTTGGCGCAAAGCGACAAACCGATCCCGTCGTGCCACAACGCCTTAATCAAAGTGCAGGCGCGACCGAACACGAAGACGTCCCCGGCAAACGGATCACGCCCGAAGCCTTCCTGCACCAGGAGCGCCAGCCCTGCATACCTTTGCACATGTCGGTATGCCCGGTCGCGATCCAGATCCGCGCGCCTGCTGCGACCGGGATCATCGGCGCTCCAAAATGCCGAGCACCCGCGACAACGCGGCCGCGTCGACGTCAACATCGACGATGATCCGGCGATCATTGCCCAGCTCGATCACCATCCGGCCGCTCGCCCGCGTGGCAACTTGTATCGGCAGCGCATTCGGCGATGCTGCCGCGCTCACCACGACCGCTGGCACAAACGCCGGCTTGGGCTGCTCGGTAGCCACACCACTACCCCAGCGAACAGCCGACGCCACGTCAGCAGCAACGACCGCGATATCCCGCGCCGCCGCGCCGTCGACGAAATCGCCCGCGGCGCGTGCATGCTCTCAAGCAATCTTCAGCTTCTCGTCGTCCGTCCAATGACGGCGACGGCCGGTCTCGACCATCTCGAGACGCTCAACCTGAGTACTGAACTTATGGCTGTCCATAAATGCTGTTACAAAGCAATCCGCTCAGCCCCACAAGACCGCCCCCACCGGAGGCAGACGTAGCAGGGCTATGTTTCCGCGTTGAGACGCTCCTGCTTTTGGCGTTGTTCACGTTCGCAGAAGCGCTTTGTTGGGGCGCGTCGAACGGCGTCTATGCTGCTTTTCTCTGGGGATTAGCCGCGGAGGCCTTCCTTCAAATTGGCTATGTCACCGGGATGTGTGTTCGAGCCAAACTCCAGCGCGCAGGGCTCGTGCACGTTGAGCCCTCGAGGAGAGAGGCATAACGTTCACCGCGGCCGCATTTCCTTCAGAAAGACCGGGTCAGTCTCGGCGATTTGTCGTTCGGCAAGGCGCCGTCCGTCAACACTTGCCGAAGCATAAGCTTCGACGAGTGTCGGCCTCAGAGCCGGCAGTCGGCTTACAATGAGACTGACGTCCCGCTTGATCATGTCCTGAAGCTCGAGATCGGCAACCGCGCCGCTCAAGCGCAGCGCAAGCTTAATCCTCGCTGGTACGAGTTCAACGTCGTTGGGAGCCGTGTAGTACGCCATCTTAAGCAGTGCGCCTGGATCATAGGCGCCCCACTTATGCTGGTCCGCCAGCAACGCGAATGTCAGCCAAACATCACTTCGGTATGGAGAAAATCTCAAGGCTTTGAGAAGATCATGACGCACAGCTTCATCAGAAGTTCGTGTCGGCGTCCCTTGCAACAGCGCCGCGCCTGCAAAACCGTATTCTGCCCACAGATCGCCACGAGCGATGGCAATCGATGCAGCATTCGCAAGGCTATTCTTTTCACGGACCGAGACCGGCGGATACGTCGCTCCAAAGGCGACCGTCTTGGTTCCCAACAGGAAGTACGTTGGAAGCAATACCCAGGTTGCCTGCGCTGCCAGCAATAGTCCGAACAGGGCGCAGCATGACCGCATCAAGGGTCTATCAACGGTCAGCCCGGCAACAACTGGATGCGTTCTGTCGACGTCGCGAGTTCGCAGCGATGAAACGACGTTCTCAATTGCGCTTCGGCTTTGGGCATACGACAGGCCGATGCATGCGCTGATGATCAGCAGCGCTGAAAAGCTCAAGGCGTCGCTGTTAATGAACGCCGTCATCGCGGTCGTCACTAAGACGCCAGCGCCCGCAGCGGCGTAAACGTAATCCCTGCTGCGAGCCAACGACCCCTTCGCAAGAACAATGGCCGCTGCAGCCATAACGAGGATCGCAGCGAGCAGGAAGGTCCGGCCCATCTCTACCGCGACGATCGTCGCCGCGGTTTCGGAGACGTGGCGAGTAACGTCGCCAACGTCACGGTAGACCGGAAGTATGTCCTCGAAGGCGCCCGCTCCATAGCCAAATGGCCTTGCATCTGACAGCAGCAGGTCTGTCGCACTCCAGCTTTTTTGGGGGGACATCAATTTTGTGATGTCCACGTCCGTTTTGAGCGGCGCGATGGCCACGAAACCAAGAAGAGCAACCACGCCGGTGGTCAAAACCCCCGCCTTGCCCCATCTTCCCCAGCGCCATTTTCGAACGATATAGATGCTGACCGGGGCGCTCATCCCAAAAATCGCTGCGAAAGCCAGCGTCAGCTCTCCCAGCATCATCATTGAAAATGTCCCCAGGGCGAATGCTGCGGTCGCTACCCCAAGGCCCACGACCGCGTGCAACCTGGATTTTGGCTGGCGACGTTTGCTGGAATATTGTTCCCGGACGTTAAGTACCGAAGCGCACGACAGGATGATCCCGATCGTAGAAACGAGGACGGCTCCCGCGGCGTCGGTATCGAGGCTGTGAACGTAGCCGAGCTCGGAAGCGAGCTGCAGTCCTGCGACAAACGCTGCAATGGCAGTCAGGAGGTAGAGAAAATTCTCCGCAGATTGTCGATCCACGGTTGCGGCGCTGACCGCAATCCCTGTTGCGATGACAACGCAATACCGGGCAAATGACAGGAGTGTCGCTCCGGTGTCGATCGATATCGTCCCGTCGATCGGCATTCTCAGCGCGCTGGATGCTGTTGACCAGATGGCGTCAGACGGCCAAGGTGAGGGAGCCGGTACGACTTGGAGCAATATCCATAAGCCCGGGACGATCAGCGCAATGAGCGCAGCCGGGCGCATGTTGCGGCACAACCTGTCGATGGCACCCAAGCGTGAACTTAAGGCGAGGCGGATAAGAGCGACCGCCATCATGGCGCAACCGAAGCCAGTTGCACCTTCGGCTCGAACCGCACTGAACGCCACGGCGAAGGCAACGAAAATTGCCGAGAAGTAAAGCCAAATGAACATACTGCTGCCTCGAGAGCCGGAGGCCGACATCGCCTCCCTGCGATCAATGTCGCAGGAAAAGGGCCTCGTGGCTGTGCTCGATGAGATCCGTCGCCATCACAATGGCCAACTTCAGTGAATCGGTGTGGGCGTTGTGATGACCGTTGCCGAGCCAGTACCCTGAATGGTGTTCCTGAGGATAAGTCCGTTCGTCGCGTAGGTGATGGGGTCGTTCGCGGTAGCCATGATGGTCCGCAGGAAAGTCAGGAATTTCGTCGTCTCAACCGACGCGGCGTTCGATGTGTAAATCACGTCCTTGTTCCTCATTTCGAAATTTTGTGCGAGGAAATACCCCGACGGATCGCGAAGATTGACATTATAAACGATAGGTATGATTGGGCCGGCAAACTTCGTACAATCCACGCCAAGTCGCGCCGCAACTTCGCGCGTTTCGCCTCTATACAAAAACACCCAGCTTGGATCGGCGAGGGAGTCGTTAAGGCCGCCCTGCTTGCCGACAGCTTCCGCGAGCGAAAGTCTCCACGCGTCAAACTTGTAGAGGCCCTGACCGGCAGAGGCCGATGCGCCAGCAGCACCCACCGCGACGAATGTCTGTGGCTGGCCGAACACATAGATCACGTCGCTCGGGAGCACGTAGATGTTGTTCGTGGGTTCGTACAAGAGAGCGCCAAAAGGCACGCTGGCGCGATGACCCGATCGCTCAAGCGAGACCCACATATCGTAGCCTTGAGTGCCTGGACCGCCGGCTCTCGCAATTGCGTCAAGGATGCGTTCACCCGAAGGGCTTGCAGGGAAGCGGCCAGCTGTGCGCACATCCCCCAGAACGCTGATAAGTGATGTGTTTTGCTGGGCGACTGAGACGACCACCTGCGGTTCAAGCGCACGTGCCTTGAGCTTGCCGACAATGTCCGCTTGAACCTCGGTAGGCGAGCGGCCTTTTGCCCGCACCTCTCCGGCGTACGGAACAGCGATGTTCCCGTTCTCGTCGACCGCCTGATTGGGGACTGTCACAAAGTTTCCAGCCCGCACGCCATTCTCGGACGTGAACAGCCCACCGGCCGCGGCCTCGAAAATAGTCACGCTGACGATATCACCGATGCCGAAGCGAAATGCCTTCGGCGGCGACCGGTCGGCAAATGCCGTCGACAACCTCGGTATATATTGACCGAGCGTCTGAACGACTTCGGGGGTGACCTTTACAAGCGCGTAAGGAACGCTAACTGGCTGTCCGCCCTCTGATTTGTTGAGTACATCGACCCCCTGCGGTCCAGTCGTCGGCACGATCGAACACCCGGCGCAAAACAGCACTAGGAGCATGGCAGTTCGTTTCACCGTCATTTGCGCAATGGTAAACAGGAGATCCCCCGCACGCTCGTCGGAAAGTCAGCGCTGGGGAGAATGCCATTTTGTATGGAATCTGGACAGGCCGTCGTGACAGCCCCAGCAACTCGGTGCGAGAATGTTGCCAAAATGCAACAAACGCAAAGCGCGCAAAAATAGTGTTAAGCGTCGGTAAGACCGTAGTGCACGTAGTGGTCGTCGCTATAGTAGTCGCTTCTGTGGGAATCGTACTGGAGCATCGCCCGAATGTCTGTCTTGTTGAGAACGACGCCAATCAGGTTCTCATAGACATTTGGTGCCGTGTGCAGGGCGTGTTGCACCACATCGATTTTGGTTTTCCCCCACTCGACGACAAGCATAAAGCAGTCGACCAGCGTCGCCGTGGCGCGGACGTCGACGATGGGCGTCAGAGGGGGCAGGTCGACAATCACATAGTCATAGGTGGTTCGTAAGCGAGCGAACAACTTGCGCATGTGTTCGGTTGCCAGAAGCTCGCTGCTATGAAGCAGCGGCCGAATCTTAACCACCGGCAAAAAGGCCAAATTCGTCTTTGGCTCCTGCCAGATCGCCTCTTCCAAAGAGCATTTTTCGAAAATGACCTCAAGCAAACCGACGCTCGCATCCGGCGCGAGGGCCTTTGATAGAGACGGGTTTCTGAGATCACAGTCGACGAGGATTACGCTCTTTCCCCCCTGTCCGATCAGTTGGGCAAGAGACGCCGCGATCGTCGACTTGCCCTCATGGGGCAGTGAAGACGTTATGCCAATGACCTTGTTTGTCGTTTGCGTCGGATTGAGGTCAATGCCCAATTTGATTGAGCGAATCGATTCCGCAAACCGCGACAGCGGCATATTCATCACGGCCCAATGCAAAGGCGAATGCGTGGAAACCGTCCTCCTGCCGGTTTCCCGATCCGGCAGTAGGCTGGCTTTCAGTTTCCGAAGCCTGGCCGCTTGCAGAAGTGGAACGACGGAAAGGCAGGGGAGGCGCAGAGCTGCCTCGAGCTGATCCGGCGTCCGGAACACCCGGTCCATCGTTTCTCTGAGCAAGCCCAGTCCAACGCCAAGACCAAGACCTCCGAACAAGGCGATCGCAAGTATGATTGTCGTCTTGGGCTTGCTTTTGCTCTGAGGAATGGAGGCGGGATAGATGACCCTGGCATCCGAAATAGGGAAGGATTCTTGCTGCGCCGATCCCATATATCGCTGCAGGAACGTGTCGTAGAGCGTTCGATAGCCTTTGGCTCGGCTTTCGAGCTCCCGCAGAGTGACTTCCGCCGAATTCGTCGCCCGTGACACCGAAACGGCCTCTGACAACTGCTTTTCGAGATCTTGCTGGCGTTGCTTGGAAACCTCGTAGTCGCTCCGGCTCGTTTCTGCCAGGCGGCGGACTTCGTCGAGTACGGACGCTCGAATTTCGCGCATTCGAGCGCGCAGGTTGACGACACTGAGGTGGTCCTTGCCGAACCGCGCCGACCATTCGCTTTCCCGCCTGACCAGCTCGAGGTATTGTTGGCGCAGACTGTTGATAATAGGGCTCGCCAGCGCATCCGATCCAGAGGCGTCGAGTGTGCCGATTGACTCCCCCTTAGAGGGATTCTCCTTGAGAATACTTTCATAGCGGTTTAGGCGCGCGAGCAATTCCGCCGTTTGAGCCCGGGCCGCTACGATGCGGCTATTCACCTGAGTGACTTGCTGCTCGTCGATAGGTTTTCCTTCCGTCGAGAAAATGTTGTTTTGAGATCTGTAGGCGTTGACCGCGCGCTCAGCGGTTTCAGCCTGATCTCCCAGCGCCTTTATTCTTTGTTGCAGCCAGAGAGTTGCCGTTCGATTGGCCTCGAATTTTGCATTGAGCTGATCTGCGATGTACGCGTCGGCAATTGCGTTGGCGATCTGGGCCGCACGCGCCGCATCATTCCAGCTGAAAGTCAGTTCGATCACGTTGCTCAAGTTCACGCGCGCTGCTGTAAGCCGCTCTTGGAACGCCGTCATAACGTCGCCAGCCAGTCGCGCCTGTGACTCGCTTTCATCGGGGCCTGGTGTGCCACCAAACCACTTGCGAAGGCGGCGTCCCATTAATGTCAATGGAGAGTCCGTGTTCCTCGTCAGGTCGGCCGTGAGGTCGAGTTTGTCGATGACATCGCTTGCGATAGCCTTGGATCTGAGAATTTGCAGTTGGGTTTCTATTTCCCTCGGGTCAAAGGACGGTTCGGCAACGGCAGACTGTTGCTGAATGAACTGCGCCTTTTGATTTCCCAACAGGATGCGCACTTGAGCTGTGTAAGTTGGTGGCGTGATGCGAAGGTAGATCAGACCAGCAGCCAGGGCGAGGACCGCGCCAAAAATTACGATGGCGTACTGACGACGCAAAAATCCACGTGCCAAATTCACCAGCGGACCGATTCCGGTCGCGCCCCCCGGCGGCGGGCCGTCGGCATTGCCGAGCGCAGTCCTCGATCTGTCGGTGTTCTGCAGCATCCGGTCTTTCCCGCGTTCCGTGACAGGCCGGCCAAGACACCCGCAAGTTTAAAGCTTGCGCGAAATCCGGACAGGCCCGTTCAAACCATATCGATAAGTTAGTGCACGTCAAAATTAAATCGACGAGAGGCGAAATTAATCGTGAATCAAGTGGTCGGATTATGAAAAACTGGAACCCTAAGTCACGGATTGCATTTGATAATAAATGCGATCAAATGCCGCGGTGTGTTTAATTTTCAGGTGTCGGATGTATATTTGTGTTAGAAGATCAGAATTATAACAGGTGACGGGAAGCTGAACATGTCCGCAATTTTGAAGATTGTCTTAGTTCTGTTAGCCGTGTCGGGTACCGCAACCAGCGGCTATGTTTTCTACAACGCTGCTCTTTCGTCTAACGACTGGGTCTACGGCGGAAGATCTCCCACCAATTGGGCCAATGGTGGGGTGCATGGCGCTCCGGGGCCCATCGCCGGTGCGGGTATTCCGCTCGCGGCCGCGGCATACGGCGTTTATTGGCTGATGAAGCGACGTCGCAAGCAGGACTGAGCAACCAAAGTCGCTCGGTACTCGAACGCGAACGGTTCATTGGAATCAGCACGTTCATCGCTGTTTAGCCCTTGACGAAAGGGAGACCGAAGGCAGATGCATTCGGTTTCCCCATTTCGACATTGCCGATCCTTTAGCGGTCTCCTAAGCCACTCTCGTCGAGCCTCCGGGCGGTAATTTTGCCGCGACGCTCCAGGGACAATCAGACCGACTCTGTTGCCTGAAGGTGCACGCTCCGCACAGCCCTTCCTGAAGGATCATCCATTTTCGCAAATTCCTGCGACCAGCGAAATGCGGTGGGCGTCGAACAAGCGATCGACGGGCCTACCGGAACCGTGAGGCAGGCGGTCGGATTTTGGAAAATGCGATCGAAGATGGTCCTGTACAGATAGCCCTCCTTCGAAGTTGGCGTCTGGTTCGGAAATGTCCGCTCCACGATTGACATCATTTCATCAGTGACCTTGCTGTTCGCGTAGTCCTTCAGGGAATCGATCCAGCCATAGCCGACACCGTCCGAAAACTGCTCCTTTTGACGCCACAGAATCTCATCGGGTAGAAGGTCGGGAAAGGCTTCTCGCAAAATGCTTTTTTCGATTTTTTTTCCCGGGCACATCTTGTCCGCGGGGTCTATTGACATGGCGTAGTCCAGAAATTCCTTGTCCAGAAATGGTACGCGCGTCTCGAGCCCCCAGGCGGCTGTGGCCTTGTTAGCGCGACAGCAGTCGTATTTGCTCAAGGCGAACAGCTTTCGAACAGTCTCTTCGTGAAATTCTTGTGCATTCGGGGCCATGTGAAAATACAGATATCCGCCGAACACTTCATCCGCGCCTTCTCCCGAAAGCACCATCTTGATGCCCGTCGACCGTATCTTACGCGCCATCAGATACATGGGCGTTGCCGCTCGAATTGACGTAACGTCAAACGTCTCGAGATGACGGATGACATCCGCCACTGCATCAAGCCCTTCTTGGATCGTGAAGACAATCTCGTGGTGAACCGTTCCGATGTGCTCGGCCACCTTACGCGCGAAGCGCATATCCGGAGCGCCTTCAAGCCCGACGGAAAAGGAGTGAAGGCGAGGCCACCAAGCTTCCTCGGTATCGCCTGATTCTATTCGTTTGAACCGGTGTTGCGCGGCGATGGCGGCGATGAGAGACGAATCCAGGCCGCCGGATATCAAAACGCCGTAGGGAACGTCGCACATGAGTTGCTGCTTGACCGCAGTCTCAAGTGCCGTCCGGAGTTTCTGAAGCGAAACCTTTTCCGTCGGCGCTTGGTGCTCCCAGGATGGATTGTACCATTTGACGAAAGTCCTGTCCCGCCCAGTATAGTAATGGCCTGGCGGAAATTCCTGGATCGTTTCGCAGGTGGCGTCCAGAGCCTTCATCTCGCTCGCGACGTAGGTTGCCCCGGCACGATCCCACCCGATGTAAAGCGGAATGATGCCGATGTGGTCTCGCGCGACAAAAAAGTCACGCTTCTTTTCATCGAACAAAGCAAACGCAAAAATCCCGCTGAGCATATTGCACACGGCGGGGCCATATTCGTCATAAAGATAGAGGATGACCTCGCAGTCGGATTTCGTTTTCCAGGCGTGATGTTGCTTCAGCTTCTCTCGAAGCGAAACATGGTTGTAGATCTCGCCATTTACGGCCAGCGCCCGACCCGCCATTTCGTCTATCAGGGGTTGGGCCCCGTGCTCCACATCGACGATTGAAAGTCGCTCATGAGCAAGCACTGCGCCTTCATTCGAGTAGACGCCGCTCCAATCTGGTCCGCGATGTCTGATCATCTTGGACATTTCCAAAGCGCGGTTACGCGCCGTTTCGAGTGGTTCCTTGAACTCGAAAATGCCAACAAAGCCGCACAATGCAATTACTCCACTATGGAAAATGCCTGCCGTGGTGGTGTAAAATTCACTATCAGCCGCAAGCAGGAAACGGCGGGTCATATTAAATCGGGTTTATTTTATTATATATAAAACAAAAATTTGCAATATGATTTATTATTTTGCTTTGCGTTATGCGTTAAAGTCATTGGCCATTCGGAGCACTTCGATACGGGTCGCTGCGACGGGGGCGGACCGCTTTTACTGCTCGCTCCGAGCGAATAGGGGCGCACTACCAGTTTCGTTAATGACAATCCTGGCGCCGAGCCCCTTTTTGCCAAGTCGGTCGACCTGGGATTCTGTCCCGGCCTCGCAGGAGACCGAAAGATAGGGGTTCGGGTTGACCAAACCGGCGGTCTACCGAATGCCGTTGCCGTCGGTTGGAGGTCGGACGGCCGCACTCACGCGACGGACGTGCTCGGCACAATGCAATCGTCTGTCTTGCTTGAAGACGCATGCCTGTCACGGAACGCAAGTGGGTCGAGGTTGACCGAATGTGTCGATCGGAATGATCGCAATGCGTGATTTGGCAAAGGGCCATGCGATTACGTCGGGCCAGTCTTAAATCCCCGATCAGGAGGCAAGCCATCGTCCCGCCACGCGGCGTCTTGCTCCGAATTGGCTCTCTCTGTTGTTACTATCTGCCTTGACCGATTCAAGAAATGGCGCCTGCGCCCCTTGCCAAACGCTTGGCCGATGCTGCATCGTTGGTGTGCACGATCCGAATGTGAGTTGAGATGATGATGCCGACACGTCCTGAATCGCCTTGGATGAGCGATGAGACAAGGATCTTTCAGAACTCGGTTCGACAGTTTATCGAAGCGGAGCTTGTCCCAAACCATGCGCGTTGGTCCGAACGTGGCTTCCCCGACGCTTCGGCTTGGCTCAAGGCAGGTCAGGTTGGATTGTTACTTCCGGACGTACCTGAGAAGTATGGAGGGGGAGGTGGGACCTTCGCCTATGAGGCCGTTATCATCGAACAGCTTGCTCGGAGCGGTGTCCACTTCGGCTTCAACATTCAGAGCATAGTTGCACATTATATCCTCGCCTATGGAAACGAAGAGCAGAAACTTCGATGGCTGCCGCGAATGGCCGCTGGCGAACTTGTTGGTGCGGTCGGATTGACGGAACCCAGTTCGGGATCGGATCTCCAGAGCACCAGAACCACAGCGCAAAGAGATGGCGATCATTATGTGATCAATGGATCAAAGACGTTCATCACAAACGGCTGGCAGGCCGGTCTTGTTTGTCTCGCGGTCCGGACTGATCCCAGAGTGTCCGGGCCGAGGGCCCTCTCACTGCTTGTGATTGAGACCAAAGATCTCCCGGGATATCGGGTAGGCGAGCCACTCGAGAAGGTCGGTCGGCACGCTCAAGACACTTGTGAATTGTTTTTCGACGAAGTGCGTGTTCCCGTCGGTAGCCTGCTTGGCCCGAGCGAGGGGCGCGGCCTGTTTCAAATGATGGATCAGTTTCGATACGAGCGGCTGTCGATCGGACTGAGCGCGGTCGCGGCAGCGGAGCGCGCCATCGAAATCACCACCGCATACGTAAAGGAACGTAAGGCATTCGGCAAACCTCTGCTGGACCTGCAGAACACGCGCTTCAAGCTCGCCGAATGCAGGACCGAGGCGCATGTCGGTCGGGTGTTCGTGGATAATTGCATCCAGCAGTTTATCAATGGTCAGTTCGATACCGTTACCGCGGCCATGGCCAAATATTGGCTCACTGATAGCCAGTGTCGGATCATAGACGAGTGCGTGCAGTTGCACGGCGGCTACGGCTACATGCAGGAATCCGCAATTGCGCGCTTGTGGACCGATAGCCGGGTCCAGCGCATATACGGAGGTGCGAACGAGGTGTTAAAGGAAGTGATCGGCTCCTCGCTTTGAGCCAAATCGGGCCGTTCGACGCGGGTGGCATCCAGGCTGCCATCACAATCGTCTTGACCTGGTGCTGCCGTTGCCAAATTCTTGCAGTGCGCCCGGAATGGGGATCGGCCGGGACCTTGGCGGCTTCTCGCCGCCAAGCGCGTATCGGAGCCTCAGGCGCCGATCTGGTTTAGCCGCTCTTGCATTGCGCCGGCGAGGACGCCGACGTGCTCGCCGATCAATAGATCATTGACCTCAAACTTCTCAAGATGGTGTTCGCTGACCGAACGAGCAAACGGCTTCCAAAGGTGTGCGCGATGCCACCAGTCGGCTGTAATGAAGAGGTCGACATGGCCGTCATAAACCCGCGGCGTATAGTTGTGGACCGCCGCGACTGTTGCATTCTCTACCCGGCTTCTGGCGGCGAGATTGCTGGCTCCCACGAGTTCCACGCCCTTCTGTCGTTCGAGCCTCAATTGAAGGCGGCGTTTGAACGCGCTCGGGGTCAGCACTTTCAGGTAGCTGGAAAGGCGTACGAGCAACAGCGATGTTGGATTGAACATCGTCGGATACGCACTGCCTATGAGCGCAAGCAGGGCCACTTTCTGTCCCATTGCTGTGAGCTGTTGCGCGACCTCGAAGGCTAAAGCTCCGCCTGCACAGTGCCCTGCAATCAGATAGGGGCCTTCCGGACGGTACTTGCGGATTTGCTGGACTTCATAACGTGCGAGATCTTGGACCGTTGAGAGCGGCTCACTGCCATCGAGACCAGGCGGTTGAATGCCGACCATCGGCTGCTCCGCGTGCAGGTGTCGCGCTAACGGAAGCATACAAAAGATGTCGCCGCCGTGGCCAGAAACTGCAAATATCGGAGGCCTCGATCCATCTGGCTTGATAGGCACGATCGAGGTTCGTTCGATATTCCGGGCTTCGGCTTGCCGGAGAATTGTCATGATCGATTGCTTGCGGCTGGCAAGCGCCTGCTTTAGCTCATCATCCAACGCCCCTACCGGGGCGCTGCACTTCAATTGCGTATCCTCGATCCACAGGCGGACGTCGCGGGCGCGAAGCGTCGAAAGGAGGGCTGCATCATCCATCACAGATTGAACTCTTCACGAGCGCCTGGAGAAGTACTGGTGCTCTGGTTGGTGATCACGAGCATATCGATCGCCTCCGAAAGTCCGGCGATCGTCGGTCGCTCGAACAGAACAGCAATCTCGAGGTTGATATTGAAGAGCGCGCGCAGTCTCGCAACAAGACCGACGGCAGTCATAGACTGCCCGCCAAGATCAAAGAAATCATCCTGAATGCCGATCCCTTCCGTCCGCAACAGCTCGTGCCAGACAGCGGCAATGGCCTTTTGAGTCTCGGTTCGTGGGGGGCCGCCCTCGCCCCTGCTGGCAGCAAGAGGCGCGGGGAGAGCCTTTCGGTCGACCTTCCCGTTCTGGGTGAGCGGGAGGGCTTCGAGCAGCATGAATTGCGAAGGGACCATGTATTCGGGCAGGCGGGTTCCCAACGATTCCTTTAGCTCGTTCATGTCCAGCGCACCGAAACGGGGGACGATGTATCCCACGAGCTGACGGTTTCCTGGCTCGTCCTCGCGAGCAATCACGGCGCACGCTTGCACGTTGGGTTCGGCCGCGAGATTGGCTTCGATCTCACCGAGCTCGATGCGGTAGCCGCGAATTTTCACCTGATCATCCGCTCGGCCGAGATACTCCAGGATGCCGTCGTTGCGAAAACGAGCCAGGTCTCCGCTTCGATAGAGGCGCGCGTCTGTTTCAGTGCTGAATGGGTCCGACAGGAATCGTTCCGCGGTCAATTCGGCCCGGTTCAAGTAACCGAGGCCAACGCCAGTCCCACCGATAAACAGCTCGCCCGCCACTCCGGGCGCGACCGGCTTCATGTTCTCCTCCAGAACGTAGAGCTGTGTATTGGCGATTGGACGTCCGATGCAGACAGAGCCGCTTGTCGGATCACCAATTTGAACCTCGTGCACGCAGCAGCCGACGACTGTTTCGGTCGGACCGTACTCGTTGAACAAACGCGTCGCAGGCGCATGTTCGCGCCAGAGGCGGAGAGTTTCGGCAACGAGGTTTTCCCCGCCGATCACAAATGCGCTGGCTGCATCTGCGGCCTGCTCGGGCGCGATTTGTGCGTTAAGCAACTCGAGATGCGCGGGCGTGATCTTGACGAGACCTCGCTTTCCGGGGGCTTTGAGGGCTGCCATGAGCCCTTGAGCGCCAACATCCTCTGGCAAAAGTTCAACGGTCCCGCCGCCCAAAAGGGTGGTGTAGAGACTTGTAACCGTCAAATCGAACGATATCGATGTGTGAACCGGTACGGCAAACCCTGCAGCCACGGGGTAAGTCTTGATCGCCCACCACAGGTAATTGACCAGGCCCCGATGCACGATCATCGCCCCCTTCGGCCTGCCCGTCGAGCCGGACGTGTACATGACGTAGGCCAGATTTGAGGGGATCGTTGCCGACGGGGGATTAGCCTTGGACTCGCCGCTCAAGATTGGCGAATCGACATCCAGGCAGATGACCTTGTCTACAGGCGTCGTTAAGAGCGACAGGCACCCTTGTTGCGTTAGAAGGACGAGCGGGTTCGCGTCCTCGATCATGAAGGACAACCGCTCCTTAGGATAGGCCGGATCAAGGGGAACGTATGCTCCGCCTGCTTTCCAAACGGCCAACAAGGCCACGATCAGTTCGGGAGAGCGCTCGAAGCAAACACCCACCAGAGTGTTGGGACCAACCCCACGCTTGCGGAGATAGTGAGCGACACTGTTGGCTCGCTCGTTTAGATCGCTATAGCTTAAGCGGCGCTCTCCGAATGTAAGCGCAATTGCGTCCGGCGTGCGCTCGACCTGAGCCTCGAACAATTCTTGCGCGCAAACTTGCGGAAAATCAGCCTGAGTGTCGTTCCACGCGCGCAGTTGCGCTCGCTCCTTGTCGGACAAGGTGCCCCAAATGTCGGAGCGATATTCCTTCGATGGATTTGGCAACGCTTCTATCAATGACACAAATCGCCTCCCGGTAGTTCGCAACCGTACAAACTGTTTGCCCGCGTAAAAAGCTTCCCAGCTGTGCCCGCGTCCCGGAAACGCGTCCGCCAGGTCCCTAAATAATCATAGAGCGTTTCCAAATTTAATTAAATAGCATTGCTATGGTAAATTATTTCAAGGGGGAAAAGAGCAATAAAATCAGTATGGAGAAGCGCTGCATGAGCGTCACGCTTTTTTGTCGCTATTTAATTTTATTGTTTTGAAGTGGGTCTTTCAGCTATTCTGGAAGTCGGACTTGGTCCGCAACTGGCACTCGGAAGCAAGATGAGTTTCCTTGGCCGCGGGGCGCGCCTGGAATTTGAAGTCCAGGAGCAGGTCATCGAGCGAAATGGCTGAAGATATGACCGCCATCTTGAAATATTGCCCGACCCGCGGCGAGCTCTATGCGGGGGTATTCATAATCGGTTGCATCAACGGCTTGGCCGCGAAAGCCATTTCGTCGGTGCATCGGATCGGATGGCAGGATGCCGTTTTGGGCACGTTCGATGTGAGCGCCGTGGTTATCGCGGCATGCTTTGCAGGAATTTCGCTGGTCCTGTCCGACAGAACTGAGCTGGCGCGTGCCGTCGACGTTGCCCTTGCGGCCATTCTCTTGCTGGTCATCGCACTTCCCATTGGCGCGGCTAGTTGGATCGCTGTTGCCATGCTGAGCATCTACGTGTTGTCGACCCAGCAGGTATCCGAACCATTGCGTCGCGGGGCAGTCATTCTCCTGGCCACCACGGTTCCTATGCTGTGGAGCCGCCTCATCTTTGATATGTTCGCAAAATATGTGCTGGCAATCGATGCGTGGCTTGTCGGATGGATGCTGGGAACGGATCGGCACGCCAATATGGTCGAGTTTGCTGATCACTCGGGAACACTCGCGATCTTCCCGTCGTGTTCGTCGCTCGCAAATGTATCGCTCGGCCTGCTGTGTTGGATCGCGATCAGCGAAATGACAGGCCACAGAAGGCGCCCGCAAGACATCCTCTGGTGCGGACTTGTATGCGTATGCGTCATCGCAGTGAACGTCCTTCGTATGAGCCTCATGGGGCTGAGCTACGCGCATTACGCGATGCTTCACAGCCCGCTATCCGAGTTGGCTGTGAACGTCATTATTCTGATCCTCGTCGCTGCAATCAGCATGCTAGGCGTTAGACGTGACATATTCTCCCGCGCTTAAGTGGATGCTCATCGTTTTGATCCCGCTGACGATCGGGTGGAAATTGATGTTGAAGCCGGAAGATCCGGTCGAGATACAAAATGCGATTGCTGTGTTTCTGGCCGAGCAGAAGTTTGAAGTCGTCGTCAGCGACGAGAACCTCGAATACATGCATATCGTGGATGCAAGATCACCCTCGTGCCATTTGCGGGTAGCCAGGGTCTCGCCGCTTGGCCACGAGGCGGATCTCATTCGCAGGTTGAACGAGCTGAACGGTCGTACGTATTTTGTGTTCAGAAGAGTGGTCTACTCGGACCAACCAGTCTACCTGACGGTTGTCAACTATATCTGGTTCAGGTTTCTTCGCGAACTCGGCTTCGTGTCCCGGGTTCCCCCCGTCCTCGCTGTCGTTGCCTCTTGTGAGACGGACCAATTGCCATGGAGCATGCTGCGTTCGCTCGAGCCGACCTGAGGTATGAGCGTCAGATGCCTCGGTTTGACGGCCCCTCCGGCGCGCGCGGCTGAAGAGTGTTAAAGCTTACTTCCAGGACAATTGACCTCCCTTATTTTTTGACTCGGAGCCTAATTCCAGGCGGTTGGAGCAATCTTTTTACTGATCTCATGATATGGAGTAGCATGAACTTTCATCAATTTCTTAAGTGCCGCACGATGAGAGCGATAGAATTTCGCCGGTACGTGAAGATCCTGATCAGCCTGAGTTATTATGCTGGTCGCACGATCTTGCGTTTCATCTTGGGGCGGTCGTCCGCGCAGCGCCTTACCGTACTTTACTACCACGGTATCTCGGCTGAAGACCGGCCAGCGTTCGAGCGTCAGATTGATGCTCTTCACCGCAGAGCCCAGGTGGTGCCGGCCTCACACCGCGGCCCCCTCCCTGAAGGCAAGAAATGCGTTGCAATCACGTTCGACGACGCGTTCGTCAGCGTCGCCCAAAATGCCCTTCCCAAGCTTGCTGAGTATGCGTTCCACTCCACCATATTCGTACCCGTGGGCTGGCTTGGGCGCGCGCCGGGATGGGTTATGAACGAGATCGAAGGCGCAATCGGTACCGGCGGAAGTTCGGAGGCCCAGGAGGTGGTTATGTCCCGCGAGCAATTGCAGGCTCTTAGTGCCTCGCTGGTCTCGCTCGGGTCACATACGATAAGCCATCCGTTAATGCCATCTCTCGGTCGGAAGCAGCTGCGGGAGGAGCTTGAGGACTCGAAAGTTCGATTGATGCAATTGAACAGGGGACCAATTCTCGATTTCTCATTTCCCTACGGAGAGTATGACGTTGGTATGCTCGCCGATTGTAGGGCGGCCGGCTATGAAACGGTGTACTCAATATCTTCGCAAGAGATCGATACAACGGCTCCTGATATGTTGCGTGGACGGACAAAGGTGGATCCGTCCGATGGCCCGCTGGAGTTCTTTTTGAAGTTCAACGGCGCCTATCAGTGGACGAGATTGACAACCCCACTCAAGCGGTTCTTGGGATCAATGAAGGGTGGGGGGGCGCGCGACCAAGTCACGTCCCGATGAATGGGGCGCCGAAACCCGTGTCCCTCTCATATCGCTGCAGCGAACGTGGCGAACGTATTCACTTATCGTGAAACTGCGGCTGGCCTGTTTCGCCTCGTATCCCCGCGAACAAACCTCTCGCAGCCGCTTCGAAGTTTCTTGGCGAGCGCGCGACGAGATACATCATCGCGTGAATGCAACCAAACAATCCTGCTAGCAAAACGTAGCGGGGCCAGTGCATCCGGACGAAAGTGAGATTATTGCGGCTTTCAAGGTAGACCGAAAGGTAGGATCTTTGTGCTCGACGACGGGCCGATCCGATTGTCGTGCCCCCTTTGTGCGGTACAATCGAGTCCGGCGCGTATCCAAGACCGTGCTTTTTTGCTCGCTTTGACCAATCGGCGTCCTCGTAGAATAGGAAGAAGCGTTCATCCATGGGGCCAATGTCCTCGAGGCAGCGCCTCGTAACATACATCGATCCACCGGCGATGCAGTCGAGATCAGCCTCTATCGACTTGAGGTCCACAGGAGTGTTGATGGGCTCTCCGAGGCCGATCAGCGCGAGATCTGCTCGAAACTTGCGCCATCGATGACCGGCGCGGCAATGAACATACGTGCTGTGGACATCAGGCACGATAGTGCTGCCGACCATCCCCTTGTTGCCAGCCGAAGAGCGATCCACCAGAGCTTTTAAAGCGTCCGGTTCGGGTTCCGAGTCCGGATTGAGCACCCATACTCCATCCCACTCTGGATTTGGCAACACGCGATGAATCCAGACGTTGGTGCCTCCGGCGTACCCCAAGTTTTGCGTTGCGCAGCCAACCCACACACGGGTGCTGCGCCCCTTGAGCGCAAACCGGGCGATCTCGATCTGTCGGGAAGGAACGGCCGGCGGTGCTTCCGGGGGCGGATCCGAGCCTCTGGTGCAGGGCCCTCCCGGCCCGATCAGTGTGTCGCACAGCAGAACGAACGCTTCATCTCCGCCGTTCTCGCAAATGAAGACGTCAAAGTGCGGTTCATCCGTCGAGTGCGACAGCGCGGCGAGGCAAGCCCGTACGTCTTCGGGGTTGCGGAAGCCTACAATGATGATCGCAATGCGGTGCTGATCCAGGGCCATTTACCTTCACTCAAAGAATCCTATCGAGAACAGATTGATGCGTTAGAGCCAATGCAAGCCGATGCCAGGAACGCCGGATGGGAGACATCTGGGCGTCTGGATCATCGGCATTAGAGAGATATTTCACCGAACTGCAACTCCTGTTCCGACTCTTTGCGGCGTCCCGCGCAGGGGGTGAACTGGCTTTGTAGGACCGCGCCGTGCCGTGAACAATCTTTGCGTCGCGCTTGCTTGAAGTGCTGGTAAACGTACGTTCGGGACTTGCCCCCTCGCCCACAGCATGACCAACCGGCTCCTGTGGGCATCGCGCCAGAACGGCGGGGCGCCGATACGAGCCTGAGCAATTGCGATGTATCAGTAAAATGCCTCGCTTGATTTGCCTTTTCGGATAAGTCGGCTAAATAATCGATGTGCAAGAGGTCGACGCAATCAATATCGTTAATTTTTAGCGGGTCCATTATGAATGTCCGAGATGCTTTGACACCGGCAAATTCTCCGCTGGTGGATTATGCCCTGAAAGGTCTGGATCGATGCTGGTTCGGCGAAAGCGGTCGCTGGTCTCATATCTATCATTTGGACGGGCGCAGCGAGCCAAATGAATCGGTTCCTCAAAGCGATGTATTCTATACTCTCAATGTGCTCCTTGGGATGACGCGAGTACCATCAGTCCCCGCTCACGTTAACCTGCGCGAGATCTTCTTGCGCAATGCGCGACAGTTGAAGGCGCTCCCCGTTTCCAAATACGCGTTAGGCGTGGCACTCTGGACTTCAGCGGAGCTAGGCGTGGCGTTGCCCGACGATATTCTTCGCCATATTGAAGGGCTCGTTGCCGACCGGAACCAGTGGCGGTCCTTTCGTGCGCAAGATCTTGGCATGATCATCGCCGGTGTGGTGGCGCAAGCGAAGATCGATAGAAAGTGGACGTCGAGGGCTGCTGAGCTGGTTCAATTTTTGCGTGATCGATACCATTCGCCATCAGGTCTATTTTTCGACGCGGCTCAGGGACCAAGGCGTCGGTTTGCGTCTTTTGCGACCCAAACTTATCTGCTTCTTGCTTGCTACACTTATGGCGAGCTGACAAATGACAGCCGGCTCATAGAGATCGCCAACGCGACCACCCGAAAGCTGATCGGCCTTCAGGGCCCAGCTGGCGAATGGCCGTGGTTCTTCGATGCAGCAAGCGGAAGGGTGCTCGACTTCTACGAGGTGTACTCGGTTCACCAATACGGTATGGCTCCGGCGTTTCTTGAAATGGCCGAGCAACACGGCGTACAAGAGGCGCGCGATGCGATCTGCAAGGGATTTCGGTGGGTCCTGGGCCAAAACCAGCTCTCCAAGTCGATGCTTGTGCCCGACTTGCACTTGAGCATCCGCTCGCAAGTTCGACGAGGGGAACTGAAATCAAAGGGGCCGAGAGTCATGCGTTCGATTAGCAATGCGTTACTCCAGCACGACGCCTCGCTGATTGATCCTTCAGAAATTGAACTTCGCCTCGAGTGTCGAAGCTATGAGCTTGGTTGGATTCTCTGGTCGTTTGGAAGTCGTTCTGACCTGCCGGAATTGACACATCATGCAGCTTTCACACGGGCTAACCAGACCTAATATGCCTGTCGTTCTAGGACTAGGTGTTCAGTTCCGAGGTCAAGTGGATGGGATCGAGCCGAAAGCGGTCTGGCTCGTTACCCAAGCTGTACAGATGGCCTCGTAGGGTGTGAGGCCGCGTAGTGTCTTCAGCCGCTTGGCGAGGTTGTAGCCGTCGATCTTCGGACCCATCGGCGCATCGTGAACAAAGGTCCGCTTGCGCCACTTGGAGACTGTTTTCTGATTAAGGGCGTGCCGGGCGGCTAGATCTTTGAGCGGAGCTTTCGATAGCTGTATTGCCGCTCGGTTGGCGTGCGTGGTCGTGGCGCTGCCGTGAAGTATCTGTCCCATAACTCCTCCCGGAATGAGGGATCAGCTTGGCTGGTTTCCCCCACGACCAGACACCTAGCCATGGTGGGGCTTGCGATTCCATTCGACCTCTCTGCGCGAAATCAGGAGGTGGAGCATCTTGTACGCCCGGTATGCCCGCACGATTACCAGCACCAGTAGAGCCTTCGCCTTCGCCATTACACCGTCGACGCGGTCGCTGGCAAAAATCTTGACCCAATCGAGGGCGGGGGAGAGCAGTACGGCTGCAGCTCGCAACAGCCATAAAGCTTGCCATTTTGCTGTGTGTCTTCCGGCGTTTACCGCGTGCTGGATATGCCGATCCCATTTGACAAGCAGTTCGTGCAGAGTTTCTCGGGCCGGATGAAAGACAATCATACCGGAAACGTAGTTGAACGTGTACCCGGCAGAACAGGCGCGTTGTCCCCAGTCGATATCTTCGGCGATATCAATTCCACGAAACGGGCCGATCCGCCCAAAATCCGATCTTCTGACGACCAAATTGCCGGTGCCGCAAAACCCGTGCTGCTCGATGTAGAGCTTGAAGCGGTACGCGAACACGCTTTCATACGCTTCGAGAGCGGTAATCGGCAGATTTGGCTCTCGCCATATCCTCACGTCGCCGCCTAAAATTGTTTGCGCTGGCGCCCGGTCCAAGGTTTCGAAGGCGCACCCGAGCCAATCCTTGTGCGCGCGGCAATCAGCATCAATGAAAGCAAGTATCTCGCCGCTGGCGGCGTCAACCCCCCTATTGCGAGCCGGTCCGGGACCGGGTTTGGCTTCTTGTAGAAGAAGAGTTCCCGGATATCGCTCGATGACCTGCCAAGGAAGCGAGGCGGAGCCGTTATCGACGACGATGATTTCGAATGAGGTTCGATCCAGGCTTTGCGCACTCAGGCTTGCAAGACATGCCGCCAGTTGGTCAGGCTGGTTGAGGTGAGGAATGATGACGGAGATAGAGGGTTTAGGGGGCTTCATCGTCTGCTTTCTCCGGGCACCATCCAAAACGTGGGCATTCAAGGCCTGCTATCAATTTTAACCGAAAAATTATTATCGCTGTTGACAAGATAATAATATAATTAAATAAATGAGCACGGATTATTATTGAAATCAGTTGGTGCGCCAACGGCGCGTTTTTTAATCGATTTAGGAGCCTAGCATGCGGGCAGATCTGCTGGGATGTTCCGTCGACATTTTAACCATGACCGAAACCGTCGAGCGAGTGCAGGAGGCAATGCGCGATCGGCGGCGCCTCCATCATGTCGCGTTGAACGTCGCAAAATTCGTAAATATGCGTTCGGATAACATCCTCCGTTCAGACGTGCTGGGCAGCGACCTGATCGGCATCGACGGCATGGGCATCGTCCTCGCGCTCCGGATGCTCGGGGTTCCGGTCCAGGAGCGTGTCACCGGCATCGATCTATGCTGGCAGGTGCTCTCGGTTTGCGCGCGCGACGGGTTCCGGCCATTCCTGCTGGGTGCGACCCCTGATGTCTTGCATCGTGCTGCCGGTGTCATTGAGAAGCAGTTTCCGTCGCTCCAGATCGCCGGCTCGAGGGATGGCTACTTCCGTACCGATCAAGAGGAAGAGGTCGTCCAGCAGATTATCGACAGCAAGGCCGACTGTCTGTTCATCGCTATGCCGACGCCACGCAAGGAGCGGTTTCTTTCCGCACATAAGGACCGGCTCTCTGTGCCGTTTATTATGGGCGTTGGGGGCTCGCTCGACGTCATCGCGGGACATGTGCGGCGAGCCCCGCCTCTCATGCAGTCAATGGGACTTGAATGGCTCTATCGGGTCTATCAGGAGCCGCGTCGAATGTGGTGGCGATACACCAAGACCAACGTCATGTTCGCGGCAATACTGGTTCGCGCCTTCCTCAGCCAGCAAAGCATTGGCCCTGGTCGACTGTCTCGTTCTGGTTGAGGAGGCGTCGCGCGTGACGAAGCGAATATTTGTCTTGTTTGGGACGCGGCCTGAAGCCATCAAACTCTTTCCCGTCGTAAAGGAGCTTCAGGCCCTCGACGCGATTGATGTGACGGTGTGCGTGACGGCCCAGCATCGCGAGATGCTGGACCAGGTGTTGCGCCTCGTGAAGATCGTTCCCGACATCGACCTCGATCTGATGAAGAAAAATCAGACCTTGGACGAGTTGAGCAGCAGGATCTTGCTTTCCGTTGGCGAAGCGCTCGACCGGGTCCGCCCCGATCGGGTGGTCGTGCAGGGGGATACGGCCACCGCAATGATGGGTTCCCTGGCGGCCTACTATCGGCGCATTCCCGTTGCGCATGTCGAAGCGGGTCTTCGCAGCGGTAACATTTATGCTCCTTGGCCCGAAGAGGTGAACCGAAAGATCATCGGAACGATCGCGGATCAGCATTTCGCCCCGACTAGGCTCGCTGCCGACGTGTTGCTAAAGGAGAATATTCCTGCGGACAGGATCCACGTTACGGGCAATACGATTGTCGATGCGCTGGTGGCGACCAAGGCATTCGTCGAGGCCGATCCGCAGCTGTCGCGACGTTGGGATGATCTCAAAAAGCGGCGAGGCAGCCGACGTATCGTTCTCGTGACCACGCACCGGCGCGAGAATTTTGGCCAGGGGATGGATTGCATCGCTGATGCTCTTGAGCGAATTCTCGAGCGAGAAGACGTGATGCTGATTCTGCCCATGCATCTCAACCCGAATGTTCGAAATGTTCTGCAGGGCCGATTGTCGGGGCATCCACGCGCCGAAATCATCGAGCCGCAGGAGTACGCCGACTTTGTCGGTCTGCTTTCCATGGCTCATATCGTGTTGACAGACTCCGGTGGTATCCAGGAGGAGGCCCCCTCGCTCGGAAAACCGGTCCTCGTCATGCGCGATACTACGGAGCGCCCAGAGGGTGTGCTGGCCGGGACCGCCCGGCTCGTCGGGACCAGCCGCGACCGGATTGTCGCCGAGACATTCTCACTACTTGATGATCCGTCCCACTATTCGGAAATGTCGCGTGCGCATAATCCGTTCGGGGATGGTCACGCCAGCACGCGAATTGTGAAGGTAATGCTAAATGGCTGAGTTTCAGAATATTGTCGTGGTCGGGTTGGGATATATCGGTTTGCCCACGGCCGCTGTCATTGCCAGCCGTGGCATGCAGGTCGTGGGTGTCGACGTCAACGAGCGTGTGGTCAAGACCGTCGCCTCGGGTTCGATCCACATCGCAGAGCCCGACCTGGAAGGTCTCGTTCAAAAGGTTGTGACGGCGGGATCTCTAAGGGTTGCAAAAGATCCGCCAAACGCAGACGTCTTCATGATCGCGGTCCCCACACCCATCGACGAGGAAAAGCGAGCAGACCTCAAAAGCGTGATGAGCGCTGTGGAGAGTATTGCCGGAGTTATACGCCCTGGCAATCTGGTGATTCTGGAATCAACCGTGCCGATCGGGACAACCGAAGCCGTTGCAAAGCGGATCACCGATCTTCGGCCCGACCTGAAAATCGGTTTGGCCGATGGGGACGAACAGGCAATCTCGGTGGCCTATTGCCCGGAGCGCGTCTTGCCCGGACGAATCCTAACCGAACTGGTCCACAATGATCGATGCATTGGAGGCGTGACGCCTCATTGCGCCCGAAGAGCGCAGCGGTTCTACAAAACGTTCGTGAGAGGTGCGTGCGTTCCGACCAGTGCCCGTGCCGCAGAAATGGTCAAACTGACTGAAAATGCGTTCCGCGATACGAATATTGCGTTTGCAAACGAGCTCTCCTTGATCTGTGATCGTTACAAAATTAATGTTTGGGAGGTCATCGATCTCGCCAATCGCCATCCCCGCGTTAATGTCCTGCGCCCCGGTCCTGGAGTGGGCGGGCACTGCATCGCGATCGATCCCTGGTTCATCGTCGACTCGGCGCCCGATCTCGCGCGCCTCATTAAGACGAGCCGTGAAGTCAATGATTCAAAGATCTCATGGACCGTGGAGCGAGCCATGGCCCTGATCGAGGAGCATCCTTACGCGAACGTGGCGTGTTGCGGCTTGGCATTCAAGGCGAACGTAGACGATCTCAGGGAAAGCCCGGCCCTGGAAGTGGCGCATCAGCTCGCCGAGCGTTATGGAGGTCGCGTGAAAATCGTCGAACCGAATATTCGCGAACTGCCCGCGAGTATTTCCAAGCACGGTGCCACCCTGACCGACCTCAATGAAGCCATCAAGACGTGCGATGTAGCGATCGTCCTGGTCGATCACGACGATTTCAAGCTCGTTCCTCTCGCTGAGCGCCGCCACCTCGCAGTTATCGATATGCGCGGGATTTGGCAGGATATGCCCGATAGGAGCTCGGGTGCGTCTCGGTGAAACGAAGCGTTCACCGCGCACCGAATCGCAGGGTATGGAAAGACGCGCGTGACATTGCTTAGGACGTGGACGGAACGTGTCTTCGTCGGTGGCCTGGCGCCGCTAGTCGTGTTCGGCTCGCGGTTTGTCGGCAATATTATCCTATCGAGATTGCTTGCGCCGGACGAGTTCGGGACGGCGATTGCGATTGGCGTCGTCTTGAGTCTTGGCGGCCTTGCGACCGACGTTGCGCTGGACCGTTTCGTCATGATCAATGGATCGGCGCGAGCGCTGGCGACGGCACACCTGTTGTCGTTAACCAATGGCGTCTTGCTTACAATCTTGCTCGTGGTCTGTTCGCCATTATCCGCTCGGCTGTTCGGGGTGCCCGATTTCTCATCGAGTTTTGCCTGGGCAGCCTGCATCTCGATGATTGGGTCGTTTGGTCACTTGAGTACCAAACAAATTCAGCGGACCTATAATTATGGCCCGGACACCATTGCCCAAGTCGTGGCCAACCTCACCTCGGTTGTCGTTCTACTTTTCGCTGCGGCAACGCTGCGCAATCATTGGGCGATCATCGTAAGCATGGCGTTCCAATGGACGGTTTATGTTGGCCTGTCTCATGCGCTTGCGCGTTCTCCATACCGGGTTCGCTTTAACAAGACCAAGCTACGACAAGCTCTCGCGTTCGGACTCCCTCTGACGCTCAATGGGATTGGTCTCGCCATCATGTCCCAACTCGACCGCGTCCTGGTCGGATATTGGTTCGGTGTGAGGGAGCTAGGCACATACGCTGTCATGTTCAGTATGAGCGTGATTCCGACGCACTTGATCGTGAACGTTCTCGGCGGGCCTGGGTTTTCATTTCTGCTCGCCGATAATGCTAATGTGGCACTCCGGCAGGAACGCTATCGCGTCTTACAAGGCGTCTATTCAGTTATAACAAGTCTTTACGCGCTCTGGATGGTGCTAACTCTCGACGGAATTATCCCGCTCATATACGGGAAGTCCTTTGCGATCAGCGCGCTGGCTCATGTCCTCTTCGTGCTGATCGCTTGCCTGAGACTTCAGCGCTCGGGCGCACCAACTTCACTTCTCTTGGCGGGTGGCCGTACGAAGCAGCTCGCGGTCTTGAACTTGTCGTCTGGCTTCGGATTGCTTTTCGCGGCAGGCTGCATAGCTATTTGGCCGCGTCTGGAGTCCATGCTCGTGGGCATAGCAATCGGGGAGTTCATCTCTTTCTTGGTCTTCTTTGCATCACTGGGCGACAAGCAGTCTCGCCGAGGGCCGGCGGTGGTCATGCGGGACGTGATATCAGCCATCTTTGTGCCAGCCACGCTTGCCGCTTTTCTTGCGCTTGAACCGGATCCGACGTGGCCGGCGCGCGGAATGCTCTTTCTGCTGGGGCTCGGACTTATTGGTTCGCAAGTGTGGTTCGAATTGCACACCAACCGCAGTCTTCGCGGGGCGCTTTCTAACGCTATTGGCGACTGGCTCGTGCGGCGCCGGTCTGTTCAAACATAGAGGATCGGCGTTGGATTAAGCATTCGAATCCCTAATCTTTGCGGATGATCGGTACTCCGCGTAAGGTACCATGAGGCCATCAATCGATGTTGTTGCAGTCAAGCGTCACCGAAGGCAGGGACAACAGCTTCAACGTTCTGAGAATGATCGCCGCCGGTGCGGTCTTGATCTCGCACGCCTATCCGCTCTCGTTCGGTCCCGGGACGTCGGAGCCTCTTGAGACAGCCCTTCGAATGACGTTGGGCACGCTCGCTGTACTGACGTTCTTTGCTATTTCCGGATATTTTATTTCCCTGAGCTTCCACAATCGGCGAAGTTTCGTACACTTCGCGACCGCGAGGGCATTGCGAATTTACCCGGGTCTGCTTTGCGTGCTGGTACTCACCGCGCTTATACTCGGTCCAGCAACCACCAAGATTGGATTAGCCCGGTATCTGTCGGATCAAGAGACGTTCCTGTACATACCGAGAAATCTTGCTCTCTGGCCGCTGCAATTCGGTTTGCCCGGCGTATTCGTAGAGAATCCGTATCCCGTAGCGATCAACGGGTCGCTTTGGACGCTTGTCTACGAGGTGCTTTGCTACATCATGCTCACGGTCGTGGGTCTCGCGGGCCTCACCTCCAATTGGCGTCGCTATGCGCTGTTTCTGGCCGTTTACGCCTTCTGGTATATTGCGAGCATCCCACTAATCCGGGAAGACTACCCGCACATCACAATCCTTCGAAATCTGCATCTGCTGTCCTTACCCTTCGTCGCGGGCATGACGATCTTCCAGTTTCGTGATCGAATGCAGTTGCGGCTTCTCATCGTCACTTTATTGGCGTTGGTGACGGCCATCTCCTACGGTCGACCGTGGTTTCACGAGTTGTTTGTCGTGTCGTGGTCGTACACCATTTTCTACATCGGCTTTCTGAAATGCCGACTATTGTTTGCATATAACCGACTAGGTGATTACTCCTACGGTATGTATATTTACGCTTTTCCCGTCGAGCAGATCATTGCGTCTCTTTACGTCAAGAGCACGCCGGTCATGATGGTCGCGATGTCCATGCCGATAACGGTAGTCCTGGCCGTTGTTTCCTGGCATTTCGTGGAGGAGAGAGCTCTCGCGCAAAAGGGGGCCGTGGCCGTTTGGCTGACGCGAGGCATCAACGCGACCTATGTGAGGCTCTCGCAGCAGAGGCAAATCGATGAGCATTAGTCCTGGTGCCCTCGTAAGGCGAGTTTGAAGCATGGATTACTATCACTTTGTTCGGCGTGAGATTGAACCGCTATTGCCACCTAATCCGACTAGGATACTCGAGGTGGGCGCGGGGGCGGGGGGCACGCTGAAGTGGCTAAAGGCCCAGTATCCAGGCGCAGAGACTACGGCGGTCGAACTAAATTCGGATCTGCGCGACGAGCTGACACAGAACGTGGATGTCGCACTTATCGGTCCGATTGAAGATGTCCTGCCCGCACTGAAAACTTACGATCTGATCTTGCTCCTTGACGTGCTCGAACATCTGACCGACTCGGTCGGAGTGCTTCGGAAGCTCTCGAGCCTTCTGGTCCCCGGAGGGCATATCATCGTTTCAGTGCCAAATATTGCGCATCTGAGTGTCTCGCTGCCACTCCTGCTGACGCGACGTTTCACCTATCAGGATTCCGGTATCCTCGACCGTACGCATCTCAGGTTCTTCGTCGAGAGTTCGGCGGTGAAGCTTCTCAACGATGCAAGTTTGACGGTGATCGCAGGTTTGATGTCCGGAATGCAAGGCCCGCGGGCGAGGTTGATGAATATGCTTTCCCTGGGCGGTTTGCAGCATCATTTGGCAAAGCAATACATCATGCTTGGTCAGCAAACCGCCGGTCAGATTTCGCAACCGCCGGTGGCTTGGAAGCCCGCAAGGTAAGGTCTGCGCTAGGCTTCGTTGTTTGATTTGCGTTTGATCGTTCGTTCTGCTCCGAGAAGCTATGGCAGCGTCTCTTTCACTAACGCTTGAGTTGCCACCTGCGATCTGGCAGAGAGCAACTCCGTCGGTCATCGGGTTATCGCTCTGGCCCGGTCAGGATAGCGAACATTGGCTTCGAAGGATCCCCGTTATGGACGGTTCGCGTATCATTAGACGAAGCGTCTTGACGGGTTTGATCAACCTGATCGCGGCACCTGCAATCGTGCGAGCTGCGACTGCCTTATCGTCGAATGAAACGGCTGTCCCATCGGTCGCGGATTCTGGCAGCCAGGATGCGCCGGCCGGGGTAGCGCAATATCCAACATATTTCACCAGCTTGAACGGAATTTCGCCGTATCCGGTCCGTCCACCCTGGCCCGTCGCCGGGGTGGATTATCGCGTGGGGGTAAGTGCTGGTGTCAAGTTGAAGGATCCGGCAAGCATCATGCCGAATGTAGCCTCTCGTTCGGGAACGAACCCGATCGTGCTGCGGCTCGAAGCTGACGACGTTGTCCTCGATGGTTACGATTTTACGATGGGAGGTTGGTGGCAAATTCGAAGCAACGGCCATGCCAATCTAACGATCTCGAACTCCAGGCTTCAAAACCTCTGTATCGACATAGATACCGGCCCGTTGACAGTTAAATATTGCGAGATCGACGGGCTGGGCTCGGCAGGGGAAACAGTCTTCGGTTGCCTGGCCTTTTTGCGAACCGGCGTAACGTCCTTCTGGAGGTATAACTGGTTACATAGTGCGCAGAATGATTTCATCGACTTGGCGACGTCCGATATCGATGCGCGCTTCAATCTATTCGACACCATGGGCTATGAAGCCGGCGCTCACGCCGATGCGATACAATTCGCGGGTGACGGCAGGGCCAACAACATAAAGATCCTATTCAACACCTACGTTCATATGGTTGCGACCAAAGCGAGTCCGAGCAGTTTCATCGACCTGGAGACGCAACTCGGGTCAGGCACGCAAGTGATGAATGGACCGGAAGTTGCGTACAATACCGCGTCGAATACAGCCGTCGGGGGACTTAGGGGGAGCACCTTTTTCCGGGTATCTCAGGTCAAAGGCACGATAGCGGACGCCTATGTCCACGATAACTTTGCGGATCTGACGAATATGATCGGGGTCATTTCGACGACCCCGTCGCCGGGCCAAGGGTACCGTAAGAGCGGCAACACCCTCTTGAGATCCGGACAACGCTTCTAGAGCGCCATAGAGTTGCCCACGCGTTGTACAAAGGCGCTGGGTTACGGCCTCACGATTGGCACTAATCTGCCAATCGGGCCGCCGGTTGCAAATCCTGCTGCCGAAACCCGGAGGCCGGGCTCCTGCAGTGGTTCTCTCGACGGGAGCGGGTAGGCGTCTCGACGGAAGTAACGTTACAGTTTCACCGCGGCAATGATCCCGAAGCGATCGTTGAACCTGAGGAGGGCTGTCAGCGGTTAGCGTGTATTGCCAGCGGTCATGCGGGATCCATTTAGCGGGATAGTCGCGCGGCAAAGACATTATGTTCGTGGACAAGGGCGTTGGCAAAGCAGCTCCAGGATCGGCAGATACTTGGATGCAAGGTCTCCGGCGGCCGGATGGAAAACGCCTATTTAACACGTCGGAACATGTTTTTCCGGGCCACGCTCGACAGTTTGCGCGCTCATTGGCGCCGACTGCTTCGAGGCTCCTTGGAGGCAAACACATTGTCGGCTGGAGAAGCAGTATTAATGATATTATTTAAACGACTCTACCGATTAAATTTGACGATGTCGTCCCCTCACGTGATATTCTAGGGCTACGAGGGGGATACCGTTAACCGCGGATATCGAGTGAAATGAGACCGTCGGCGTCCGCAGTCGTGACCCATCTTCCGGGCAGGCAACCGGCCTCGATTTCGGGGCGCGCGTCTGCGCTTCCGTTCATGGTCACTGCAATTGTCGTCGGCCTGTTCCTGCCTGAGGAACTTTCTTTCTATATATTCGGGCTGAGGCTGACTGTCGTTAGGCTGCTCTGTCTGTTGCTGGCGCCGATCCTGATTGTGAAGGGACTACAGAAGGCATCGGCTGGACGCTACAGATTCGTGCTATCGGATCTTCTTGTCCTCCTAGCCGGGTTCTGGCTGGTCTATGGACCCGCCAACGTCGACGATCCGGTATCGGCGCTCAATCATGCCGGCCCCACAATTCTTGAGTTTGGCGTCGCCTACATGGCGACCAGAATTCTGTTGTCTGAGCGCGGTCATGCGCTGGCTTTAGCCAACCTGCTTTGTCGAGCAATTGCAGTGGTTGCGCTCGTCGGGGCGCTCGATCCTGTGACTAACCATCGGTTCGCGCACGATCTGGCCGCCGCAATCGCAGGCCCGATGCATAGCATCGATTCCTGGGACGACGCCTATCGCCTTGGTTTGCTGAGGGCGACAGGAACAATCGAGCATCCTATTCTGTTTGGCTTTATCTCCACGATCGGCATACTTATCGCGGCCTCGGTCCCTGTCCCCGGGCGGTTCTTCGTCATTGGGGCGTGCGGGCTCGGAGCCGTCCTGGCCTTTTCGTCGGCACCGCTTCAGGTGATGATTATCGGGTTCATTCTGCTTGCCTACAATTCGATGTTTTCACGTATGGCTGGCCGCTGGCTGGTTCTGGTCGCGATAGGTATACTTGCGGTTAGCGCTGCGTTCGTGATCAGCAATAATCCCGTCGGGTTCATAATCTCGAACCTGACCTTCTCGCCCGAGTCCGGCTATTACCGCGAATGGACTTGGCACATGGTCACTCTTTACGTGTCACAATCGCCCTGGTTCGGGCTTGGGTTTGGTAAGCTCCCGGATGAGATAGACCATTCCATCGATTCTTTATGGCTCGTGCTGTCGATCCAGTCTGGCTATCCTGGGGCTGTGCTGGTCGGGCTTTCGTTGATGGGGGCCGCTCCAATTGGGAGTCGTGGGCAACACCTGACGCCGACCGAGAAGAAGCTCGCAACGATCGTTGGGATCGTGCTTTTTCTCACTCTCTACATTGCATTCACCGTGCACATATGGGGATCCGGTTGGATTTTGACCGGCCTCCTGATTGGCCTGAAGGCGCATTTGACTGAATTGAATCGCTTGATTGATCCTCGCCGCTCCGGTTTGGCGTCCTGAGAACTCTCGTACAAGTCAGATCGTTGCGAGCTTCGTGAGGGTGCGCCCGCAATGGTTTGAAAGGATGTCGCGATGCACTTTACGTTCTCGAAGTTGATTGGCTTCTTTCTTGTCCCTTCTAATGTCATTGCCTCCTTCGCAGTGCTGGCGCTGATCCTGCTTACTTTTCGCCGCCGAAGCGCGATGCTGTTTGCCGCACTGTCTCTGGCTGTCTTGGCGGCCGGAGGCTTGTCACCGATCGGAAATATGCTCCTGACGCCTCTCGAGCAGCGATTCCCGGAGATGACGCTTCCTCGCGAGCAGGTCGATGGGATCATTGTGCTTGGCGGATCGTATGACTCACAAAGCCACGGCTATCTCAGCACCATCGTTCTCCGAGACGATACAGAGCCGATGGCGGTCATGGTTGCCTTGGCCAAAAGATACCCAGCGGCTAAGATCATCTTCTCTGGCGGGACAGATGGCGTCGACGGCCCAAGTGAGGCATCGGTCGTCAAGCAGTACTTCATTTCGTTCGGAATTGCGGCGGATCGCATTCTGGTCGAAGGGAATTCGCTGACGACAGCGGAGAACGCGCGGTATACGGCGCACCTCATCAATCCACGGCCTGGATCGCATTGGCTCCTTGTAACCTCCTCCTACCATATGCCACGAGCGATCGGTGCCTTCCGAAAGGTTGGCTTTGATGTGTTCGCCTTCTCGGTGGGGTCGCGGACCCATGGCTGGCAGGAGATGTGGGTGCCGGAAGACACGGCCACGGACAATTTGCGACGTGTCGATATCGCCGTCCACGAATGGTTGGGATTGCTGATCTATCGGTTGTCAGGTCGGTCCGATGAGTGGTTTGCACGATGAGGGCCAATCCGTGCAATTAGGGGGGCGCCCAGGCTGGGGCTGGCTCTCACGCTTAGTCGGGCCGGCGCTGGTTGAGGCGTCTGTTTGTGTGTTTGGCGCCTTCCTCGTCCACCGCATCACTTGGGCGATCTCCATATTGAGCGTCAACAAGGGGCGGCGCGTCGAGATCTATAAAATCAATGATTGCCCTCTCGGCAGCTCCCATGAAGAGCGTTGGATGCCTGCGACGATTTGAATCATCAACATTGACCAATCACCTGTGCGAGCGCCCGTATGCTCTGATTCGTGATGGGGCTGAATCGAGGCATTTTCCACTAGTCGGCCGATTTCTCAGCGGACGACACCTTCAAGCAGCTGTCTTATTTAAAGTAGATTTAAAAACCCATTTAATTCGGCCGTTCTGTAAAAAAGAACCTATTTCGCTTAGGCGCTTTTAGCAAGCGTGGCGGATTGGCGGCGTTGTTGTCCTTTTTTACTTCGTTCAATGATTCAGTTGTGCGAAATATTCACCGGCACGTTTCGTAGGAAGTCCTAGAAATCGTCTTAAAAAAGACCAGACCGAGGATCAGTCGAGGAGTTGGGTTTGGGGTAACAGCTCATCAGGTTTAAAGCGCAGGGGTGCGCAACTTGAGCGGCTGAGGCGGGAATTCCAAACGTGCGTGAACAAAGGGGCCAAATTTGACTCGCAAAACGCATCCATCCGTGCAGTTTGATCATGCCGAGCGCCACAGCTCTTCAGATATCATCGCGTCGATTGAAGCCGCGGCGGCTGACGCATTGATGGCCATCCGATCGACGGGTGCTGCATCTCGGATGGCAATCGCCCAGTCTCTTCATCGCGACGTGTTTCATCACGGGCATACGGCCGAGCTTGACCAAGGGGTAGGTTTGCGGTCGGACGCGAATAGCGAGGTGGGCTCGGGTTCGCCGAGCGATGTCACGATCGTCGATACGCCCGCTCATTCCTTGGCCCCGACGGTGGAGGTCGCTGGTAGCGGAGGTGCGTCCGCGGATGCCGGCGCTCAGCTTGCCGTGGTCTCGGACGGTGGCACTCTGGAGCTCTCGTCTTCATTCTCGGGTGCCGTCGCATTCGACGGAGCGACCGGCACCCTCAAGATCGACGATTCCTCGACATTCAGCGGCAAAATTGCCGGTCAACTTGCTATCGGCGATGTCATTGATCTTGCGGACGTCACAGCTGGCGCAAACGCGCAGATCAGTTACACCGGCAACAACTCGCCTGGCATACTCACGGTCAGCGACGGCACGCATACCGCCAGTATTGAGTTGCTGGGCAACTATTCGCTGGCGAACTTCGCGGCATCGAGCGACGGTCACGGTGGCACGTTGATCGTCGATCCTCCGCTGGTTGGCGATGGTTCTGCTGGAGCGCCTGGCGGAGGCCCGCAATTGGCTGGAATATTGGACGGCTACACTGTGCGCCCTTCCTGGGAAGTGGCCGGCGTCGACTATGCCGTCGGCATTACCGCGGGCACCGTCCTGAAGGACCCTTCAACAATAAAAATGGCTGGGGTTTCAGTTAACTCCTCGCTCCATCAGGTCACGGTCACGGGGGGCAACGTCACGCTTGACGGTTACGACTTCTCGCTCGCCGGCGGTTGGTCCGTCATCACGCAGGCTGCGAATACGACGATTTCCAATTCCAACTTCAAGATTGGATCAAACAGCAATTTCACGATCTACGGAGACAACGGCTCTTCAAATCTGACGGTCAAGAATTGCGTCATCGACGGCAATATGCAGTCGGATCAGCTCAACAACGGTCTCATTTACACAAGTACGTCGGGCCTCACCGTTGAGTATACGCTGCTCAAGAATGCCTATTCCGATTTTATCCAGGCACAGGGTGGTGGGCAGGTCACCATCAAGTACAATGTGCTGAATGACAACGGGAACGTTAATGCGCATCCCGATTGGCTTCAGACAATGGGGAGCAATCCCTTCACTGAAACCATCATGTACAACACTGTGTACCAAACCGTCGTGTCAAATTCGGACGGTACACAGGGCTTCATGCTCAATGACAACGGTTCGACGGTCACGAGCGCGGAACTGGCTTATAATACGATCATAGCCCTTCCGGGCTCCAACGTCGGCGTCATGACGACGGTCAATGGGGGATCGAGTCTGGCTGGAACCGTGCTGATCCACGATAATTTCGCCGATACGCGAGGGGGCACTTTCGGCAACGAAAGCTTCTTCTCCGATCCGACTTATTCCCCCAATGCCAAGTACTACAACAACACCAATATGGAGACGGGTGGGCTGTATTTCCAGAACATCACACCTTCGCCAACCGCACCTGTCGGGGCTCAGACGAACTCCGCAAGACCTGTTGTGACACATTCGACGTTGGTGCCGACCGTAACTGTCACGAGTGAGACAGTGAGTGGGGACGCAGTCACGCTAAAGGGGCAGGCGAGCTCTGGTTCCTGGATTAGCGGTTATACCATACAGATTTTTGATGGCGCGACGCAGATCGGTCTGATCGACACCGATTCATCCGGTGCCTGGACTTTTACGGCGACGCTATCTGCCGGGACGCATAGCCTGACGGCAAAGGCAAACAACTTTTTCGGCTATGTCAGCGCGCCTTCTCAGGCGGTGAGCGCGGTCATTGCCGGATCCGGAACCTCGAGCCCGACCCCGCCTGCGGCGCCGACGATCGCTTCGTTCACGACCGACAGCGGTGTTGTCGGCGACCACATCACCAACGACAACACG
>NZ_JBVVOT010000024.1:0-116162 GCF_055807455.1 Bradyrhizobium sp. Kon58
GCGCGCAGACATCTTCCTGTCTGCAATCTTGCTCGCAGCCGCAATCTCATGGTGGGCTAAATGAGTCCGGACCCTAGTACGCGCGCACCGCGCTCGCCACCCCGCGGTTCAGCCGCCGCCGTGCGCCGACGAAAAACCTTCGCCGCTGGTGCGGATGCGGTTGCGGCCGAGAACATAGATCGCGGTCGTGACGATCAGAAGTGCGAGGCCGAGCAGGATCGAGACCAGGCCGATCGGGATCAGGGCCAGCGTCAGATTGCGCTCGGGGTTGATGAGCCAGTGATGGATCGAGGTCAGCACGAAGGCGAGCCCGAGAAAGCCGACGCCGCCACCGGCAAGCAGCAGCGCCCACATCCGGCGGAGCTGGCTGAGGCGCTCCCGTGCGACGTCGGTTCGGGGTGCGTGATGGCGCGCGACGCGCCGCACCAGGCGGATGGCGAAGGCGATCGAGCTGAAGCCGATCAGCAGGCTCGCGCCGCCCAACCACATCCGCAGCGTCGGATCGAGATCCGGCATGCGCTGGAGTGTGAGCAGGGGGAAGTCGAAGGCCGAATGCAGGGCGAGCGGGCCTGCGAAGATCAGCAGGCGGCTGGAGAGACGGGCCCAGTCGCGATGATGGCGGTTCGCACCCAGCGCCGTGCCGGCGCGCGCGATGGTCAGATACGCGCCGGCGATAATGCCGAGCGCGCCGTGGAACGGCACGGTGAGCACGCTGCGCAAGGCGGCCAGCGAGCGCCACATCTCGGCGTGCTGGACCAGATAGGCGAGGTTCTCGTAGGCGGCGAAGCCCAGGCCGACCGCGGCGCCATAGACCACGGTGTCCATCGGATTGGCGAAGGTCCGCCGCTTGGTCGAGGCGACCAGCACGATGGCGATCACCTTGACCGCTTCCTCCGGCAGCGCGACGCCGAAGATCGAATGCATGGCCAGCGCCGCCCACGGGTTGTCCGGGGCCGCGACCATTTTGGCGAAAGGGGCGCGGGCCAGGCCCAGCAGCGAAATGCTGGCCGCGCCGAGCAGGAACGCGGTCCAGACCTGGGCCGGCGGTCCCGGGCGTTCCTCGGCGGCGATGACAAGCCACAGCATCAGCAGCGCCGGGGCAATGGCGGCCGTTCCGATGACGGTGGGTAACGCTTCAATCAGGTACATCGGCGCCGAAAATAGGTTCCCTTGATCCGCTTATCCACATCGTCCGATGCGACCTTGTGTCATGCGCTTGCTCGCGTCTCTTAACAAGCGTGACAGCCTACGTTCATCAGGACGGTCGCCGAGGGGTAGAATATGGAGTGCAATCAATCGCATGACAGAACCACCTCGTCATCCCTGACAACGGTCGCGCGCCTGTCATCGGATCGCGATTGGTAAGTCAGATCAAGGCAATGTGGAGGTTTCTTCGATTCACGATGAACGTGTCGCCGCGGCAAGTCCACAGCCGGGGTAGCCCCCTCCGGGCGAGGCATGGCTTGGCAAGCCGGCCTAGTCACGCTTCGTCGCGCGAGAGGGTGACGAGATCCGGCGTGTCCGGATCTGCTCCAGCTCCCAAAAGGCGCGTATGAGGCACGTGCCGAGACAGAGCACGATGAGCAACAGCAGGAAGGCCTGGTCGACGGCGGGGATGTGAGTGGGGATGGGAGTCATGGCAATGATAAAGCAACGCCCGTGCCACGCGTTCCCGCCGCGGCCTCTGCTATCTGCAAGGGCCGCCGCTCCCAAGCCCGCTTTGACTGTCTCAATGCGTGGTGAATGGCGGCGGTGCGTCGGGCGCGACGTCGAAGGCGCCGAGATGGAATTCCTCGCCGATGGACGCGTCCGGTTCGGAATGCTGCGCCATCAGCGTGAACGCGGCCTGCGGGTATTGCTTCCAGATGTCGAGATCGCCGGCGGTGATGGTGAGCCAGCCGAAGGTGTACATGTAGCGTCCGGGCTCGGTGACCCGGCCGACCCTGTCCCAGGTAATCTTATCGACCCTGATCTTATCGACTGTAATTTTCTCGACTGCCATTCGGTCCCCCGATCGCGAGTCTGCAGATGATCCACGGCACAAGACGCGGACCTTCAAAAGCTTATCTCGAAATAGGGCTGCGATAGGGCGGCGCGGCCGGAGGATCAGGCCGATTGCAGCATGGGCGAGCGGACGATCAGCCGGACGACGTCATCCCGCGACTGCTTTTCGGCGAATTTGACCGCAAAGCCGTGTTCGAATTTGCGGATCACGCGCCCGACGCAAGCGCCGACCGCAAGCGGAGTTCCCACCGGCGGATCGTATTCGCAGGATATCGCGACACCGGCCGTGGAGACGTCGATGATGAAGCAGGCATGGGTGCTGCCGTCGGCGAGCGTCAGGAAGGTGTGCGCGACCTGCGGCACGAAGCGCGCGTCATTCCGCAGTTCCTGGACGCTGGCGTCCTTCTGCTTCTTCTCGAGCCAGGTCAGCTTTTCCGACATCCAGGCGCGCCGGGCCCGCGTCATGTCGAGCTCCATCAGGAAGCCCGATTTCAGCGTCGCGCTGATGGTGCACTGGAATTCCCCAAAGTCCTGGAAGTAGGAGGTCACGCGCTCGCCGACCTTCCCGACCACGGGAACGTCGACCATCATGCGGAACGGTGAAACGCGGCTGGTGCGGCAGGCGAAGGTACGGAGCTTGCCCTCGCAATCGTACCAACGCGGCAGCGAGTAGCTGCCACTCACGGTGACTTGTACGGCACGCTGTCTGAGGAACTCTGCGACGGACATGGGCGCCAATCGTGTTTCGGAGGTTTTCCGTAATTCCACGGTAGCAATCAAATTCTAAGCAAATGATACCGGCACTCACGAGCAGGGGTAAATTTTTGGTAAATGCGCCGACCGGGACGGGCGGCATAGCGCCGCGATTATCGGGCCCGCGACCTCACGATCGCGTCATCCGAGCAGCACCAGCAGGGCCAGCACGCCAAGGGCCATGACGAGCTTGATCGTCGCGCAGGCCAGGCTGCTGGGTCTCCTCTCAAATCCGAACCACGGCAATGCATGCTGCATCGCGCGCGTTGCGAATGCTTCGACGATGACGAGCAGAAGGGCGATGCCGGCGAGGAAGGACCACGATGCGTCCGGCAGCATCCATGCCGCCAGCCACGCGGGGACGGACGCTTTCAACGACGCCAGCAGCGCGAACCATCCGAACAGGGATACGAAGCCCTTGATGATGTCGGGCCCGACCGTGCCGGGCTCGAGACGGATGCCGATCTTTCCAAGAGCGAGTTCGATGCGCTCGCCATCGCTGAAAAAGAGAAAGGCGCCAAGATAGAGCGGAACGCGCGACTGAAACAGCAGCGCGATGATGCCGAACAAAACGGCGTAGCCGAAAGCGTCAGCGACGACGGTCGTGCCGGCCGCCTGCGACCGCGCCGGTGCAGCAGTGGCCCGAGGCAGCGATCTGGCGCGCACCATGTGTTCCAGCATTCTGGCGCGCCGCTCCGGCGCGTAGGTTGCCGTGCGGTGGATCCATGGCGGCGGCGCCGGCGAGGCAATCCCGGCCTGGTCGTCCGAGGGGGATTTGCGCTGCGTCATGGGCCTGCATCCGGTTCCATCAGGACATTGGTCGGAGGCGAGGGGCAGGCAGGTTCATGCGGAGCGGCAGATTTCGCGGGTTCATCCAAACGCCCGGATGATGGCGCTCCCTAGCGGAATCGAACCGCTCTCTCCACCGTGAAAGGGTGGCGTCCTAACCGATAGACGAAGGGAGCAAACCCAGGGCCCCGCCGCTTTTCGCGGCACGGCCGCTGGCCGCCCGAGTCATGCCCGGCGGCTGCGCGGGCGAACCTATAATGGCCTTTGGCGCCCTGGGCAAGCCGTTCGGGAACGGTCTTTTGGCACCGGTGGATAGCATCCCGGCCCAGGATCAGTCGGGGCGAATTCAACGGTTTCTTAGGTTCCCTGAGCTAGCGCTGGACTGGGAGAATTTGAGCCGATGCCACCGCCCAAGAAGCGCGCAGCCCGCAAGTCGCTGTCGCAGCATGCCTGGATCACGCTCGAGGGCGGATTCGCGGCGCGGCAATGCCTGGTCCAGGACATCTCCGCCACGGGCGCCAAGATCACGCTGGACGAGGATGCGAGCCAGCTTCCGGGCGTGATCCGGATGGCGTTCGCGCGCGATGCGCGGACCGGGCGGAGCTGCCAGGTGGTGTGGCGCCGCGGCAAATCGGCCGGCATCAAGTTCATCTGACCCCGGGCAAAGTGACCCCGATGGCGCAAGGCGCCGGTCCGGGCTAGAACGGCCCGCATGCGTGCGCCGCTCCTCATCCTGATCTCGTTGCTGACCATGTCCGCGGCCGCGGCGGATGCCTTGCGTCTGCCGCCTGCGGAGCGTCCACAGGCCGGCAAGGCCTTGCCGCTCAAGGGTGTCGGCGGGAGCGCGAAAGCGGGCTCCTGCGCCGCCTATGGCCGCGGCTTCCATATGGTCGAGAGCACCGGCACCTGCGTCAAGATCGGCGGCTCGATCAGCGTCGAGACCACGATCAGGCGCTGACGCCCCATGCCACCTGATATCATGCGGCCCGAAATCATCGTCCCGTTCGTGATGTATTGCGCGTTGCTGTGGTGGGTCGGCCGCGGCCTGACCTGGACCGCGCGGCTCGCCACCGCGGCCGTGACGCTCGTGCTGATTTTCTGCGTGCTGCTGTTCGAGCGCGGCTGGCCCTAAACAAAAAAACGCGAAAACAACCTCATGCACAGTAGCCGCCAGCTCCCGGCGGCACGCGACGAAGTGCCGATTCATCGTGCTCTCAACGAGGTTTAAGCCGCGTCACCGCTCACGACATCGGCGGTGCCACAAATTGCGCAAAACCGGGCCGTTTGCCGAGCTCGGCGAGCCAGCGCGTCAGATGCGGCTGGGCGGGCCGGGTGATGCCCTCGACGCCGAGCCAGCGCCGCGCATAGGCGCCGATGGCGATGTCGGCGAGGGTGAACGCATCGCCGTCCATGAACGGACGCGTGGAGAGCAGGCGGTCGGCGATGGCCCAGACCTCGGCGGCAGCATCCGCATCCTTCTGCAGCTGGATCATGTCGCGCTCGGCAAGCGGCGTGCGCACGAGGCCCCAGAACACCGGGCGGTCGACCGGCTGCACCATCGACAGTGCCCAGTCGAGCCAGCGGTCGACGCTGGCGCGCAGCTTCGGCGCCTCGGGATAAATGGGCGTGCCGCGCCCGTGCGCGAGGCAGAGATAGCGCATGATCGAATTGGATTCCCACAGCGTGAAGTCGCCCTCGACCAGCGTCGGGATCCGCGCATTGGGGTTCATCGCGAGGTAGTCGGCCTCGCGGGTCTTGCCGAACGCCATGCCGGCGTCGATGCGCTCGTAAGCCAGGCCGAGCTCGGCGAGGCACCACAGCACTTTCTGCACGTTGACCGAATTGGCGCGGCCCCAGATCGTCAGCTTTTGGTCCGGCAAATCATCCTCCCCAGGCGTTTCTTTCGGCGCGGGTAATAGCGGAATTCACTGCGGCGAGCGACGCGCGATTGCGCCGATCCTCTCATGCAAAAAGCTCCGCCTGAGGCGGAGCTTTCATTGCAAGGCAAAGCCTGGTCAGGCGATCAGCGGCCGAAGAACAGCCACAGCAGAATGATCACCGGAATCGGCACACCCAACATCCACAACAAAATTCCGCGTCCCATCGCGTCCTCCTCCAATTGCATTGTCGGGGAGAGAACGCCGCAGGTACGGGCTGGTTCCCGCAAAAAGGCTCTACCAATGGCCGATGTTGGGCATCGACGACCACGGCTCCTGCGGTGGCTTCGGATCGCCCTTCTGCAAGATCTCGATCGAGTGCAGATCGGGCGAGCGGACGAAGGCCATGTTGCCGTCGCGCGGCGGCCGGTTGATGGTGACGCCCACCTTCATCAGCTTCTCGCAGGTGGCGTAGATGTCGTCGACCTCATAGGCGAGATGCCCGAAGAAGCGGTCCTCGCCATACTTCTCCTCGTCCCAATTCCAGGTGAGCTCGACCAGCGGCGCGCCGCGCGTCTGCGGCTGCTTCTTCAGCGCTTCGAGATCGTCCGACGAGCACAGGAACACCAGCGTGAAACGCCCCTTGTCGTTCTCGATCCGCCGCACCTCCTTCAGTCCCAGCGCATCCTGGTAAAACTTCAGCGCAACATCGAGATTGCGCACGCGCAGCATGGTGTGGAGGTATCGCATGGTTGTTGCTCCCTTGGTGGATGGAGGGTTTTTGGTTTGGGCGGAGGCGATGAATAGCAGCAAATTGCGACAAAGGGCAGGGGGCGAGGGCCGTACTCCATACGGAGCCCGCTGCTGTGGACTTGCTGTCTTGTGAGGCAGCCTGAACCAGGCTCTACCCTGCACCTGAATCATGCGCCGACTTCGGAATCTCGTCTATCAATTTGAATGGGTCTGGAGTCGTATGAGTTGCTGTCCGGGCCCGTGGGTTGCCACTCGGCGGAACGCCTCGGCGTTTCCAGAAGGCGAGGCGAATGAAGCCTACGACAACGACCAATGTCTCAATGCCCTTTAGCCACTCGAGGGGGCCCTCCTGGGTCGCTGGGTCACGGCCCCAAGGACAATAGTTGTCGTCGCCCCGGTCTGTTGGAGAGCCCGGATGTCGAGACCCGGTGATCGGGTGAGTTGGGTTCCTCAATAGCGCCGGAGGCGGGCGGGTGGGGACTCCAATGGCAGCACCAAAAATAAGGGTGCTTAAACAGCGCGCCTTATGGCAAGCCACGTCACCTGTAGGAAGGTGAATGCAGCCGGTACAGCGACGAGTGTTAGACCTGTCGCGTACATGGCATAGATTAAACACCTTAGGCCTCGGTGCCACATGTCCGTATTATCCATTGCACCAGACACATGTTCGCAAGATGCGCGATAGGATCGGCGCGGTCGTAAAGATTGCCGTCTAGATTTATGCTGTTGAGGTCGAAGTAGGGAAGCATCCACTTCGGCATGGTGTCCCACAGCCGCTTCAACCTGTCTCGAACTACCTCTGCCTGCTTGAGGTTGATTTGATGCTTCGCCTCGGTTTCCGCCATGTCGAACGCGCTGACATAATTCTTCACTTCGGGTGGACAGTAGATGCTGTAAAGGATCGTAGCCAGAGCGACAAAGAAGCTGCCGTAGAACAAAAACCAAATGCGCCAGACGTTGGGGAGATAATTGAGCAGCCAACCATCGTATTTAATCGTCAGGTACTGGTGCACGTTTTCATTGAGCAACAGCATGTAGCCGAATGCGGGCATAAGAACGGAAGCCCGTACGATATTGGAACTGCCCAATAGTTTTAGTTGGCGCCATCTCGAATGCTCTTCGAGCTGTTCAAAAAAGTAAATGTGCAGATATTGCCATTGCCGCAATAGCCACATCGGGTACCACTCCTAGCTTCCTCGGAACCTAATCACCCCTGCCGGTCAGCAAACGGCTGGGGGCCATCGGCGGTAACACAATCGTAGCGGCTGGACTCTATGTACCCTTTTTCTTCTCGTGGGCCATCTTCAAATCGTGGGGCGGGATATACCGGACATCAACTTCATCCGAGCGAGATCGAGCGCATGCGGACTCAGGTCGGGCGCCAGCGGAAGGAGATCCTGCAGCTTCAACGAGGCGGTATCGGGACAGCCTCCGCTGAAGCCTTGCTGGGCAGGATGTTGGTCAAGAGGTGAGCAGACGTTCAACCGCGTTCAAGGCAAAGCCTATCGCGAAGAGCGTGCGATGTTGGAGCAGGACGAACAGCACAAGAAGAATGTGAGGGAGAGCTGGAGGTTCTCAGGACCTTCCGCGAGTACATGCAGCGAAGACGCCCCACCACTACGACCCTGGGGTAAAGGTAACAGTGCACTCAATTGGCGCTCTCCGCTAAGCGTAGATAGAAGTGGCAAAGTCATCAGGGAAGCGACGGCGAACGAATTGAATGCACTGTCACCGCAATTCTGGCGAGTGCCCTTCGCGCTGAGTGGCAGTGACACCGATTGCTGCGAACATCAGCTGCACAAGACCGAGATCGGAACCGGGCGGTACTCACGACTGAGATGGCCGAGAAGCTGCAACCCCTGAAAGGAAGCTGGTGGCGGGCGCTCGCACCTACTTTAACCGTTTGACAAACCGATTGACGGCATCGGCTTCTTGATCGATCCACCGGACCATCTCCTGCGCAAAATTCTGAGGTGCTCTCATGAAATCGTGCAGTGGTTTAAACGAAATCACGGCCACGGAACGACCAAACTCCGCATATGTCCATGGGTCTTCGGGCTCATGCTTGAGGGTGCGAATGGCCTGCGTGGCGCGTTTCTCGTCTGTTCCAACACAGATGAACGCGGAGTCTGTCCGTGGGATCCCCGCTTGGGTAGGAATACCTCCAGCTGTGAAGATGGACTGCGGATCAAGCGCGATTCCGTAACCAAAGAAGATAGACTGGTGAACTTGGTGCAGAAGATAAGCCCAGCCCCAGATGAGCATATAGGGAGTGTCGAATAAGAGGCTATACTCGTTTTTGTTCTCGTTTCTTTGGAAACAGCCTTCTCTCGATTTGATGTGCTCGAAAATCGTTCCGAACGTATGATCCATTCGAGACCCGGCGCGCAAATACACGAGCGCGGCAGCGAAATCGTCGCGTCCTGCGTATTCGGTGCTCATATTATTCTCCTCCAAAAATCGTCTGAGTTCGCGAGCTAGCAGTTTGATGTCGTTGCGGCCCTCCGCACCTTGCGCAAGCTCCCAAAGTATAGCGGCAACAGCTGGCCACCTGACGAGATGCGGGGTCGCATCACCGCTAGCCTCGCCGCCTCTCATGAATTCGGGAGGTGGTGGTGTCAGATGGGTCAGTAGACATATCACGGCTAAGCGGCGTGACCGCGCAGCAGACTTTATCCAACGACCGTACAGCGCGAGTTGATCGTCTTGAATCTTGGCTGCAATCTTGTTCTCGATCGCTACAATGGGAGCATCATCGGCCAGGAGGACAAGATCGATGCGGCCGGATGCAATCTGGCGCTGGGTCTCGAGGCTGAGGGAGGTCGCCTCCGTGAGGATGGCGTCGAACGTCGTCCGCAAGGTCTCTGGCAAGAATACTCGAGAGACAAATTGAGATTGGAGTGATAGCGGCAAGCGGTTGAAGAAGTCGGCCAAGCACTCGCTGAGGTAATCTTCGCGAGGAGATCGCAGTTCGCTTTCTCTGTACTTAAAAAGATTGCCATAGAGTGATGACATGGCGAATAAGCTCTCGAAATGGCTATCCTGAATGAATGACATCACTTACAATTATTGATTGCAGAATATAAAGACGCGTCTCTGTGGCTGTCAACCTCGTCAGTATGGTGACCGCGGGTGAATTGAGTCCAGTCCAGGACTGTTACAGCGATCGCTAGCCCGCGGGAGTAGGAGATAGCCGGAAAATCCTGGAGGGCCGGCGCACGAGTACGTGAGGGCGAAACCGGCTGATGAAGCAAGTCAGCCGGCGAATTGCACGCACTTTCACCGCGAATCCAGCGCCGCACACGCGCCATTGGCAACATTGCGGGCCGATCTGCTGCCATCGCCCTATCGCGGTGCGAGGCGCTTTCCGGCGTCCTCGGTCGGCGGCATGAAGAGCGATACTGCGGTGCCTTCGGGGTCACGAAACTGGAACGTCTTGTTGCCCCAAGGCATCGTCTTCAACTCATGCACCAGCGTGACCTTGTCTTTCAGGCGCTGATAATCCGCATCGATGTCTTCGACTTGAAACTCGATCACGGCGGTGCGGTTGGCGCCGGGCTCGGCACTGTTTTCTTTCCAGAGCGCGACGGTCTCGGCTGCGCCGATCGCCAGGTTGGCGCCCGGCGTCACGATCTTGGCGAACACCGGCGCGAGCCATTCGGCGGAAACTCCGGTGATCATTTCGTAGAACGAAACCATGATTTTGATGTCGGTGGCGATCAGGCGAGTGGAAGCGAACTTCATGGCATGTCCTTTGTTGACCGCAGATTTGAGCGGCATCGCGGGGCTCGTCGCACATCGCTGCTGCCACCCTGATGTCAGCAGTCACGATGCCGCGCCGAGCGCCTGAACTAAGGGCATGAATTGCGATGACAATGCTCAAGCGCTAGACGACGAGCCCCTTCACGCGAAGCACCCCCACAGCGCTAACCGGGCCGCAGAACGATGATGTAAACCGCAGAATTGGGCACCTCACTCACGGGTGGACAAGGTTGTCTAGCCGCTCGGCAGATGAACTCCCCGCGGAGATGACGCGACTAACCGCCATGGCCAATATTCTCGGCGAGCTTCTGTTCGCACTGATCCGCTCGATTGTTGCTGGATGGGCGTATGCGTTCTGGGTCAAACTGGCGACATGGCTCGAGCCGAAAATCCAACGGCGTTGGGTGAAAATTGCCGTGGGAGGCCTCCTCGGCCTGGCAGCCTTTTTTATGATTCCGATACTGATGGGGCTGTTGGGCCTTTGAAGACGATGAAATCGGTTCTCATCATCGCACTGGCAATCGGGGCGCTCGTCTCGACGGTGCTGCTCGTCATGGAGCAGCTCACCGACTACTCCATCACTGTGATGGCATGGGAGATGCCGGGCATATCTGCAGCTTACCTTTTCTGGGGAGCGGTCGGCAGTTCCGTTTTCCTGGGCGTCGCCATCACTTGGGCCGTGAATGCCATCGTTTACGGGGCCCCCGCCTTCGTTGTCCTCACAGTCATCAAGCTGGCAATCCGCGATCTACCGAAGTGACAGGATTGAGCTCGGCGGCGGAGCCGTTGCTCAGCGTGTGCAAGAAAATGAGCGGCAGCAGGTCATGCAAGGCGCAGGACGCGCCTGCGTGATCGTCTGAAATTTCGCCTGCCTTTGAGCCGGACGGCCGACATCATGAACCACGACGGTGTTCGAGGCGACGAATGCCCGTAAACGAAGGTCTCTCGTCGTGAAATGGTTTAGACGATACGCAGTTGGCTGCCTGATCGCGGTGCTCCTTTTCGCGGGCCGGGACAGTTATAAACGGCCGGGCGAAGACATGCGCTACGGGGCCATCCTTATGGTAGCCGCCGGTTGGCCTGTTGTTGCCGCGATGGTCGTGGGAAGCACCATCGGTGACATCGTCCATGACGTGAAGCAAGGCAAAGCGGGATGAGTGCCCGGCTGGCAAAGCGGACAGGCCGCGATCCCGGCATTGAAGTTGTGGAATCGACATTGCGGGATCGTGAGCTCAATTGAAGCCGGCTGTGCCCAACGAAATGCAGCGCGCTTAACGTTTGTGAATGCAGCGTTAGCCGAACGCCTGCAATTCTCCAGTATTGGCGGCACTTCAGATCATCGGTGGAGTCAGGCTCTCCCGTCTCGCGGGACGGAGTGCATGCCTCGATAGGCGTCCGCCCGCCAACACGACTAGCCGTATTCATTATGAGATTGAGGACAGGTGATGTTGCTTCTGGAGGAGTTCAACGAACGAACGCTGTCGCACATGAATAGGGCGCTGGAGCGCGTCAGCGAGATGATACCTGAGGGGATGGAAGCCTACACCGCGCGCCGGTATGTCGCCGAACGGATCATCCACTGCGCCAAGCACGAGACACGCGAGATCGACGGCCTCGTCGCGGCCGGCCGGCGTGCGGTCGCTGAGCTGGCTGTGAGGGTCGTCGAAAGCGATTAGCTCCCTGGTCGCGAACCTGCCGCGGAGGACCGCGCTCGCCGGCGATGATTGGTCCAAATTGGCGCTTCGCGAAAAGCGGAGATCGGCGGCCTTCCTGTCGCCCGCCGCCCATCTCTCGTGTTTCGAAATGCTGAAGCCGTCTATTTCTCGAGCCCGGCCTTCTGCCGCATCGTGTCGATCAGCTCTGACGCCTCTGCCTTGGTCAGATCCTCCTTGGGGAGGGGCTTGTGGGCCTGCTCGGCGAGGGTCTTGAGGTAGGATTCCTGGGCGCCGGTCATCGGGTCGTCGCCGGAGACCCAATCTTTCGGATCCTTCTGGGTGTTGCCCGCGGTGTTATCAGCCATCTTGTTGTCAGTCACGGCGATCTCTCCTTTTCAGGTTTAATGCCGGCTGATGCATTTTGTTCCTTATTTGTTCGTAGTTGGCCCATGACGCAGCAAGGGCCGCACTTGCCCGGATTCAGCGTCGGGAGATGATCACGGAACGGCCGGCAGCGATCGGCGTCTGCGCATCAGACTTAGCTTGCGCCCCCAATCGAGGATCGGTGCCTCAATGGCCACGTGCAAGGCGGCGGCGAGACCGATGGAGAGCAGGATGCCGGCGATGATTGTCCCGGCGGTCGACAGAAGCCACAGTCCGTCAAAGCTGGCGATCCATTTCACCACCGGATAATGGACGATATACAGCGCGTACGAAATCTTGCCGAGCCATTGCAGGACTGGTGAGAAGGATCGCCCTTCGATCTCGACAGCGACCACAGCATGGATCAGCAATCCCGCGCCGACGCCATAGGTCAGGACGCGCGCGAATTGCGGGTCGGCCGCGCCGCGCACGAAAATCCAGTACCAGCCGGCCACGAACAGGCCCGCGGAAACGGCCGGGATATGGTGCAAAAAGTGCAATCGTCCGCTTTTCTGGAGATAGGCGATGACAACGCCGGCACCGAATTCCAGCACCAGCGGATGCAAGTAGATCCCGAGCTCCAGGCCGAACACGAGAGCCAGAATGACCAGGCCGAATCCAGCGAACAAGATCTCGAACAGCCGGTCCGGCTTGATCGCCAGGATGACCGCGACGGCGACATAGAAGTGCAGTTCGAAAGCCAGCGACCACGCTGGCGCAAGGTACCAGTTCGGATAGGTCCATGCGAAGATGGTTCCGAGGTCGAGGGCGGGGCGGTCGCCCGGCGCCAACGAGATCCAGGACGAACTGACAAACGCCGCCAGCAACACCAGCCAATAGAGCGGAAAAATTCGGAGGGCTCGCCTGAAAGCGAATTCCAGCGGGTTGTGTTGTGACGCCGCCGTGGTCGCGATGATGAAGCCGGAGATCACGAAGAAGATGTCGACGCCGCTCGCGAGAATCGTCAGCGCGCCCTCGGCAAGCTCCGGTCCGACCCTATCGGGGCGCGCACTGATTGCGTGTCCGCAGACCACCGACAGCGCAGCGACCCCGCGCATCGCCTGTACACCCGCGAAGATCCGCACCAAGCCCCGCCACGTTTATTCCAAGCCATCGCAATCTAGGCGGGAAATTCATTAAGGAATGGTTGCGCGGATGCGATAGAGTGCCCGCAACTGCGCGGGGTGCACTCATCAGTTGCCGAGCGGAAATCTATCACGATTGAACCCGGGCGAAGCCCGCCGCGACCAACCGCCATGCTGCAAAGCCTGCCCGGCATCGGAATTGGCTTCGCGGCCTATGTGCCAAGACACTAAAGAGGAATGTCGTGAAGGCGATCACGCTGCTCGCGGTGGCGGCCATGCTGCTGGTGGAAGTCTTCGGGTCGAAGGCGAGCGTCGGCGGCTCGATGAGCTTCATGCTGATCTTCGTGCTCGTGATGCTGGCTGTCGCGATCTTCGAGGCGTGGTCGAACAAGCGCGGCGCGATGGGATGGATCGTCAATTTGTTCGCTTCGGTGGTTGGCGGGCTGGTTGCGGTTGCCCTGATCGGAATGGCCATGGAGGCGATGCTGCCTTACCTTCATCTCGAAGGTTCGCTCGCGTCCTCGCAACATCCCCTGAAATACGTCCTGGTCGCAGCCATTGCGATCTGCATGGTGCTGGGATCGTGGCTGCCGCTATGGGCCGTCAACCGGCTTCGTCACTGAAGGGCATCCAGCGTCGCGCTCCCTAGCGCTTTGCTTCCTGCTTGCCACGCCTGATATCCTCAGCTTCGTCCACGAGCTTCAAGGTTGTGCCGCCGTAGGTCAGCTTCAGCCCACGGCCGACGGTCCATATCCATCCTTCCCGAGCGTCCCTGGTTGGCTGGGCATTGAACTGGTCGGATATCGATTTGACTGCAGCGTCTTTGGAAGCAGCGTCCTGGGCACCCGGATTGTTCAACTCCGCAATGACGCGCCAGATGGGATGTTTGGGGTCCGGATTCTTGGGGTCGACGTCGTCGGCAAAGATCGTGACCTTCGCGCCGTCGACTGCGCATTCGAGGACGTAGGAATCGCGAAGCTGACGGCAGCGGTAGCGACGTTGCGTGATGAGTTTGTTGGTCTCGTCGAATGTCATGCCGGGCGAAAAGCCGAGGATGTCGGACTTCATCACGAGTGCCAGAGACGAAGGCTTCAGAAAGCCGGGCTGTACCGACACGAGAACGGCAGCAGCAACAACGATCAAGCCGGCGATAACAATGGCAATCTTCATCAGCCCCTCATAAGAAATGTCCGACCATACAACAGCCTGAGCGTTCTAGCAGCCCTTGCGCTGCATGGTTCGAGCCGCCCGCTGTCTTTGTAGGACCGCAGCTTCGGAAGATCGCATGGGCACGTATCGGCTGGTCATGAACGTAGAAAACCGCCCCTGACATGACCAGGGGCGGCTCTCATCAAACGGGGTTTCGAACGCGATCTAGTGACCGGTACCCGGCTTCGTCGTCTTCGGCGGCTTGCCGTCTTCGATCCGGCCTTCGTTGCGCAGGTCTCGACCTTCCTGAGCCTTCTTCTGGCTCTCGGGGGACTTGCCGTGTTCGTTCATCTCTTCTTTGATGAACCCGGCGCCTTCCTTCACTTTGCCTTCAACGCTCATGACGATCTCCCTTGCTGGAGATGGGGCAACTCGCGGCGAGAGCTGACCGTTCCGGTGCGCGCACGATTGTGAGGCGTGCATTCGCGACAGGTTCCAAAGACCCTTGTCATGAAAGACCCTTGTCATGAAATGGCCGCGCCGCCTTGTGGGAAGCGACGCGGCCGGGAGCAGCCGTACAGGAAACCGGCTTACTTCATGTTGCTGCGGGTCCTGGTGCCGCCCTGGTCGCTGCCGGGGCCGGAGCCACCTTGGCCGGAGGCGTCGGGCCTTACCGTTCCGCCCTTGCTCACGCCGTCATGGCTCATGCCGGTCGTGCCGCTGCTCATCGTGCCCTTGTCCGTGTTGGTCATGCCGGGCTTCTGCATGTTGTCGGACTGCGGGGCAGGGCCCGTCTGGTTCTGCGCAAAGGCGGAACCGCACATGAGGCCGAGGGCGGCGGTCGCAATGATGAGCTTCTTCATCTCAAACTCCTGGTTGGTTGCGTGGGCCAACGGGAGCGCAGAAGCCGTGTTCCTAAAACTGGGCGTTCCGGAGTGCAAAAATTCTCGTCTGCGCGCGAACCGCTATCGACTTCGCTTGAAAACGCTCTAAGCCGCAATGCGCTGGTCGGCCGGGCCCGTCAGGTGCTTGAGCACTTCCGCATGCTCCAGGTCGGGAACCGCGATGGCGGTGTGGCTGTAGCTCGCATGGGTTCGTGATTTTGCAATCTGGTCCAGGATCTCGCCGCCCTTGATGACGTGGAGGCCCATGCCCTCTCCGGATGGGAAGATCGCGAGCACCACGTCATAGGCGGTGATGACGGCGCGAAGCGCTTCGGCCTTGTCTTCGGCAATTTCGACGAACACGCGAACATCGGCTGCGAGTTCACGCAGCTCGTTAAAATCCAGCACTTTGAGTTACTCCAACGCAACGATACTGAGAGGAGCTTGGAGGCGTTAGGTTACCGAAGTCTCAACGGCGCATGCCCGGTCACAGGTTTGTCGACCAGGCGCCCCCGCGAGGCGATAGACAAGCGGGCGTCGCCGCCTGCTCGACAAACGCCGGCACGGGAAGTGCATCTGTAGCGGGGAGGGACGAAGCGCGCCTCACACCCCTAAGGGCGTCACACGATGCGCGCGTGACTTATGCGCGCTTTACTTGGCGTATCCCTGGGAGCGGAGCCACGCGATCTTGCGGTCGCCGTTGATCCAGTCGTCGGCATCTGCCTTGCTGGTGAAGCCCTTGATTTCGCGCTGTTCGCTGTCCGGGTAATCCGCCAGGATTTTCCAGTCGTTGTCTGCAATGCGGACGGTTTTGAAGGTCACTTTTGTTTTTGCCATGCCGCATTATGCAGGAGATGGCCGGAAAAGAGAACCTGCCTTGTGACGGTCACCCGCGCGGCCCCCGGTGCAGACCTGGGGGGCCAGCCTGATCGGCATTGCGCGGCCGGGTCCCCGGAAAAGGCGAAAGCCCCGCCTGGGGGAAGCGGGGCTCTCTGATGGGGTGAAGCTTGGGGACTTCAAAGAGTTAGACGCTTCAGGGCGAAAATGGTTCAAGGCGGAAACGGCGCAAGCTGCGGCATCTTTGCCGCGGCGTCCGCCCCTCCCGCCGAACCCCCTGCTTGCGTTTTGGGCGTCGATGGGTTCTAAGCCCCGTCACTTCATGAAAGTTGGCATGAATCAGAAGCGCGTTGCGCGGTTGGACCGCGTCCTGAGCAAAGCCTGCTCGCGCGCACAGAAGGAAATTCAGACATGGCGAAGATGACGAAGACTCAGTTGATTGATGCAATTGCCGAGGGTACGCAGCTGTCGAAGAACGACGTGAAGTCGGTCATCGAGTACATGGCAACCGTCGGCTACAAGGAGCTCAACGAGTCCGGCGAGTTCGTCATTCCCGGCTTCGTGAAGATGTCGGTGGTGAACAAGCCGGCGACCGAAGCCCGCATGGGCGTCAATCCCTTCACCAAGGAGCCGATGCAGTTCGCCGCGAAGCCGGCGAGCAAGTCGGTCAAGGCCTCGCCGCTGAAGGTGGCCAAGGACTCCGTCTAAGAGTTCGCCAAGGGCTCGCGTTTTCGTTGCGGCGGCTTCTTTTCGTGGAGTGCTGCAATGACTCCTTGCTTGTGCTGGACCAATAAGGAACTCTCTTAGGGAACTCTCGGGCGTCGTCAGGCTTTGCTTCCGAAAGGGAGAAATCACATGACTGGTCTCAGCGAAGTAGAGATTCGAAACCGCGCCTATCACCTCTGGAAGGAGGCCGGCGAGCCCGCGGGCACGATGGACACCTTCTGGTACGAGGCCGAAAAGGAGCTTCTCGCCGAGCGGACCAAGCAAAGCGAAGTCCCGCCCGGGATGACCGACAATCTGCCGGTCTGACTTTGCTGGTCTAAGAGGCGGACAGAGGCGAGCGTCGACAGTTCTCAAAGCAGCCACCCGGCGTAACGCCCGGGTGGCTGCTTTGCTGTTCGGGCCATCGCTTGGATGGCGGCCGCCTCAAAGAAAAACCCCGGGCTTAGGGACCGGGGCTCTTCAAGCTGGTCGGCCGCGTCGCGACATGCCGCCAGCACCACTGAATTCGGCTTGACAACGCGAGACGAAAAAATTCGTTCCGGCCGCTACTCCGCCGCCACGGACACGTCGATGATCGCCGGCGTGTCGACCTGGCGCTCGCGCCAGACGACGAGATCGCATTTGGGATTGAGCCACTGATACTCGGAGCCGCGCGCTTTCAGATGCGCAAGCGCTGCATCATGTGCGGCGGTCTGGTCCGGCGCCTCGACCATGATTTCCACGGTCTCCTCGATCTGACGCACCACCTCGACGGCGTAGTATTTTCTGGTCACGGTCCCTCGCTCCGGAATGACTAACGGGGAGGGCGATGGCGCGTTCCCCAAAAGAAAAACCCCGCGCTTTCGCACGGGGCCTTCCTGGCTGGCTGCGATGGGATTTCAGCGCCGCGCCGCCGGCCGCGTTCCCGAACTTAAGGTTGAAAACCCAAAAAGCAACCGCGCCGCCGCGCGGAAGGCTCAAGGCGATGTGGCGAGCGAATTTCGCGGAGGGGGCTGGACTTTTTGTTCTTAGTTTGTTCTAGTGGGCATCTCTTTGGCGGTGACCAATGTCTTTTGGGAGGGTGCCCATGACTGTCGAGAAACAACGCGAAGTGATCAGGCTCTGGAATCAGCTCAGGAAGCTCGAAGGTCCGGCCGCGGAAGAACTCCGCATCCAGATCCTCGAATGCTTTTCGGAGAAGGATCTGTCGGGGAAGGAGACGGTGAAGCGAGCGGCGTGATGAGCGTCGCGCTGCGTCGATGACAACAGGCCATCGCGCCTGCCTTCACCGATCGTTAGGAATCGTTTTGCGCTGATTCCTCGACTCCGATTCGTTCTTTGCGAACGAAATGGAGTCGGATGCAGAACAAGCCGTGGCTTCTGTGTCGATGCGGGACATGCCTGTCCTGACCAAGCCGGCGTGATGTTTCGCACGGTCCCGTTCGCCTGTCCTCGCTACGAGATCAGGCGAGGGAGACGCGACATGGATGCGTGCTGGTTTCTCGAGATGTTTGCCGAGATCGCAAAAGTGTTTTGGTACGACCGGCACCCGCGCTTGCGCAAAGGCAGGCCGTCGGTGCCGCAGGTGCCACCGCGATCGAAATCCGAAGACGCGATGTGAGCGCGCGATCGTCGGCGATGATGCGATCGTTTGCGCACAAACGAAGCGTTAAGACCTGCTTCGCGCCGATTTCTGCGATTCCGATTCGTTCTTCGAGAACGAAAGGCAGGTGAAGCTGGAACAAAGCCGGACGGCGGATCACCAGAAGCTTCGGCTTCGAGCTTGAAGCGGCTCGCCGAGTTCTGGAGACGCTTCGCGAACTCCTAACGGAAGATTGCCGCGAAGCCGATAACCCTATTCGGTTAGGTTAAAAGCCCAATCGCGTTGCGCTTGCCGCTGCTTGGGATAGGTGTGTCTGGATACGTCTGGAAACGACTTTGCCAACAAGCGACTTTGGCCAACAAGCAATTTTGCCAAGAACGAATTCATGACACCTTTTTCAGAACCGAGTTTTTATCAGGGCGACCGCCACACCTACCGGCGCGTCGCCATCGTCGGCACGCTCTTTTGTCTGGCTTTCGTGGTGATCAGCGTCTCGCTGCGGCCACAGCTCGAGGACACGCGTGTCGCGGTCAAGGCCGACAGGCTGATGCGCACGGCGGGCCAGCCACCGCACACGAATTAACGGTCGTCGCCGGAGATCTGATGGTCGGCGCAATTCCCTGGGCACGCGGTGCCATGTGAGGCGAGCGCCACGAAACCGGCGTAACCGGACAGGTTGAGCAGGACTTCGAGCCAAACGGGCATGTCGGCCTCTTTTCTCCTTGAAGGCTACGGCAACGTGCGCGCGAAGCGCATGTTCCCGGACAAGACGGACTGGCCTCAAAGCGGGGTGGTGGGGTCGAGCCGCCGGCCGAGGGCGCCTACGGACTCGCTCGACGGCTGTTCCTTAAGGAACTCGGCAATGGCCCGCGCCAACTCGCCGTCGCTCATCGGCGTCGGCGGCGGACGCAGCGTGCCGACACCGAAACTGCGGACGATCTCGTCGTAATGCTGATCGCCGGATCTGGGAACCAGCCTGCGGATACGAGCCAGCAATTTGGATATCGGCACTTTATCCTCCTAGCCGCTCCCCGCTGGCAGCAATTGGGCTGCGTTGCCAATTTGCTGTCCGTGAAACTGAAAACCCCGCCAGCATTGGTGACGCTGACGGGGTCTTCGTGCTGTTGCCTCAACCAGATGGCGGAGGCGTCCGCACTTAAACAAACAATTCGCGGAACGCGCGCCTGTTCCATGCGGGGCGGATTTAATCCGAGCTCGGTTCCACAGCCTTGCGCGCAACCATCGCAACGCGCCGGCGTTGTCTATGCGAGATACGAAGGAGGAGATTCATGATGAGGAAGACACTGGCAGTTCTGGCTACCGTTGCGGCCGTCGGCGTAACCGCGGTCGCGGCGCCTGCGCCCGCCGAGGCGCGCGGCCGCGGCATCGGTCCGGGCCTCGCATTCGGCCTCGCCGCCGGCGCCATCACCGCGGGCGCCGTCGCCGCGTCCCATCCTTATGGCTACGGCTATGGCCCGGGGTATGGCTACTATGGCGGCCCCGCCTATGCCTACGGCCCCGGTCCGTACGCCTATTACGGTGATGGACCGTACTACCGCCGCCACCATTATTACCGTCACTGGTAACGGCTGACCAAATGAAAAGCCCGGAGCAACGCTCCGGGCTTTTTTCATGCTCGGTGATCAGGTGTCGTTACGGCCAGAGCGAGGGCCGCTCCACCTTGCGCGCGTTGTCGAGCGTCGACACGAAATACTCGTCACGCTCGCGTTTGAATTTTTCCTGGGTGGCACGGAAGGCGGCGACACGGGCGGCGATCTCTTCGCGTTCGCGGATTTTACGTTGTTCGTCCTCGGTCATTTCAAATCCCCTCTGCACGTGAGTATGTGTCCTACTGAACTCAAGCACTGCCGCCGCAATCACGTTGAGTCGCGTCAACACATGCATTGGCGCTTCTGATTGGGGCGTCAATGGGGAGGAGGCATTGCAGGATTGTGATAAGCGAGGGTCGGAAAAAATTGCCGACCACGTCGTGCGCCGCAGTGGATAACCGCGTCAACAATCTTGTCGCTTGCGCATGTTGCAGCTAGCGCAAAAACAAATCAGCAGAACCGATCGGCCAAGCCAATCGGCAAAGCAAAACGGGAGGCCGCGTTGATTGCATCGGATCTTCGCAGCGGCGTCGAGCGTCTCGGCGACATGATCGCCGAAGCCAAACGGATCGTGCCGTTCACCGGCGCCGGCATCTCGACCGAGTGCGGCATCCCCGACTTCCGCTCGCCGGGCGGAATTTGGACGCGCAATCGCCCGATCCCATTCGACGAGTTCGTCGCCAGCCAGGAGGCGCGCGACGAATCCTGGCGCCGGCGCTTCGCGATGGAGGAGGTCTTTGCGGCGGCCAGGCCCGGCCGCGGCCATCGCGCGCTCGCCTCGCTCTACCGTGCGGGCAAGGTTCCCGCGATCATCACCCAGAACATCGACAATCTGCACCAGGCCTCCGGCGTCGCGAGCGACCACGTCATCGAACTTCACGGCAACACCACGTATGCGCGCTGCATCGGATGCGCTCAGGCCTATCCGCTTGATTGGGTGAAGCGCCGCTTCGACGAGGAGGGCGCCGCGCCCAACTGTACCGTGTGCGACGAACCGGTGAAGACCGCCACGATCTCCTTCGGCCAGATGATGCCCGAGGACGAGATGCAGCGCGCGACCGCACTGTCGCAAGCCTGCGACCTCTTCATTGCGATCGGTTCCTCGCTGGTGGTATGGCCGGCCGCGGGCTTTCCGATGATGGCGAAGGAAGCAGGTGCACGTCTGGTGATCGTCAATCGCGAGCCCACCGAGCAGGACGATATCGCCGACCTTGTGATCCGCCACGACATCGGCGAAACGCTCGGGCCCTTTGTCGGTAATTGAGGCAGCAATTTGATTCGCAGCTGTGCAAGCTGTTCATAGGTTCCGCCGAATCTCTTTTTTGTCTATGCGTCGCAACCGGGAGTGTTATCTTTTGAGTCGAAAGATTCGCGTCGCGTCGAGTTGAGAAGATTCTCTAAAGACGCGTGATTCGGCGCCGCCATTCAGGCGGGTTGCATGGCATGTGTGGGGTCCGGGGTTATGGGGTCGTCGGACGGATTTGAGTCCAAGAAGGTCGGAGTTCCCGCGGTGGGCGAACACGGCGGTGGCGGTCGCGACAGCGCACTCAGTCCGTTCACCGGACTTGGTGAGAGCAGCGCCAACCTCGTCGAGGTTCACGGCGTCATCAAATGGTTCGACGCATCAAAGGGCTACGGCTTCATCGTTCCCGACAATGGCTGGCCCGACGTGCTCCTGCACGTTACCGTGCTTAGGCGCGACGGCTTCCAGACCGCCTACGAGGGCGCCCGTATCGTCGTCGAGTGCATCCAGCGCGCCAAGGGCTACCAGGCGTTCCGCGTCGTCTCGATGGACGAGTCGACTGCGATCCATCCGGCGCAGATGCTGCCGCCGCGCACCCATGTCACGGTCACGGCGACCAGCGGGCTGGAACGGGCCCAGGTCAAATGGTTCAACCGGCTCCGCGGTTTCGGCTTCCTGACCTGCGGCGAGGGCACGCCCGACATCTTCGTGCACATGGAGACGCTGCGCCGCTTCGGCATGACCGAGTTGCGGCCCGGCCAGTATGTCCTGGTCCGCTTCGGGCCCGGCTCCAAGGGCATGATGGCGGCCGAGATCCATCCCGAGACGGGATCGCCGGTCTCGTCCCACTAATTCCATTCCCGCGATCGTGAGCAGAGGCGCGCTGGCTGGCCGGCGCGCCTCTGGCTTTTCCGGCGACCGCCACGTAAGGACTGGTCCAGTCCCACGCCTCGAGAGCCATCCATGAATTTCGATCGAAAGGCCGTCTTCGCCGTTGCGAAGGGCTGGCTTGCCGCCATCCTCGTCATCGCCAGCTTTGCCGTTGCGAGCGCGCCCGTCCGCGCCGCCAGCTTCCAGCCTCTCGAGATCGTCACCAGGAACGGCGTGCAGGTGTTCTTGGTGGAAATGGCGACCACCGAGGAGGAGAAGCATACCGGCCTGATGTACCGCAAGGAATTGGCGGACGGCAAAGGCATGCTGTTCGACTTCAATCCCGAGCAGGAGGTGTCGATGTGGATGGAGAACACCTACGTCTCGCTCGACATGATCTTCATCCGTGCCGACGGTCGCATCCTGCGCATCGCCGAGAACACCAAGCCGCTGTCGACCAGGATCATCTCGTCCCAGGGGCCAGCGCGGGCTGTTCTGGAGGTGGTGGCGGGAACGGCGCAGAAATACGGCATCCGCCCCGGCGACCGTGTTGGCCACCCGCTGTTCGGCAGCAAGTAGGCGGAAGGGGCTTATTGCCCCGCCCTGGCGGTCTTTTGGGAAGCTTGCTGGTACCTTTGGAAGGCTTGCTGGCGCTTTGGGAAGCGTGTATCGACGGGGCTCGCCGGACATTCGGGGTATAGCGCAGCCTGGTAGCGCGGCAGTTTTGGGTACTGCAGGTCGTTGGTTCGAATCCAGCTGCCCCGACCATTTCTAGGTTTCCGTAATGAAATCAACCAATTACGACGATGCAACCGATCGAAAATGGTGCAATTCGTAACAGTCGTTTGGGTGCCTAAGTCGGGGCACTTTAGGCGCCTATACCATGCCAAGGACGGCCTGCTTCCTCCAGTTTTGCGATGATCTTGCGATGGCTTTCGGCGCGCCTCTTGGTCATCGATTTGTCGGGATGCATCTTGGCAACTTTGGCGTCCGACGCCTTGGCGCCGTATCGCTTCCGGGCGCATTGCTGCACAACCCAGGCGTCTGTTAGCTCAAGCTCCCGGCCTCGAATCCTGATCAGAAACTTGTCCCCGGCAGGGCTGGTCGTTGCCGCGATCAGAGCGTTGAGGCGCGCCTTGTATTGGCGCGAAGACCGCCCGGGCTGGGGATGCGGGGAGGGCGTGGTTTCCAGTTCCTGAAAGACCTGATCCATCGGAATAGCGCGCTTGGCTTCCCGGTGTTTGCGCACCCGAGCGGCCGTCAGCTTTCGCTCATGGGCCTTCTTTGCGGCAATCCGCTGCTCTAGCTTCCGTCGCGCGTCCCTAGCTATGAGCGCCCGAAACTTGGCAAGGGGCAAAGGAATGTCAGCGGATGCTTCGCCCAGGCGCTCGCCCATGACGTAGTGATTCCCTGCCAGAACCAGTTCATCGTGGCTAGCTTCGCGCGGTGCTTTGGGCTCGGTGGTCTCTTCCGGTGGAGCCCCGGTGACGAGCGGCGGTGGTTCGCCGCCGTCGAGCGCGTCCAGCGCCGCCATCAAGTCGTCAAAGGCGGTATCGGGCGCATCGCCGCCGATCGTGACACAGCGCCCCGGCTGGCAGCCATCGGGGAAAAGGCCGCGCTCCAATTGTTCGTCGGTGAATCCCGCCATTCCGGGCTCGGGATAGTGGCCTGCGCTTTCCTGAGAAAAAGCGCTATACTGGTATTCAGGTTCGGACGTTCTCTTAAGCAACGGCACGTTCGGGCTCCTTCTAAACCCCCAGCGCGTCGCGGTGCTGGGGGTTTTATTTTGGCTCTAGGAGTGAATATAGCGGGCAGGGGAAGGCGCGATCGGTCAGCGCTTCAGAACACCCCCGGGCCGCATTTGCTGCCTAAGAGTGTCCTCAATCGTCTTCTGAATGTGGGCCTGTGCCGCCTTCGCGACCGATGCGCCCATTTCGCGATGATCAGCAGCCGACATGCCGGCGTTGCCCTGAACGTTGACGCTGATCTGGGGCGCGATCACGTGACCGCCCGCGATCCTAGATGCAGCCCCGCCGCCAACCATGCCGCCATCCGCGAACCTGGGCGCACGGTTGATTTGCTCCAACAGCGTCCGGTGTTTGGCCGTTGAGGCCGCGTTGACGACGAATTCGCCCGGGCTGAGCCGGGCCACAACGCGGTCATCCCTGGGGCCGCCTGGACCCGACACTTCGCCGCCGTTCGCGAACATGGGGAAGCTGAGGCCACCGGTCCCGGCGCCAAGGCCGGATGACATGGTGGGGCCGAACATGCCGCCCATTGATCGCATCAGCGGCTGAACGATCAGCATTTTGATCGCGGCCTCTTCGATCGCCCGAACGATGTTCTTTGCCATGCTGGCGAAGCCGTCGCTGACGCTCTTGGTACCGTCCAGGATGTCGGTCAGGCCGGTGGTGAGCGACGATGACATGGTGTTGCCGATCGAGCGCATGGCCTCATTGGTGCGCATGGCCTGCGCTTCAACCGAGTTGAGGGCGGTGGCAACGTCCGGGTAGAGGCCCCTAAGCTGTTCGGCAATCTGAACGTCCTGGGGATCGAGTAGGGCGGTTTGACTGCCCCGCTTGATGGACAAGGCCACGCTGGCCTTTTCCACGGCCTGGGTTGCCTTGCCATAGGCCTCAGTGACTTCCTCAATTCGTTTGCGCTGTTCGTCGGTAACGACGCCTTCGCCCTTGCCAGCCGCCGCATTGGCCTGCATGGCGACTTCCTGTAGCTGGGCCGCGATTTTGTTGCGCTCGCGGGCGGCGGTGCTCAGGTCGATGCTTTGCGCCTCCGCATTCATTGCGGCGGTGCGCTTGTCGATACTGTCGGCAGCCGTGCCGAGCTTGTCCACATTGCTGCCGGTGCTGATTTTGGTCGGCGCCGCACCGGTGCCGCGCGACTTCGGAGCCTCGGGGCCTTCCGGAACGCCGCGTTCTGATGCGTCAATTTCAGCCTGCAACTGGTCGCGCCGACGCTTCAAAGCGTCCTGGGGCTTCTCAGCGCCGATCGCGTCATAGATCGACGAAACGCCGGGAATGTTCGTTACCTGCGGCAACCCGCCCAGGGCGGTGCCATTTTTGATCGCGTCATTGACCGCCGCGAGTTCGTTTCGCTTCCGCGCCGTCTCGGACGTGAGACCGAGCTTGTTTGACCATTCGACGGCTTTGGCGATCAGATCGACCGTTTCTGCCCAATGCCCTTTGATCGTGAGCAGAACCGACGCGAGATCGTCCCAGCTAGGCTTCAACGCGGTCGAGAGGCGCTGATGCGCCAATTCCAATTGGAGGTCCATCTCTTTGGCGCGCTGAACCAGGGCGTTGCTGAAAATGCCATCCGAATTCGCAGCGGCTGCCTTGATGGATGCGAGCATGCTGTCGGCGGAGGTTTTGCCTTGCCGCATGCGATCAATGAGCTGACTGCCGAACATTTTCTCGCCCAGGTCATAGGCGGCGGCTTGCTGGCCGATCGACTGCAACTGAATCATGGCCTTGAGAACAGCCTGAATTCGATCTTCCTGGGTCCGCGAGTCCCGGAACAGGACCAGGCCCTCAAGGCGCTGGCCCGCGCTCTTAGCCAGCGTCTCGTTATAGACCCGCAAAGCCTTCTCAACGTCGGTGATCTTCTCTTCGCCAACGGTCCATTCCGACACGTCAATAGGCGATCTTTCCTTGGTCGCCGTGAAGGCGTGGTCAAGGGCGGCTTCTAGCTCGCCCGCCTCAACCTTGAGCTTCCGGGCTTCCGCCGTGAATGCCTGAAAGAAGGCGGGCGCGACGCCAGCGTTCTGGGACTTGTCGGCGAGATCGACCATATCCTTGAGCTGTTGGCGTGCACCATCGATCGCAGCCGACATGAGCTTGAAAGATCCGACGACGAGCGCAACTTTGCCCGTGACGCCAAGCGCCATGCGGGCCGCACTACCGGCCATAGAGGCACCGATAGCCTCGTTCATGTCGATAAACTGCTTTGCGATCTGGCGCGTCGCAGATTGGGTGAGCGAGCTGGTCTGTTTCAAACCTTCCTTCAACTGCTCAAGGTTGACGCTGACAGGGATTCTCAATTTGCTTCTCCGATGAAGAGCGCCGTCAAGACTTCGTTGGCGAGGATCACGTTCGGGCCAAGCGGCTTGCCGCGCACATGGGCATTCAGAAGACCTTCAACGTCGTGTTCCGGCAGCCCTCCACCCAACAAGCCAAGCTCCACCACGCGCTCAACATCGTCGGCGGTGTATGCTCCGGTTTCAAACCGGGCGAGGGCGGCGGAGGGCGAAAAGCCGTTGATGCCCCGCCAAGAGATCACGCGTTGCACCCAACGGTCGGCCAAGGTGAAGGTGTGGGTCCCTCCGGCCCAGGTGATTTCGCGGGCGCACTTGTCGTCAATCATTGTTCAGAACCTCGTTAATGCCGTCTTCGATCGCCTTTTGCATGTCGTCGCGCATGGCGTTGTAGGTGTTGAAAAAGAAGGGCCGCGCTGCCTGTCGGCTGTTGCCGAATTCGAAGCCCTCCGCGTAGTCATAGGGCTCGCCGCTGCCGTCGCGGACTTCCTTCGTGGTGAGCGCGCCGCCCGCCTGAACGATGAATTCGAGATCATGGGAGCCGGGCACCACAACGCAGGACTCTTCAAGGTGGCCCGTTTCGCCGGGCGCTTCCTCTAGACCCTGCAATGCCTCGCGCTGGGCAGCCGAAAGCCGCTCCGCCTGTTCGCGGACGACTTCCGACAATTGCTCGGTAAGCTTGTCGGGCAGAGAGTCCAGATAGGCTTCAAAATCGTCGGTATCGCTCATTCGAGCACCAGCATGTCCGCAGTAATCGCGGGGTTATCGAGGAAGGAACGGCCTGTCTCGCCCGCAGCCGCGCGCGAAACAGCCATCCAAGTTGCCGCTGCGCCGTCGATCCGATCGGTTGACTTTGATTTTTGAATGATGCGGTTGTCATTCGCATCCTTGTGGATTGCGACGTTGGAGAAGTTCCAACGCAACACGGGATGGCCGCCGTGGCGAAAGTTACCACCGATGATCGCGGCCTCAAGTGTGTTGAGCGCGGGCGATTGCGTAACCCAGCCCTGTCGTATGGTGACGACCGGAAAGCCTTCCTCTAGCAGCGGGGCCATAACCGCTTGGGCATAGGCCACGTCAAAACCAATCTCTTGGACCTGAAAGCGCTCCGCCAGGTTGCGGATGTAATCCGCCACGGCGGCGTTATCGATCACGTTGCCAGGGGTGGGTGTAATGAAGCCTTCCTTGGCCCAGGACGAATAATTCACGCCGTCGAGATCGCCGCGCTTTCGAATGTCATCTTCCGGGCAAAAGAAGTGCGGCAACACCGTGTAAGTCTCGCCATACCGGAAGCAGGCGACGACCGACGAAAGGTCGGTGGTCTTGGACATATCGACGCCAATCCAGCACGGCGCCCCGCGCAACGCCTCATAGTCGATCAGTTCGGCGCCCTTGTCATAGGTCGCCATATCAACAAAGGGCGAGGTCGAGTGGTCTAGCCAGACGTTGAGCTTGTATTGGCGCAAACTGTCGCGCTCGGTGGGGCTATCCTTTGCGCGCGCGACATGGCGCCGGAAGCCGGCAACAGACGGATATCCGTGAGCGCTGCCCGGGTTGACACGCTTCCAAAGCTCTTCGTCGGCATAGTCGCAATCAGGGGCCGCCTCGAAGAGGACCGGGAGCAATGTCGGGTCGGTGATCTCGCCGCGCGCGATCTTACGGGCGCGCTCAATTACCTCGTATGCGATGTTGTCCTGACCGCGACCGGCCGTCGTGGCGACGACAAGCAAGCTGTTGTCGATCTTGTCGAGGCCGTTGGTCAGGACCTTCCAAAGCCCGTCGCCGCGCCAGACGTGAATTTCATCGGCGAGCACGAATGAAGGCGTGCGACCTTCCTTGCTCGGTGCATCTGCCGAGATGACTTCCAGCTCGGTCCCGTCGCGCGGATAGGCAATCTTTTTGGCGCTGTTGAAGGCGTCATAGACCTTCGTCACTGGGACTAGGTGCTTTGCATCGGTCTGAACGATGCCGCGAGCTTCCTTGAACGCGATACCGGCTTGGCTGCGGTCGCTGGCAGCAAAGATCACCTCGCCACCGGAAACCCGTTCGGGGCCGATGGTGTGAAGCAGGGCCAGGGCGGCGGACAGGCTCGTTTTGCGGTTGCCACGCGGGACCAGGATTACAACCGTCGATACGATCCGGTTACCGCTGCCGTCGCGTGGCCCATAGATAGCACGAACAATGCGTTCCTGCCACGGATCGAGCTGGAATTGCTTGCGGGGCAGGCTGGATTTGGGGTGCTTCAGGCGTCGCAGGAACGCGACCGCTCGCTCGCCATAACCGAGCGGGTCGGGGATCGGCGAGTTGTCATAAATCCAATGCGGATAGGTATCCTTAGAGGGCGAGCGGGTTGTCATCGTCGCCTTCGTTGTCGTTTTCGCGGACTGCCGGTCGGGACCGGGATACTGGGGTCAAGCCAAGTTCGGCCGCGAGTTGGCGCGCCGTCACCATGGCCTTGTCCTGCATGCGGAAGAGCTTTGGATCAATGCCAGCGCGCAACAGCTTCTCAAGCTCGCGGATGCGTCCGATCGCGATGCAATAGCTTTCGAGGCTGCCGAGATCGGCAACGGTTAGGATGCGCCGCTTTGCAAGCTCTGGCATGACGCGGCGCCATTCGGCTTTCGCCGCCTTGCCCAACCAGGACGGCGGCTTAGTCGTGGCGTCGAGCGCATTGCTGTCGGCCGACAGCTCTGGTTTACGGCCCCTCATATTTGCCCCCGAATTCGACGGGGGTTGCATCGCGATTGGGTGCAGATACTCTTCAGCCGGGCTGAGGAGAATCGATGGCCAAAAAAACTATTTCTAGTGGCGATTTGGGTTGGATGATTATTGAGGAATTGAGAGCCGGCGGACTTGGCCCGATAGGGCTTTCGGTCGTTTCGGATGGTGACAAAGGTGAATGGCGCGTTGTCATCGCGGGAAGAAACCGCGACCGCATGCGCCCGGGTGATCACCGGCGGCTTGCGGCTATAGTGGAGAAGCTCAAGCGCGTTTATGTGTTGTCTGACTAGCATCAATCGACCCTCGCAAACTCGCCGAAGTGCTTGCGCGCGGCGGTAACGTAGGCTTCCGCTGCCGCTTCCTTGGTGGTGAATGTGCCCAGGTTGAGAGTGCGATCGTTCACGTGGATCGACGCGCGAAAGTTGCCGTTCGGGGTCTCGCGGACGCCTTTGATACCGAGCTTGTTGCGGGCTTTGCGGCCCTGCGCTGTCTGCCGGGGGGAGGCCAAGCGGAGGTTTGCCCAGCGAAGATTCGTCGGGTCCTTGTCTCGATAGCTGACGCTGCGGGGCGGCCATTCGCCGGTCATGCAGAGCCATGCAAGGCGACTGGCGAGGTAAGTGCGGTAGTCAACCTTGACATAGACCAGGCCATCGTGCGGCCTGGTCCAGCCGACAATCTTACTGGCTCGGGCAAACGTACCGGTCGCCGGGTCATAGGTCAGCACTTGGCGAAGGCGATCAGCGGCAAGTTGTCGTTTTCGGTGGGTCACGCCGCAATCCTCTCGACAAACTGGCAACGGGTCGGCAGGTTGCGTCGATCATGAAAGACACGAACTTGCCGGGCCTCAGCCCGCTTTGGCTTATTTCGCTCAGCCTGATTTTGGGCACAGTCATCGTTGTTTTGATGCCGTTCGCCATAAATGGTGGCGAAGCTATCAAGGCATCGGACTGGATTGGATTTGCCGGAAATGTGGTGTCGGGCGCTTTCACTCTTATCGCCGCAGGCGCCGCGTGGTTTGCCGTTCAGCGACAAATTCTTGCGCAGCAGCGCATCGCCGATGGTCAGGTCGCGATTGAACGGTTGATCATTATGCAACAGCGGGTTTCCACTCTTCAGGCCGACGATCGGCTTTTCTGGGACGCCAAAGCCATCGCGATGATGATCCCGCAGATGATTCCAATCTTTTTTCCTAAGGTGACCGCTACGATTGCCGCTTGTGACAATGCGTTCGCTGAGCTCACTAAAATGAGGGAAAGTTTGCTGGCCAAAGCAGAAGAAATCGACATTGGAAGGAGCAATGTTGCCGGCCTGCTGGTCGGCATTAGTGAACGTGCCGCCGCCAAGGTCGCAATTGCAGAACTTAATTCCGCGATGGTCGACGCCCTCAAGGAGGTGCTTGAGGCGAAGTCCGTAGCTCAAAAGGTGGGCGCTGTGACAAGCCCCGCTTGTTCGACCATAGTGGATACTTCGAACGTTCAGCGGCTTTGTGACGCATATATTGCTTCGACCAATACGGAAATTCACCGGATTGGTAAGTTGATCCAAGTAAATGCCGCAGTCATTGGGATCTAGACGGCTCATGGTTTAACCCCCGCCGACCCGCTCGCAACTGACGTCCATCCCGACGCGTCGGCCGATCTCGGTGATGCCGGTGATCTCATATTGCTGCCCCTCATAGAGCAGCCGGTCATTGAGGCTGAGGGTAGCGAAGTAATACATGCGGAACGTCAGCACCGCGTCGGTGGTGTGCCCGCGCGCATCTTCCCGGTCGTCGGTGGCGTTCTTGAGCAGTTGCGCGCGCATCGTGGCGAACGTGGTCCAGGTCTCTACGGGCGTGCCGTAAAGGTCGAGGCCGGTGGTGCGGCGCTGAATCTCGATGAGGCGATCAAGGTTACCCGCACGCATCAGTTCGCCTTCATGATCGCGGCGGCGGTGACCACGCCATGGCTATAGGAGCCGTGTGGGTCGCGCATGAAGTGGGTCTGGGTCACCATCAGGTCGTGACAGGTGAAGTTGTCCAGGACCAGGACGCCACCCACCTGGGCGTCAACACGCAACGCCTCAACGATCGCGCCAACAGCCTGTTTGCACTGAGCGAGGCCGGCTTCCTGAAACCAGACGTGCAAGGTGGCGAGGGTGGTCGAGTCCCAGCGCCGAAAGTTGGTCTGGCCTTCACCGATTTGGACGCACGGCATGCGCTCAGGGCGGCCGTTGGCGTCAATGATCGCTTCGGGATCGACCAGCGCCAGCAGCTCTTCGGACGCGATCAGGCGCGCCCGGATGAGCTTTTGCAGGTCATAGGAGGGGTCAGAGTTGGTCATCAGCCGAAGCAAAACGCGCGGTAAGGGGCCAAAAGATCGATGAATCCAAAGGGCAGTTCCTGGGCGGTGACGCCCACCACGGAAGCTTCCCGGTTGGCATAGAGATGAGCGGTCAGTTGCAGCACGGCTTCGTTCACTGGGGCCGGGGTGCCGTCCGCGTCCACATTCGAGGCGGTATAGAGGCCAACCCAAGCCTTTGCGGCCGCGAGCTTGTCCGTAAGCAGGGCGTCGTCGGCGTCGATCGTTACGTTCAGGTGGGCTTTGGCTTGGTCCAAGGTGATGCCGGGCATGGTCGAAAAACTCCAATTAGGCGCGGTCTTGCGTGACCCGGGGGCACCGGTCGCGGGCGTTTCTTGCGAACTTTCGACCCGCCCCCCGGTCTAGCTCTTCGAACACAAGTGAGCCGACGCGTTTGCGGTAGACGCGCAACGCACCATCGATCGAACAGACGAGCTTGTGAAACTCAGTCTGGAATATAGCGCTGCGAGTAGGTCGAGGCGTGTGCTTGCGTGTCGGTGTGGTCAGCGTCCGCTCAACGGTCCATCCTTGGCTGAGGCGCCAATAGAGGAGCTGAGGTGATTGACCGGTGTGCTTGGCCCACCCACGAATAGTGAGGGTCAAGCCATCGTGGGTTAGCGTGAGGGCTGGCATTGGTTATTCCTGTTGGCTCTACGTCTTGCGGTTGGCGTTCTGAGTGGCTGGTCGTGCTTGGCGGCCTCAGTGACTACCTTTGTCGCGTAGATGCGGACGCGCATGGGCTCTAGGCCGGCGAGGGCACAGACAGCGTTGAAATCCTTGTTCGGCTTGGTGAGCCAATCGCGCGTGGTAAGCTGCTCATTCCGGCGCCAGTTGAGTCTGGTCGAGAGCGGTTCGGTCGCGTCGATCAACGCTTGCTGGATAACAGCGCACCACAATTGCTTTTCGCTCATTGCTGGCGTTCCCGCGATTGCTTGCGGCTTGCGTGGCAAGGCGAGCTGGCGAGGGGCTGCCAGTTGGAGCGGTCCCAGAACAGCTTCATGTTGCCGCGATGGGGAACCTTGTGGTCGACGCAATCGGCAATGCGACCACAGCCGCATGAACAGAAGCGGTTCTGGGGCAGGGCGAGGAATTCCTTGCTCTCGCGGCGCCACTTGGAGTCATAGCCGCGCTGGTGTGCGGTGGGCCGGAGGCGGTCGGCCTCAGCCTTGCGCTTGATCTGACAGGGGCAAAGCTCGCCAGCCCAAACGAGCTTGCCGCAGCTACAGACACGACGGGGTTTGAAGGGCATTAGCGCTTGCCCTTTCCGATCGCGTTGAGTTCCGCGCGAACGTCGGCAGGCATGCCCTTGGTCGCGTCGATTGTCTCGGTGTCATCGCGCTTGCCAAAGATGGCAGCGAGCATTTGAATGCGGCCTTCCTTGGCGTTGATGATCTCTGCCGGTGTGGCGTTCCAGGTCGCTTCCGGCGTCCATCCAAGCCAACCGGTGCCGATCTGGTAAAGCTGGGTAAAATATTCCTCGAATGACAGAGGTTCGCCGGACTGCGGTTCGTCGCTCTTTTCGTTGGCGCCGCACAGCACGGGGATGAATGCGAGAAGCCGGTCGATCACTTCCGGGGCCAACAGTTCCGCAATGGTTGGCTGCCGGTGTCGGTGACCGGCTTGGGTCGCGTCGATCAGGTCATTGATGGCGGTCAGGTTTCCTTCGCGAATTGCCATATAGAGGGCCTGAAAGCCGTCGTACTTCTCATTGAGGCGGAATGCGGCTCGCAAAGACGGGCGCAAGGTCATTGTCACGCCTGGAGACAACGTGAGGACCATTTCGTCGTTTGCGAGCCGCATAGCTGTATTCCCTTCGCTTAGGTCGCGGAGACCTTGAGCTTCACGAAGCGATCGGGATGCGTCACGTCGGCGCCGACGCGCTTGCGCGCGTGGAAGCGAACCTGACCCTTGGTCGCGAGCGTGTAGGGGTCGCGAAGGATCGAAATTCCGACGCGGTCGACGATACGGTAACCCTTGAGGTCGCCGAACATGACCGGGAAGGCATTCGCAGCGATGTCGGGCATATCGACCGCTTCAACGATCGGGCGGCCAAGCAAGGTCGTCGGTGCGCCGTCCGAGATCGGGTCCAGGACCAGATAGCGGCCCATGCCATCCTTCCAGAGGCGGATTGCACCCAGGGTGTTGCGGTTCATGAGCCACACGCCATTCTGGGCGTGCGCGCCCGGAAGCTTGTGGAACATGCTGATCAGAACGTCGGCGGGCGTGGAAGCCGGGAAGTTGGTGGCGTTACCGGTAATGACGGTGGTGATGCCGGTTGCGCTCAGAAGGCCCATGGGCTGGGTCGTGCCATTGCCCTTGACGAAGTGCGTGCCCTCGCCGATGCCGAAAGCCTCACCGAATTCTGAGTGCAGCTCGCCTTCAAGGCCGTAGGCGTTGTCTTCCAGCAGCCAATTCGAAACGTCGGTGTAGGTGGCATACTCATACGGGGTGATGCCGATCTGTTCATAGGACGGCTCGCTCCCGGTGCGGTCTTCGGTTTCGCCAACGATCACAGCGGCCGGGCTGCCGGTGCGGCGCGGATATTTGACCTGACCGGCGCCGATGGTACGGACGTTCGCATACTGGCGGATGGGCGAGAACTGGCGCAAGAGCTTCAGAATCTCATTGCCGAACTCCGGCGGTGCGATAGCGGAGTTGTTGCTGACGATCAGCGACTTCTTTTCGAGGTCGTCCATCTTGTCGGCGCCGCCACGAAGGAACGCCTCGAATGCCTTGAGTTCGATCTTCGGCTCGTTATCGTTCGCGGCCTTGTTGCCGGGACGATTGACCTTGGCCTCGATACGGTCCAGGCGTTCGGTGAGCTTGCTGTTGTCGTTGGCCGCCTTCGTTTCGAGGGCCGCCTTCAACTCCGCCAGTTCCTTGGCGACGGAGGCAATCGGATCATCGGCTTCGCCGGTGTCCTTGAATTCCAGTGCATGCGCAGTCTTCATTGGGTCGTCTAGGCTCCTAAGATTTCAGCGTTGCCGTGAAACGCTTGATGAGATCGGCCACGGCACGCGCCGCGTCGTCGGATTTCGTGCCGGTGACCCGGGCACGGGGATGAGCGGGGTTGCGCACGATCGACGTTTCGAACACGTCGAGCGCAGTAATGAGGCGCCGGGCGCCTTGCTTGATCGCGGTCTTGGTTCGGAAGCCGATGCTGAGGCCACTGGCGAGTTGGCCTCGGATCATGGCGAGCACAGAACGGGCGCGCGGCCGATCCATGTGCAGCTTACCTTTCACCATCAAGCCTTCGTCTGTCTCTTTCACTTCCGTCCAAGTGCCGATTAGGTCGCTGGGGTCGTGATTGAAAAGAATCGGCATGTCGCTGACAGCGATGTTGAACGCGCCTTTTTGGATGAGGTCGCCATAGCTATCGGGGCCAGCATTGAACGGCCAAGCGATGCCGGTGATTTCACCTTCGTCGGTGACGCTCAGCGTCGCTTTGACTTCAAGACGGTCGAGGTTCGCCATTTTCAGTCCTCGCCACCTTCCTCGATGATGAGTTTGATCCACGAGCTGATATCAGCGAGACGACCAGCACCGTTGTATTCGTAGAACTGGGTCCAGGTATCCACGCCATTGGAGAATGATACTGACGTGATCTTTCCATCATCGTTGTATTCAAAGTGCTGCGAATAGTTGTCCGGTAGGATCAGCGTGCCTTGGTCATCTCGCAATCCGACGACTGAAACCGTCGGTAGCGGATTGTCTTCGGTAATAGGTGTGCCCGTGGCGAAGCTCACTTCAGTTGTTCCTTTTCGCTGGGATTGCCGCAAAGGGTCCGCTCAAGGATCTTCGCAGCGAGTTCGTATGTTTCGATGAGGGGGCGACCTTCGACATACGCCACAACCAGTTCATGGGCGCGCTTGGGCGTCATGCCGCCGCCGATCAGGGCAAGGCGGATGGTTTCGTTGATGTCGGCCTGGGCGAAGTTGCGCGCGAACAAGCGGTTTGCGATCGCGCCGATACCGGAGCCGCACTTGACTTGAAGCTCTTCGATCTCGCGCTTCGTGAGCCGGAATGAGTGCTCGCCGTCGCCAAAGAATGCGATGTACGGCGTCATGCTTCGTTGCCCCAATATGCAGGGTTTTCGCCGAACGCCTCTTCGATCGAACCGGCTGAGTTGGCGTAAACGTCGATATCTTCGACCTGCGAGGCGACGGAGATCGTGATGCCGGGCGTCAGCACCTCGCCGTAGATCAGCGGAATGGCGCTGCCCTGCTGTCCGGTTTCGCCCTGTGCAGCGCCGGCAACAGAAACATCGTTGGAGCCGCCCGTTTGTTCGGACGTTTTGGTGAGCAACGTGGAGACACCGGCAAGGGCGAGGCCGACGCCAACCAAGGCGATGTTGCCCCAGGTCATACCGCTGAGAAGGCCAGACGAGGCGAGGGGCGTGGCGAGCGTGCCGCCAGAAGCAAAAATGGCTGCGCCGACAAGAGCAGTGCCCAGAACAAGCTTCGTGGTGCCCTTGGCGCCCTGGGTCATCGCGCCGGCAGCGACTGGGATGAAATGCAGATCGGCAGCGCCAAGCCGCAAGCTGGTCACAAGCTCAAGGTCAAGCTCCATACCGTTATCGAGATCGCCGCGCACCACGCGATAGGAGCTGCCCTCAAGAGCCTTGAGGAATGTGTTGGGGAAAGCACAGTTGAGCGCGCGCACGGCTTCCGCCGCCGTGTCGATCTCGAAACGGAAGCTCTCGCGGAATTCGTCGCCAAGGGCGCCGTGCAGATAAACGGTTCTCATGCGGCCTCCGCTTGATCGTTGCCGTTGAGCTTGCCGCCGGAATGTGCGCTGCTGGTGTTGGGATTTTCGAAGGTTTCGCCACCCTCATACGCCGGGTAGCCAAAGCCGAGTTGGCGTGCTTCGTTCGGGTTCAGGATGCGAGCGGAGACGGTGGCGCTGAGCGCCTGGGCGCGCGCGAGAAGATCGGCGCGAGCGAAGCCATCCACGTTGAATTCGATGCAGTATTGCTTCCGCTCTTTTGGGGTCAGAAGCTTCAACTCAAGCTCTTGCTCGAAAGACTTGAGCCGGGGCAAGAGGGCTTGCGAGAGGAATTCTTGACCGATGGCTTCAATCGATCGCGGCTGAGCGCGATCAACCTGCATCAACATATGCAGCGGGACGCGCCAGAGTCGGGCGATTTCGGCGACTGCATAGGTCCGCATTTCGAGGAACTGAGCATCAACGCTGCTAAACGTCAGGGCTTGCCAGTTGAAATCAGCGGGCAAGATCGCGGTGCCGCCCGACTTGTTGCCACCGTGGGCAGCGTTCCAAGCCGTGGCCACCTTCGCGATTGCCTCAGCCGTAGCATTGCCTTTTGACGTGAGCACGCCGCTGGGACGGGCGCCTTTGCCGAACAGCCTAGCTGCATAACGTTCCAGAACTAGCGCGAGCGCGATGGCTTCCCGGCCTTCGCCAACCAGGCCTTTGCGGGGGTCATAAGCCGGGGTCGGCAGATGGATGAGATCAGCGCCCGCGATCTCGCGACCATCCAGCTTGTAAGTCGGCTCAATGTCGGAGTCGTCCACGGCAACCGGATTGGTCCGGGGATCAAGGCGGATCAGCTCAGCCGGCTTGCCGCCGTCAACGCGGTTGATGAGCGCGAAAGCGCCCCAGGGCTGCAACAGCGCGTCGGCCATAAGCTGGGTGCGAAACAGCGCGGCCGGGCTGAAGGTATTCGGCGCGTCATGCAAAAGGCCGTAGAGCGGGTGTTCGGGGGCCTTCTCTTTGCCGCCGTCCGGAAGCTGTCTGTAAATGTGCAAAGGCAAACTACCGGCCGCCTCGCTGATCGACCGCACAGCGCATGCCACGGGCGCGCAGGTCATTGCGGTGTGAGGGGTGACCGTCACGCCCGAAAGGGTAGGGCTCGCGCCGAATAGGTCGAAATAGAAGCCGCTCGCGTCAGCAAGGCTGGGCGCGACTTTCGTTTCTAGACCGATCAGTTGTTTGAAGCGCGAAGTGAGAGACATAACCAAAAGGGGTTGCGCGTCCGCTTGATTGCGGATGCGTGATGCAGTTCCCCGATTGTTGCTCTGAAGGTCGAGATCACGTTTGCTCGTGCGATCACCGACGCAACTATAGTCTCACGGTTTCAAATTAAGCGCAAGCGGAATTTCGGATTTTCGCATTTGTAAAGTTACAGGCGCGACGAGAGCCTTTTGATAGCGGAGGAGCTTGCATCCCGGGACGAGTCGTCCGTCACCGAGAGCGCTTCCATTCCGGAGAGGGTGAGCCTGACCAGGGCAGTGGCTGTAACGCCGTGCCGTCTATCTAATAGATATACTCTCTTACTTCTCTTCTCTTACTTAGACGACACAGCGTTACAGGATCGCCCCGGTCATGATTTCTTCTGCTTTCAATTACATAGGGCCGAGAATCGCCCCGGTCATGTAACGCTTAGGGTCAAGCTGCCCCGGTCGTGTAACGCTGCAAATCGCCCCGGTCAGTAACGCTGCGTTACAGAGTCGCCCCGGTCACGCGCGGCGCAGCGTTACACAATTCGCACCGGTCAGTTCACTGTCTCAGGATTTTAGCGACCAGGGCGGAAGCGTCGAATTCTCCGGTTCGTCCCAAATGACCTGCACAACAGCCACCGGAACGCCGTCAGTGGGCGCGATTTCGAGAGCGGCCTTCGCGGTCGGATGAATCACGCCACTGAGGTAACGGCGCCCTTCCTTATCGGCGAAGATGTTGGTGTATCCGGTGTAGGTGATGAATTTGGGCATGTTTCCTCCTTTGTAAGCAGCGGCTTATAGCGAAATTATTTTCGCGATCTAAGCCCTTGCCGGGATTCACATCCATGATCAGCTCCGGCTTACATTTTCGTGTTGACCGAAGTCGGGCGCTTGCCGGATGTCGGGAAATCGAGCATCTCGGTTCCGTTGCATCATCAATGGGGCTGACATGACTGAAAGCTTTTTGCCTAACTCTCTCTACGCGATCATTGTCGAGCGCGTGACGAACGTCGCCGGGCAGGGCGACGTTGAGCTGATCAAGATCGCAATGGGGCCGCTGTTGCATGACCGTCCCAGGTTGGCTGAGCGGCTTGCTTATTTGCAGCCGTGCCCGGTCACCGGTCGCATGACTGACAATGAGGTCAAGCACTGCCTTGGCGTGGATGGCGACTATTGGCCGAAGGAAATCTATGGAGCGGCGCTGTTGGCGACGGCGGAGGCGGGCCAATGAGCACCAAAACCGGGAGCGAAACCGTAGAGATCGGTGGCCGAACCTACACGGGTGAGTGGGAGCTAGACGGTAATATGCTGACCGTCACCGTTCCCGGCCTTGGCAGCGAGCATAACCAACTTGGAAACCTGCGGCCGGGGTGGCTGGCTCGCGATCTGATACGAAAGTTGGTGCGCAAGTAGCTCCGCAATGTTGTGCAGAATCAAACCTCGCGCTTAAATTGCGCGAGGTTTTTTTATTGTCAGGATTGCTACAGTGTCTTCAAAGAAAATAGCCCCTTCCGTCGGGTCAGACTCTTTCAATTGCCCCTCCTGCGGAGCGCTTGCTCACCAGGACTGGTTTCGCGTCACGGCTAAAGAGTATGAGAAAGATAATCGGCCGTGGGTTCCGCGCGCCGGCATTGTCGAGGAGATCAAAAACGATAGGACGATCGAAGGTGAGACGCGTTCCAACCTCGTGGCATTTTTCGAAAAGCGGCTGCTGCAACTTCCGTTTTTCGATGACCAAGAAAAAGGAACATGGTCCGGCTTGAATCTTGAGAATGTCTTTGTGAGCCAATGTTATAGCTGCAAAGCTCTCGCTCTCTGGGTATACGACAAGCCCCTGTTTCCGCCTTCCAGCTTTGCTGTCGAACCGAATGAAGACCTTGGTGACGACATCAAATTGGACTTCCGAGAAGCAGCCAAGCTCCTTGATCTGTCGCCTAGAGGGGCGGCCGCGCTCTTACGTTTATGCGTACAGAAACTTTGTATCCAACTTGGCGAGCCCGGAAAGAACATCGATTCAGATATTGCGAGCCTTGTGAGAAAAGGGCTGGAAACGAGTTTGCAGCAGGCGTTGGATATCGTCCGCGTCATAGGGAACGAGGCGGTGCATCCTGGTCAGATTGACCTACGGGACGATCGCGAAACAGCTATGAAGCTGTTTCACCTCATAAACATTATTGCTGATGCGATGATCTCGCGGCCGAAGCAAATTGCGGAGCTGTATGGGACACTGCCAGAGACCAAGCTAGAAGCTATTGCGAAGCGAGACGCCCCTAAATCGGGCAATTGAGGCCCTTCAAAGATCGGGATACCTGATTGCCTCAATCATCGTCACGCGGTCCCGCAGCGGGCCTTCCGGCATAATACCGTATCGACCGGTCGTCGTCGCCTTGGCGTGCCCCAGCAAAACGCCGTGCTGTTCGTCAAGATAGCCAGCGGCCCGGAAGGCGTCCGCGACGCCATGCCGGAAGCTATGAAAATTGTGGCGCTTGTCGGTCTTCACGCCTATCCGCTTGAAGTAGCCAGCGTAGAACCGGGAGGGCGTCCGGGAGAAGAATCCCCGAGTGTCCGGCTTCAATTCGGGGAATAGCTGAGCCTCGCCGCGCGCGACCATGGCCGCGTGGTAGTCGAGGAAGCCCAGCTTGATTAGCTCGCTATGGACGGGCACCACACGCATTGATCCCGCCGTTTTGGTGGACTTCAACCGCGAGCCCTCCCGAGTGATGTGAAAAATCCAGACGCCATGCAACTGGCGAACGTCGGCCGTCATCAACTGCGCCAGCTCACCCAGGCGCGCGCCGGTATATATCGCGATCAGCGGCAACCAATAACGCCAATCTCTGACCGCAACGTCACCGGGCTTGTGTTCCTGGTCGTCGCCAGCGCAGCGCGTGAGCAGCGGCGAGGAGAAGATGGTCCGCAACTGATCGTCCGAATACGGAAACACCTTCTGCTTTTTCTTGTCGATCGCGAGGAACATGCCCCGGATCACGTCTTGCTCAATGAACTCGTTGTTGAGCAGCCATTCGCAAAAGCCGGCGATCGCAGACAAATAGCGGTTGGTGGTGTTCTCGCTGATCCTCGGTTTGCCGATGGTTTTGTTTGCCTCAATGATCTTCCGGAACGTCATCCCCTGAAATTCTTTGATCTTGAGCGCCTTGACCGGCCAAGAGGCGAGGGCGTGCTTCCAGTCGCGGACGGCCTTCCGGGTGATCGCCGACACGTGCGAATTCTCGCCGATGAATTCAAAGAACAGGCCGACGATCACCCGATTTTGCGTCCAGGTGTCGAGGCTGACTGAGGCCTTTTTCTCACTCTCGAATCGGTCATAGAGCTCCCAGAGGCTTTCGCCTGGGGCGGCCTTCTTGCGGCCCGCCGTGGGATCTGCGGGCGCCACGACCGAATCGGTAGGGGTGCCGGACCAGTTTCCTCGGTCGCGCTCCTCTGAGCGTTCCAGGGCCTGTATTTCGGCCCGCTGTAGCTTCTGGCAAAGGTCGCGATAGGCGGGTGAGCCCTTTTCGATGAGCAGCCGCTCCCGCTCAATCACTGCATCGGCCGCCCATTCGATCGCGCCGGTCTCGCCTGTGGCGATGTGCTTGCGGACCTGGGCCAGCTTGATGGCGCGCCGCTTCTGCGCATAGGCGGGCGCATCCTTCATCACCATCAGGTCCACGGCCGCGCCGAGCTGAACGCCGGGATCGTCCGACCAAGGGACAGCCCCAACGTCAATGTCGGCAATCAACTGATTCTTGGCCGCCTCAAGCTGGGCCGATGTCGGGATGGCCGCGCGCTCGCTGCGATCGTATTCCAGAACCGCTTCATAGTGCCGCCAGACGGCCGCCTGTAGGTCACCGGGCGTTGGCTCTTGCCGCTGGGCTAGCTCTTCAAACTGCGTCCTGAACCTCGCCAGGATGGGCAGCGCGGCGATGCGCGCCGCCTTCGGCTCGCGAACCCCGGTGCTCTTCCAAATCTCTTTCTTGCCGACGATCGATTGTAGGTTTTTGGGGACCGCGAGCCGAACGTAATAGACGGCGGAACCGCCCCGCCGTTGGATGTTTGATGCCAGTCCCATCAGCCCCTCGTAATACGGAGTCGTAACAGTTGATGGGGCTACACCTACCTAATAAGCCTTTGTGATTCAATCATTTATTGAATTTGTTGAGTTTTTGGTCGGGGCAGAACCAATCCAGCTGCCCCGACCAGTCCCGAGGTGGACCAGACCCGCGCCTCAGAACAACAGCCAATCGGCGAAGCGACAGGCGATCCAGGCGAGCGCAGCTCCAGCCGAGCATGGCGATCCCGCCCAAGCCGACACGGCGCGTTCCGTGCCGACGCCCGGAGCTGCCAAAGCCATCCTAAACCCTCGGCGCTCATTCCCCGCGCGACGCGACTTCTGCGCGATTTTTCAAGGCATTGGGCGGGTCGGACGGCGCGGAAATCGTAAAACTTTGTCGAACCTTTAGGCGTCGCCCTAGACATATAGGTGTTGGGGGATTTCAGCGCCCAATGCCTAACGGACGCCGCCAAGCGATGATATTCCGCTTGCGCGGCGTTACGCTTTTCCGACCATCAGTTCGTCGCGTACCAGCCGAACGGAAACGGCAGGAACGGCCAGGCCAGCTGATTGTCGTTGGCGGCTTTGCGGGACTCTTGCTCCGGCGTCTTCGCCGGCAGAGCAGGCGGCGTCGATCGCAGCGCTAGGCGCAGACATGCACATTGCAAATTCATCGTGGTGGCCCCCGCCCGTCAATCGTTTTCAAAAATTCGCGTCAGCCTGGAAATCACCGCGCGTCCTCAAAACGACGCGCTCATTCTCAAATCGCACACAGTCTAGGAAAATCGGCGACCGCTTTCAACCGGTCTTACCGCGCGCTCACAGGAAGTAAGGTTGATCGGTTAGGTTAAGGGCGAGCGGTTGTTGCGGCCGCCTTCGTGACTGTTATCAGATCGATCCGGCTTGCGATGGCTGCCTGAAATTCGTGCTCACACGGCATCACAGTTCGTCGCAGTGCTCGTATCCCGTGAGTACTGCATCATGTCTTTCGATCGCAACGTCCGAACCATCGGTCCGCAGGCGAGCTGGACCGAGATCTGGCACCTCTGGACCGTGTTCGTGCCGCGCCGCTCGATCAACGGGCAGCTGGTTTACGGCAAGGTCTGGCGCCGCCACGACGGCCGTGACTGGATCTACAAGAAGTTTACCGAGTACGACAGCGAAGCGGCGGCCTGACGCGGCGTCGCTGGGATCCGGCGCGGTATCGCTGCTGCCCTTCAAGCGGCCTTTGCGGCCGCAGGCTTGGGCGGCGGCGGCTTCAGCGGCTTGTCCTGCTTCTTCGACCAGGAGATGTAATAGGCCACCGTCGTCATGATCGCGATGCCGGCGACGCTGACGAAGATCTGCGCGAACAGCGAGCCCGAGCTCATCGACAGCTCGAAATGACCGACGAAGGACAGGAACACGCCGACGCAGAACACGGCGAGCGACTGCTGGCCGCACACGATGATGGGGTCGAACCCTTTCCATTCCAGGCCCGGCCAGTCCTTCGGCACGAAGCGGATCACCAGGATCACGATCACGACGAAATGGATGAAGCGGTAGGGCGCGAGGTTGGTCTTATCGTTCGGGTTGAACGCCGAGAACAGCCATTCCGGGAACATGCCGCCGAGGGTCGGGAAACGACCAGCCATGGTCATGACCAGCGCGAACAGCATGTAACCGAGACAGAGCCAGAGCGTGACCGGCGCATTGATCAGCGCCATCGAGCGCCGCGCGCCGCCCAGGGCGCACCAGGCGCCGAACACGAACAGCACCTGCCAGGCATACGGGTTGAAGTACCACTGTCCGGCCGGATAGGCGTTCAGGTTCAAACCGAAATGGCGCGCCGTCAGCCACAGCACGATGGACAGTGCCATCGTCAGGTCCGGCTTGCGCAGCATGAACCAGAGCACCGGCGGAAACAGTCCCATCAACACGATATAGAGTGGCAGCACGTCGAGATTGAGTGGCTTAAAGCGCAGGAACAGGCCCTGGCGCAGCGTCTCGGTGGCGTTGTCGACCAGGCCGGCGACGTTGAACTCGTTGATCATCTCGGAATCGCCGAAGCGCAGCGCCAGGTAGCTGATCGAGGCGATGTAGATCACGAACAGGATGATGTGGGCGACGTAGAGCTGCCAGACCCGCTTGGTCAGCCTCGTGGCGCCGACCAGGAAGCCGCGCTCGAGCATCATCCGCGCATAGACGAAGGAGGCGGTGTAGCCGGAGATGAAGACGAACAGATCGGCGGCGTCGGAAAAGCCGTAATTGCGGGTGGTGATCCAGTTCACCACGTTGTCGGGGATATGGTCGAGGAAGATCGCCCAGTTCGCAATGCCGCGAAACAGGTCGAGCCTGAGGTCACGGCCCTTCTCGGGGAGCGTGGCGTTGATGTTCAGGAAGGACATGCGACGGGAGCTTTCGGAGGAGACGGACAGGGAGATGTCAACGAAGCAGAGGCGCCGGGCGAGCCCCCGGCGCGGAAGGCGGGTACGCAATTGTCACGATGCAGCATAATGATTATACCCATCGGCGAGCCATCCCGGGGGCCGGAATCACCGATCAGTTCCCAAAAGGTGTCTCTATACTATGCCCGCGGTTTCCACCAACTGCTACCGTGACGCATCGAAATCGAACGAAAAGACGAACAAGAGGCCCGGACCATCCATGACCGCACGCATTTTCAAGCCCGCCAAGAACGCGATGCAATCCGGCCGGTCCAAGACCAAGGAATGGCAGCTCGACTATGAGCCCGAGCAGCCGCGCGCGGTCGAGCCGCTGATGGGCTGGACCTCGTCCGGCGACATGAAGCAGCAGATCACGCTGCACTTCCACAGCAAGGAAGAGGCGGTCGCCTATTGCGAGCGCAAGGGCATCGCCTACCAGGTCATCGAGCCGAAGGAATCGGTGCGCCGTCCAGTCGCCTATGCGGACAATTTCTCGTTCCGCCGCGGCGAGCCCTGGACGCATTGAGGGCGGACCGCGCGTCGAGCCTCTCGTCGTACCCGGGCTTGCCGTCTTCGCTGAAGCTTCGCCGGCCCAACGCCGAATGCCCGGCGAAAGCCTTGGCGGAGCCGGGTCGTCCCGGGCATCTACGTTTTAGCCTGCGCGTGAAAAGCCGCGGACTGCCGGGACAAGCTCGGTCAACCACGCCGGTTCTTCCCACCGTCCTGCCCTTGGCAGCCATTCCGCCCCGTGCTTCGCTGCCTCGCATGAGACGACCATGACGAGGTGGGCTATGGCCGGGCGTGACCAGCTCGACGGCGTCGATCTGAAAATACTCTCCGAATTGCAGCAGGACGGGCGGGTTCGCAACAACGAGCTGGCGCTGCGCGTCGGGGTGTCCGGGCCTAACTGCGTGAGGCGGCTGAAATCGCTGTTCAGTCGCGGCGTGATCCGGGCGGTGCGCGCCGTCATCGACGAGCGGCTGCTCGGCTACGAGGTGGTGTCGTTCGTCTCGATCCAGCTCGGCAGCCAGGCGCAGCCGGTGCTGGCGGCGTTCGAGAGCTCGATCGCCGCAATCCCGCGCATCCAGCAGTGCTGGCGGATTTCGGGCGACACCGACTATCTTCTCAAATGCGTGGCGCCGAGCGTCGAGAGCATGCGCCAGCAGCTCCTGCATTTCGCAGCGATGCCGAACGTGAAGAACGTCCGCAGCTTCCCGGTGTTGGGCGTGGCGAAGGACGTGCCGCTGCCGTTGCAGGAGATCGTGGCGGCAGGATAGTTCGGCGGGGACGGGGCCAAGGCGTTCGGATAAGACGGATAAAACATAAGTAACTCACCTAACTGTGACATGTGATTTAGGAAGTTCTGCAATGCGCCGAGCCGTGATTGCCGGTTCCTGGCGCCGGCCTACATGCGAGCTGTGAACCTCAGCCTGCGTCGCATGCCGAGGCCTCTTTTGTGGGACCCTGAAGCAGGAAAAGACAACATGACCCCGACCTCGAAGACGTTCGTCGCATCCGCTGCGACGCTGTTTGCATCTGCGTTTCTCATGATGACCGCGCCGGCTGCCCAGGCAGAAGACTACTGCATCACCAATGGCGCCCAGGCCGCACACGGCTGCGGCTATCCGACGATGGAGGCCTGCCGGGCCGCGGCGGGCGGCATCGGCGGCTCGTGCTCGCAGAGCGGCGGCGCGAAGACGTCGACCGACGCGCTTGCCTTCCAGCCGAAGCAGACGCAGTCGCGCACCAAGCTTCGCCCGGGTGGGCAGACCAACTCGAACTGATCGAGACCGGTTTCGAAATGTTGCGGCCTCCGAGTTGGATCTCGGAGGCCGCAACAGCATGACAGCCCGCGCGTCAGCGATACCGTCAGCGGTACCTGCCGCGAAACTCGCGCGGTGAGGCGCCGGCCCAGGTGCGGAAGGCGCGGGAAAAGCTCTTCTCGTTGCGGAAGCCCGCGATCTCCGCGATCCGCTTGATCGGGTTACGACCGCGCATCAGCTCCTGCTTGGCGAGCTCGAATTTTGCCTCTTCCTTGAGATCGCGCAGTGAGGTCGCTTCATCGCGCAGGCGCCGATGCATGGTGCGGGTGGAGAGTGCTAGCTCGCTTGCGACATCCTCGGCTCCGAGGCTGCGTCCGCGTGCATTGCGGAGCACGCGGCGAACGCGCTCGACCAGGAGCCGGTCACGCCGATAGGGTAGCACGGTCAGCCGCAGCGCGCCCTTGAGCATGTTGTCGAGGTCCGCCGCGCTACGGGTGAGCGGCAGCGACAGATAATGCTTGTCGAAGGTGATGGAAGCTCGGTCCGCATCGAAGCGGATGTTTCGGCAAAAGATGGTCGGATAGACCGAGACATGGCCGGGCTCGGGGTACGGAAACTCCGCGGCGCGGAGCGCGATCCTGGAATCCACAGCCCAGCAGGAAAAACCGAGAACGTAGCGGAGCAGGGTGACCAGGCAGAATTCGCGCAAAGGCCCGAGGTCGCGCAGCTCGCGGATGGACACGACCGCCGTTTCCTCGACGACCGCGAGATCGAGCAGCACGTCCTCGGTGAGGAGACGATGGTGCCGGCACCAGCGCTTGAGCGCGACCTCCAGCGTCGGGGCCGTGATCGAGGCGCGGCACAGCATGCCGTAGGTGCCGAAGGGCAGCCGGCGCGAGAACCAGCCGAGCGCCTCGTCATCGAGCTCGCGCATGGCGTGGCCCGCCAGCGCCTCGAACTGGCCGGCCGTGACCCGCCCATCCGGAGAATTGACAAGGTCTGGCGTTACCTGACCCCGGCTCAGCGCCTCGGTCGGATCGCGGCCGTAGCGCTCGTAAGCGGCAACGACACCGCGGACGAAGGCGGCAGGGGTCACGGCGCGGCGCGGGATCGCGGTTGCGACTTGAAAAGGCATCGGACATCCTCTGGGAAAATCCTCGCCAAGTTTGGCGGGAAATGCAACCTTTTCGACCGCAGAAGGGCCCCGATGCCGCTAGGTTCGGTCCCCAAAAGACGGAGGAATCGCCTTGAATATCCCGAGCATCGATTTCGATCTGGGCGAAGACATCAGCATGCTGCGCGACACGCTACGCGCTTTCGTGGAGGCGGAGATCGCCCCGCGTGCCGCCGATATCGAGAAAGCCAATCTGTTCCCGGCGGACCTCTGGAAGCGCTTCGGCGACCTCGGCCTGCTCGGCATGACGGCGCCGGAGCAATATGGCGGCTCCAACATGGGCTATCTCGCCCATATCGTCGCGATGGAGGAGATCTCGCGCGGCTCGGCCGCGGTCGGGCTCTCCTACGGCGCGCACTCCAACCTCTGCGTCAACCAGATCCGCCGCAACGGCAATGATGCGCAGCGCGAGCGCTATCTGCCAAAGCTGATCTCCGGCGAGTTTGTCGGCGCGCTCGCGATGTCCGAGCCCGGCGCCGGCTCAGACGTCGTCTCGATGAAGCTGCGCGCCGACAAGCGCGGCGACCGTTACGTGCTCAACGGCTCGAAGATGTGGATCACCAATGGCGGCGATGCCGACGTGCTGGTGGTCTATGCCAAGACCGATCCGGAAGCGGGCCCGCGCGGCATGACCGCCTTCCTGGTCGAGAAGGGGACGAAGGGCTTCAGCCACGGCCAGCATCTCGACAAGCTCGGCATGCGCGGCTCCAACACCTATCCGCTGTTCTTCGACGAATGCGAGGTGCCGGAGGAGAACGTGCTTGGCAAGGTCGGCGAGGGCGTCAGGGTGCTGATGTCCGGCCTCGACTATGAGCGCACGGTCCTTTCGGGCGGTCCGCTCGGGATCATGGCGGCCTGCATGGACGCGGTGGTGCCCTACATGCACGAGCGCAAGCAGTTCGGGCAGCCGATCGGCGACTTCCAACTCATGCAGGGCAAGCTTGCCGACATGTATGCGACTTGGCAGGCCACGCGCGCCTATGTCTATGCGGTGGGGCGTGCCTGCGACCGCGCCGATCACGCGCGCAGCTTGCGCAAGGACGCCGCCGCTGCGATCCTCTATTCCGCCGAGAAGGCGACGTGGATGGCGGGCGAGGCGATCCAGGCGCTGGGCGGGGTCGGCTACACCTCCGAATTTCCGGTCGGACGCCTGTGGCGCGATGCAAAGCTCTACGAGATCGGCGCTGGCACCTCGGAGGTCCGGCGCATGCTGATCGGTCGCGAATTGATGGCTGAGACGGCTTAAAAACTTCACGCAATTGGAATCAACATGCCGCTCCATTCCAGCATCGATACGTCTTCGTCGGACTTTGCGCGCAATTCCGAGGCCATGCGCACCCTCGTCGCGGATCTGCGCGAAAAGCTGAGCCAGGTCGCCGGCGGCGGCGGTGAGGTCTCGCGCAACCGCCACACCTCACGCGGCAAGATGCTGGCGCGCGAGCGTGTCGACCTCCTGGTCGATCCCGGCACCGCGTTCATGGAGCTGTCGCCGCTCGCGGCCTACGGCCTCTATGGCGGCGACGTGCATTCGGCGAGCGTCGTCACCGGGGTCGGGCGCATCGCTGGCCGCGAATGCGTGATCGTCGCCAATGACGCGACCATCAAGGGCGCCACCTATTATCCCATGACCGTGAAGAAGCATCTGCGCGCGCAGGACGTGGCGCGGCAGAACAATCTTCCCTGCGTCTACATGGTCGATTCCGGCGGCGCCTTCCTGCCGCTGCAGGATGAGATCTTTCCGGACGAGCGTCACTTTGGCCGCATCTTCTACAACCAGGCCCAGATGTCCTCGCAAGGCATCCCGCAGATCGCCATCGTGATGGGCTCCTGCACCGCCGGCGGCGCCTATGTCCCGGCAATGTCGGACGAAAGCATCATCGTGCGCAACCAGGGCACGATCTTCCTCGGCGGGCCGCCGCTGGTGAAGGCCGCGACGGGCGAAGTGGTGACCGCCGAGGAACTCGGCGGCGCCGACGTGCATTCGCGGCAATCGGGTGTGACCGATCATTACGCCCAGAACGACGCGCACGCGATCGGCATCGCCCGCCGCATCGTCGGCACGCTGAAGCCATCGGTGCGACCGAACCTCAACATGCATCCGCCGCGTGATCCCTTGTTCGCGGCGGAGGAGATCTACGGCGTGGTCCCCGTCGACGGACGCAAGCCGTTCGACGTGCGCGACATCATTGCGCGCGTCGTTGATGGTTCCGAGTTCGACGAGTTCAAGAAGCTCTACGGCACGACGCTGGTGTGCGGCTTCGCCCACATCTGGGGTTTTCCGGTCGGCATCATCGCCAACAACGGCATCCTCTTCAGTGAAAGTTCGCTGAAGGGGGCGCATTTCATCGAGCTGTGCTGCCAGCGCGGCATTCCGCTGGTGTTCCTGCAGAACATCACGGGCTTCATGGTCGGCAAGAAATACGAAGCCGGCGGCATCGCGCGCGACGGCGCCAAGCTGGTGACGGCGGTCGCGACCGCGTCGGTGCCGAAGTTCACCGTCGTGATCGGCGGCTCCTACGGCGCCGGCAATTACGGCATGTGCGGCCGCGCCTACTCGCCGCGCTTCCTGTGGATGTGGCCTAACGCCCGCATCTCGGTGATGGGCGGCGAGCAGGCCTCGATGGTGCTGAGCCAGGTCCGGCGCGACAATATCGAGGCCAAGGGCGACAGCTGGTCGAAAGAAGACGAAGATAAATTCCGCAAGCCGATCCGCGCGCAATATGAGAGCCAGGGGCACCCGTATTACGCGACCGCGCGTCTCTGGGATGACGGCGTGATCGACCCGGCCGATACAAGGCTGGTGCTCGGCCTCGGCCTCTCGGCGGCGTCGAATGCGCCGATCGAGCCGACGAAATTCGGCCTGTTCAGGATGTGATGCGATGGACCGCTCAAAGCTCTACCGGCGTTTTCGCACCCTCCTGATCGCCAACCGTGGCGAGATCGCCTGCCGCGTCATCCGCACCGCGCGCACCATGGGCCTGCGCACGGTCGCGGTCTATTCCGAGGCGGACCGTGACGCGATGCATGTCGCGCTCGCCGACGAGGCCGTGTTGCTCGGGCCCGCACGCGCCCGCGACAGCTATCTCAACGTCGAGCGGCTGATCGAGGCCGCGCGCAAGACCGGCGCGGAGGCGATCCATCCTGGCTATGGCTTCCTGTCGGAGAATGCCGAGTTTGCGCAGGCCTGCTTCGATGCGGGCCTGGTCTTCGTTGGCCCGACCGCTGCGATGATGACGGCGATGGGCTCGAAGTCCGGCTCCAAGGCGCTGATGGAAAAGGCCGGCGTGCCGCTGGTGCCCGGCTATCACGGAGAGGCCCAGGACGATGCGACACTGGCGAAGGCCGCCGAGAAGGTCGGTTTCCCCATTCTGGTGAAGGCGTCCGCCGGCGGCGGCGGGCGTGGTATGCGGATCGTTCGCTCGGCCGACGAGCTTGCGCCGGCGATCGTCAGCGCCAAGCGCGAGGCCAAGGCCGCGTTCGGCGACGACCGCATGCTGATCGAAAAATACGTCGACAATCCCCGGCATATCGAGGTGCAGATAATCGGCGACAGCCATGGCAATCTGCTGTCGCTGTTCGAGCGCGAATGCACCTTGCAGCGCCGCCACCAGAAGGTGATCGAGGAGGCGCCGTCGCCGACCCTCAATCCAGCCCAGCGCGAGACGGTCTGCGCCGCTGCGCGAAAAGCAGCGGGCGCGGTGAACTATGTCGGCGCCGGCACCATCGAGTTCGTCTCCGACGGCAAGGACGTGTTCTTCATCGAGATGAACACCCGTCTCCAGGTCGAGCATCCCGTGACCGAGCTGATCACCGGGATCGACCTGGTCGAGTGGCAGTTGCGCGTCGCCTTCGGCGAAGCGCTGCCGCTCAAACAAGATCAGATCAAGCTCAACGGACATGCCGTCGAGGCTCGGGTCTACGCGGAGAACCCGACCAAGAACTTCATGCCGTCCGTCGGAAAGATCTCGACCTGGCGCCTGCCGGCGGAAACCGGGGGGCTGCGCATCGACTCTGGCTATCGGGAGGGCGATACGGTCTCGCCGTACTATGATGCGATGCTAGCGAAGATGATCGCCTGGGCGCCGACGCGGGATGTCGCGATCGAGCGGCTGAACCGCGGGCTTGAGGACTCAGACGTTCGCGGCATCGTGACCAACATCCCGTTCCTCTCCGCACTGATCACGCATCCGAAGGTACGGGCGAATGCGATCGACACCGGCTTCATCGAGCGCGAGCTGGCGGTGCTGACGCAGGCACCCCCGGCGCCAGGCGAGCTCGAGCTCTGCGCCGCGGTAGCTGCTGTGATCAAGGACGAGCGGCAGGCCGCGCAAGGCGAGGCGAGCTCGCCCTGGCAGACCTTTGGCTGGATGCCGGTCGGCCGCCGCCAGCGCAGCTTTGCGTTCCGCGTTGACCACGGGCCGGAGCAGAAGGTTAGGCTGAACTACGGCAGCGGCCCGTCCACACTGGTGATCGGCGAGCGCGAGCTGGCGTTCACGATCGTGGTGAAGGACGGCGGCTTCGATCTGACGCTCGACGGCGTCAAAACGTCGGTCGCGGCCGTGATCGACGGCCATGAGCTGTATTTGCGCACGCGCAACGGGCGATTCGACCTGCATTGGGTTGATCCGTTCGGCGGCGAGATGGAGGAGCAGGCCGGCGCGGACAAGATCGCGGCGCCCTTGCCGGGCACCGTCGTCGCCGTGCTGGCGGAGGAGGGGGCCAAGCTCGAGAAGGGCGCGCCGATCCTGACGCTGGAAGTGATGAAGATGGAGCAGACGCTGCGCGCGCCCTATGCCGGCGTGCTGAAGTCCATCAAATGCAAGGTCGGCGACATCGTCCAGGAGGGCGTCGAGCTCGCCGTGGTCGAGCCTTCCGGAGAATGAGATGAGCGATCAGGTCCGCATCATCGAAATGGGGCCGCGCGACGGCCTGCAGAACGAGAAGACGGCGGTCAGCGTCGAGGCCCGCATCGCCTTCATCGAGGCGCTGGTCGCGGCCGGCCTCAATACAGTCGAGGTCGGCGCCTTCGTCTCGCCCAAGGCGATCCCGCAGATGGCGAGCTCGGACGCCGTGCTGCGCGGTGTCAGCCACCTGACCGGCGCCGAGTTCCACGTCCTGGTGCCGAACGAGAAGGGCTATGACGCCGCGCGCGCGGCCGGCGCCAAGATCGTCTCGGTGTTCGCCGCTGCCTCCGAGGGCTTTTCGCGGGCCAACATCAATTGCACGGTCGCGGAATCCATCGAACGGTTCAAGCCGGTGCTGGCACGCGCCAAGGCCGATGGCATCAAGGTACGCGGCTACATCTCATGCGTGCTCGGTTGTCCGTTCGACGGTGAGATCAAGCCGAAGGCGGTGGCCGATCTCGCCAGCACGCTGTGGGAGCTCGGCTGCTACGAGATCTCGCTCGGCGACACCATTGGCGTCGGCACGCCGGCCAAAGCCAAAGAGATGCTGCGGGCGGTCAGCGCCAACATCCCTCCCGCCAATCTCGCGATGCATTTCCACGACACCTACGGCCAGGCGCTCGCCAATCTCTATGCGGGGATGGAGCAGGGCATCCGCGTCATCGACGCCGCCGCTGGCGGTCTCGGCGGCTGCCCCTACGCGCCGGGCGCGACCGGCAATGTCGCGACCGAGGATGTCGTCTATATGCTAGAGGGCATGGGGCTCAGGACCGGCGTTGATATGGACCGGCTGCTGGCGGCGACGAACGAGATGAGCGGTGTACTGGGCAAGCCGCCGGTGAGCCGCGTGGCGTCCGCGCTGAATGCTAAGAGGAAGCGTGGCGCTTCGTAGGGTGGGCAAAGGCGCGTAGCGCCGTGCCCACCATCTCTCCATGATCTCGTTGGTGAGTGGTGGGCACGCTCCGCTTTGCCCACCCTACGAAACCTTCGCCTAGGCTGCCTTCAGCCCGACATCCGGCAGGCGCGGCCGGCTCTTGAGCGCCTTGGCCATCATCGCCTCGACATCGGCCTTCTCCTGCGGCAGCAGCGCAAGGCGGGGCGGGCGCGTCAGCGCGGTGCCGCGACCCATGATGTGCTCGCACAGCTTGATGCACTGGACGAGGTCCGGGCGCGCATCGAGATGCAAGAGCGGCATGAACCATTCGTAGAGCGGCATCGCCTCGGCTAGGCGTCCTGCCTTGGCCAGGCGAAACAGCGTCTCGCCTTCGCGCGGGAAGGCGTTGGACATGCCGGAGACCCACCCTACGGCGCCCATGGCGATGCTCTCGACGATGACGTCGTCGAGGCCGGCGAACAGCACGAAGCGATCGCCGACCATGTTCCTGGTGTCGATGAAGCGTCTTGTGTCGCCGGAGGAATCCTTGAAGCAGACGACGGTCTCGACGTCGGCGAGCGTGGTCAGGATGTCGGGAGTGACGTCGTTCTTGTAGATGGGCGGATTGTTGTAGAGCATCACCGGCAGATCTGTCGCGGTGGCGACGGCACGGAAATGCGCGGCGGTCTCGTGCGGCTTGGACGAATAGACCAGGGCCGGCATCACCATCACGCCGTCGATGCCGACGCGGGCGGCCTCCTTCGTGGTTTCGACCGCGAAGGCCGTGGTGAATTCGGCGATACCGCACAGCACGGGCACGCGGCCGGCGGCGACCGATTTCGCCGTCTCCATGATCGCGACCTTCTCCTTGCGCTCCAGCGAGGTGTTCTCGCCGACCGAGCCGCAGACGATCAGGCCGGAAACGCCGTCGCGGATCAGCCCGTCCATGACCTTCGCGGTCGCGTCGATGTCGAGCGAGAGATCGTCGTGGAATTGCGTGGTGACGGCCGGGAAGACGCCTTCCCAGGAAACACGGCGGCTCATGGTTTTACTCCGAGTGGATTTTGCCGGCGGGGGGCTGGATCCGCCGGGTGTTTTGAAGGGGATGGCGGGTGAGATCAGAGCGTGGCGCCGACCTTGCGCAGCTCGGCGAGCACAGGTGCCTTGGGAAGCCAGATCTTGTCGAACTCGGCAATGACAGCTTCGGTATCGCCGGCCGGCACTTGGCGGATCGGGATCGGGGCGTTGCGGAAATTCTCGATCAGTGCGGGCTCGTTGGAGGCCAACTCGTCGATCTGCGCATCCAGCGTAGATTTGACGGTCTTGGCGATCAGCTCGCGGTCGGCGGCGGGAAGCGACTGCCAGACCCGGCCCGAGACCACCGCGGCCATCGGCATGAAGACGGCGTTCATCTGCAGGATCACCTTCGACACCTTGTCGAAGCGCTGGTTCCAGGAGAATTCGAGGTCCGCCTCGAGGCCGTCGACCTGACCGTTGGCCATCGCATCGAATACCTGCGGCGTCGGGATCGGCGTTGGCGCGGCGCCGAGCGAGGAATAGAAATCGCGATAGACCGGGGTCGGATTGATCCGCAGCTTCATGCCCTTGATATCGGCGAGCGAATTCAGGTCCTTGGAGGAGAACACGGCGCGCATGCCGGTGATGCCCCAGCCGAGCCCGATCGTTCCGGTCTCCTGCGGCAGCACCTCGAAGAGTTTGACGGCCGCTGGATGCCGCACGAATTTCGCCACCGCGGGCGTCGAGCGGACGATGTAGGGCGCGTTGATCGCTGCGATGTGCGGCACACGCGAGCCGAGCTCCGCGGCCTGGATGAAGCCCATATCGAGGGCGCCGGACTGCAATTGCTGCATCATCGCGGGCTCGTTGCCGAGTTGGCCGGAGTGGAACACGGTCAGGGTCAAGCGGCCGTTGGTAGCTGCCTTGAGATCGTCGCCGAACTTGAGCGCAGCCTTGTTCCAGGAATGGCCGTTGGGCGTAATCAGGCCGAGGCGGAATTCCTTGGCCTGGGCGAGCGCCAGCGAAGGCGCGAACAGCGGCAGGGCGGCACTGGCTGCGAGAAAGCGGCGGCGTGAAAGCGGCATGGTCGGGCTTCCTTTTGGACGGGCCTATTTGACGAGGATCAGCGAGAGCGACGGATAGAGTGAGAGCAGCACCAGCAGGACGCAGGAGATGACGAAGAAGGGCAGCGTCACCATGAACATCTTGCCGGGCTTGGCGCCGGTGACGGCGGCCGCGACGAAGAAGCAGAGCCCGACCGGCGGCGACAACAGGCCGAGCACGAGGTTGATCACCACGACGACGCCAAAGTGCCGGGGATCGATGTGGTAGACGTCGGTCGCGACCGGCAGCAGGATCGGCACCGTCATGATCAGGCCGGGAATGCCGTCGATGACAGTGCCGATTACCAGCAGGATCACATTGCAGATCAGCATGAAGCTGATCGGATCCTTGGCGGCCGTCTGGATCCAGGCGGCGGTTTCCTGCGGCACCTTGCCGAAGATCAGCACCCAGGAGAACACCGCCGCGGCGGCCACCAGGAACAGCACGATCGCCGCATAGATCGCGCTTCGCAGCATCATCTGCGGCAGCTGCGAGAATTCGAATTCCCTGGTCCAGTATTTTCCGACCAGGACCGCGGCGACTGCGCCCACAGCGGCGGATTCCGTCGCGTTGGCGAGGCCGCCCAAGATGGTGCCGACGATGACGATCGGGATAAGCAGCGTCGGCGAGGTCCGCAGGATCGTCATGACGCGCTGGCGCGGCGTCTGATAGTCGGCGCGCGGATAGTTGTAGACGTATCCCATCAGCGCGATGACGACGCAGAACATCACGGTGAGGATGACGCCCGGCACGATGCCGGCGATCAGCATGTCGCTGACCGAGACCTGCGCCAGCACGCTGTAGACCACGAACATCACCGAGGGCGGAATGATCGGACCGAGCATGCCGCCATAAGCGGTCAAGCCTGCCGCGAAGGTCTTGTCGTAGCCCTTCTTCTCCATCTCTGGGACCATGATCTGGGCCATGATCGCAACCTGTGCGGTCGCAGATCCCAGGATCGAGGAGATGAACATGTTGGCGAGGATGTTGACGTAGGCGAGCCCGCCCTTGAGCGAGCCGACGAAGGCCATCGCCATGTCGACGATGCGCCGCGTGATGCCGCCGCCGTTCATGATCTCGCCGATCAGGATGAAGAGCGGGATGGCGATCAAGCCGTAGCTGTCGACGCCGCCGAACAGCTGGAGAGGATAGGACTGGAACAGCACCGGATTGCCGGACGCCGCGATGTAGACGAGGCCCGCAAGGCACAGGCAGAGGCCGATCGGCACGCCGACCAGCATGATGGCGAGGAAGGCTGCCGACGTGATCATCAGTTGACCCCGTCGAGCTCGGAAAGTGCAAAGCCCTTCGGCGCCGTGCGCGGGACCAGCTCGAGATCTTCCAGGAGGTTGGCGAGACCGTGCACGGTCATCGAGACCGCGAAAATCGGCAGCGTCAGATAGAGCACCCAGGTCGGCCAGTTCAGCGTCTGGGTATGCTCCGTGTAGAGGAAATTGAAGGTCTGGGCCGCCAGCTTGCGCCCGTCGAAGCCGGCGCGGGCGAGGCCAATCGGGTCCATCCAGAGCACGCAGGTGACGATCAGGGCGAGGCCGAACACCACGACGAGGCCGGTCGAGATCACCTTCGCGATCTTCTGGGCGCGGGGCGACAGACGTTCCGTCAGCATCGTCACCGCGAAATCGAGCCGCAGCCGCGTCATCGCGGAGGCGCCGACGAATGTCAGCCAGACCACGCAATAGACCGCAGATTCGTCGATCCAGTAGATCGGGAAATGCGAGTAGCGGGTGACGACGTTGACCAGGATCAGGCCGGTGAGCAGGTACATCAGGCCCATCAATGCAATGCGCTCGACGGCGAGCAGGGCGCTGGAAGCGCGGACGACCATGCGTCGAACGCTGAACGCGCGCGTAGCCGGCATCGTCTGCTCGATCATGAAGAGGCCCCATTGCCCGCAAGATTTGTCGTGCGACAGCCGAATGTATAATTTATACATTTTAGCTGTCAAATGGAATTGCGGGCTGCGTCGAAGGCGTGCCCGCACTTTTTGCGGGGACGAGATGACCTCAACATGCAAGACAGGGACCGTTCCGGCCGGCCGAGTCGGAGAGGGACGGAAGATCGGATGAAAGTGCCCCTGAAGCATCGCACCCTGTCGGCTGCGATCGTCGACCAGCTCCGGCAGGCGATCCTGGACGGCAGCTATCCGGCCGGATCGCAGCTGCGGCAGGATGCGCTTGGTGAGACCTATGGCGTCAGCCGCATTCCGGTGCGCGAGGCGCTGTTCCAGCTCGAGGCCGAGGGGCTGGTGCGGATCGTGCCGCAGAAGGGCGCCATCGTCTCCGAGCTGTCGCTGGACGAGATCAACGACGTATTCGACCTGCGCCGCATCCTGGAGCCGCGCCTCCTGGCGCAGTCGGCGCCGCATTTCTCCGCGGACGATTTCGACGCGCTCGATGACATCCACAGGCAATTCGAGAAGGCCATCAAGGCCAAGAATGTCAGCGACTGGGGCCAGCTCAACGCCGACTTCCATCTGGCGCTTTATATGCATGCCCCGCAGCCACGCACCCGCGCGATCGTGCTGTCACTGCTCCAGACCAGCGACCGCTACACGCGCCTTCAGCTCTCCAACACCAAGGCGATGGGGACCGCCGAGAAGGAGCACGCCCATCTGATCGCGCTCTGTCGCGCGCAGAAGGTCGAGGAAGCCTGCCGGTTTTTGGAGCGGCACATCGAAGCCGTGCGTAAGGATCTGTTGCAGGTGGTCGGTGGCAGCACGATCGCGCCGAAGGGGCGGCGGAAGAGCGAGTCGTAATCGACGCGCTGGTAGGGTGGGCAAAGCGAAGCGTGCCCACCACTTTTCGCGGAATCAAGGAGAGATGGTGGGCACGGCGCTGCGCGCCTTTGCCCACCCTACAGCAATTGCGCTTGCCGCTACCTGCTCCCGTCCGGTCCCATCACCAGGTCCGGCAGCCCGGTCGAGATGCCCGGCACAAAGCACAGCAGCAGCACCGCGAGCATCATCAAGAGCACGAAAGGAAGCGTGCCCCAGATCACCTCGCGCAGAGGAATGTCCGGCGCGACGTTGCGGATGACGAAGATGTTGAGGCCGACGGGTGGATGGATCAGCCCCATCTCCATCACGATGGTCATGACGACGCCGAACCAGATGATGTCGAAATTGGCGGCGCGGAGCGGCGGCAGGATGATCGGCGCGGTCATGAGAATGATCGAGACCGGCGGCAGGAAGAAGCCGAGCACGACGACCATGACGAGGATCGCGAACAAGAGCCCCCAGCGCGGAAGGTGCATCGCGACGACGGATTCAGCGGCCGATTGCGAGATGTGGAGATAGCTCATCACGTAGGAGTAGAGCAGCGACATGCCGATGATCATCATCAGCATGGTCGATTCCCGGATCGTCGATTTCAGGATCGGGGCGAGGTCGCTCGGCCGCCATACGCTGTAGATCGCTGCGATCAATGCCAGCGCCAAGAGGCCGCCGAGGCCGGCAGTCTCCGACGGCGTGGCGTAGCCGCCATAGAGCGCGATCATGACGCCGGTGAGCAGCAGCACGAAGGGGATCACGCGCGGCAGCACGCTGAAGCGCTCCGCGAGCGTGTATTCGTCACGGGCGAGGATCGCAGCTTCCGGGCCGCCGTTCTTGTAGATCGCCTCGGCCGCGGCATATTCCTGGCGGAAGCGGATCACGGCGTAGACGCCGAACAGCGAGACCAGCAGCAGGCCGGGTCCGATGCCGGCGAGGAACAGCCGTCCCAGCGATTTTTCGGCGGCGACCGCAAACAGGATCATGGTAATTGACGGCGGCAACAGAATGCCGAGCGTGCCGCCGGCGGCGATGATCCCGGCGGCAAAACCACCGGAATAGCCGCGCTTGCGCATCTCGGGGATGCCGGCCGAGCCGATCGCCGAGCAGGTCGCGGGCGAGGAGCCCGCCATCGCCGCAAACAGCGCGCAGGCGAACACATTGGCGACGCCGAGGCCGCCGGGGACGCGGTGCAGCCAGGCGTGCAGAGCCGAGTAGAGATCCTGGCCCGCCCGCGACTTGCCGATCGCCGCGCCCTTCAGGATGAAGAGCGGGATCGACAGCAACGTGATCGAGGCCATTTCCTCGTAGACGTTCTGCGTCACCGTATCGAGAGAGGCGGCGGGCATGTAGATGCCCATGAACACGACCGCGACCGCGCCGAGCGCGAACGCAATCGGCATGCCCGAAAACATCACGACCAACGTCGCGATCCCGTAGGCGAGGCCGATACCGAAAACGCTCATGAACGCCTGGCTCCAGCGAAAGGCAGCGCAAGCTGCACGAGGATCTGGACGCAGAGCAGGCTCATGCCGAACGCCATCAGCGAATAGGGGATGGCCAGCGGCGGCGACCACATCGAGTTCGAGACTTGGCCGTCGACATAGGCTTCATGCGCCAGCGTCCAGGACTTCCAGGCGAAGAAAGCGCAGAACAGAAGCGTCACGGCGTCGACCAGCCAGAGCCTGATCCGGTTCGCCAGCGGCGAGAGCAGGCCGACGAAGGCCTCGATGCCGATGTGACCGCGGTTCTGCTGCACGTAGGCGGCCGTCATGAAAGTCGCGCCGACCAGCAGGAACACCGCGGCCTCGTCCTGCCAGTAATTGGCAGCCTTGAACAAGGCGCGGCTCAGCACGCTATAGCTCAGGATGGCGCAGGCGGCGATCAGCGCAATCGCGGCGAATACGACGATGATGTTGTTGAGGATGGCGAGACCGCGATCGATCGCCGCCGCAAGGCCGGTGCTTGCGGCAGCGTTTGCCTGGTCGTCACGATCCGGAAGCGGACCGTGGCTCATGCGGCGACGTCGGTCGCGAGCTTGAGCAGGTTGGCCGAGGTCGCGGTCTTGGCGCCGTAGTCCTTCCAGGCGGTGTCGCGGGCGATGTCACGCCACTTGCCGACGGTCGCGGCATCGAGCACCGAGACCTTGGCGCCGGCCTTTTCGTAGACCTTGGCGACCTCGACGTCGTCGTCCTGCGCGCCCTTGCGGCCGAAGGCTTCGAGCTCGGTGCCGACCGCGAGCAGGACGTCCTGCTGGTTTTTCGGCAGCTTGTCGAAGATCGCCTTCGACATCATCAGCGGCTCGAGCATGAACCAGTAGGACGCGCCTGCGCCCGAGGTCAGCGATTTCGCGACCTCTTCGAGGCGGAACGAGATCAGACTGGTCGAGGAGGTGATGCCGGCATCGCAGGCACCGGTCTGCATCGCTGCGTAGATTTCGTTCGAGGGCACCGACAGCACCGAGGCGCCGGCGGTCTGCAGCACCATGTCCATCTCGCGCGAGCCGCCGCGCACCTTGAGACCCTTGGCATCTTCGGGGGCCACGATCGGCTTGGAGCGGCTGGCGACGCCGCCGGCCTGCCACACCCAGCTGAGCAGGATGATGCCCTTGTCGGCGAGGAAGTCGGTCAGCGCCTTGCCGACCGGCTCCTTCTTCCAGCGCATGCCCTGGTCGTAGGTGGTGACGAGGCCCGGCATCAGGCCGATATTGGTTTCCGGCAATTCGCCGCCGGCGTAGGGCATCGGGTAGAGGCTGATGTCGAGCGCGCCCTTGCGCATCGCGGAGAACTGCGCGTTGGTCTTGATCAGCGAGGAGTTCGGATAGATCTCGGCGGCGATGTCGCCGTTGCTGCGCTTGGCGACTTCGGCGGCGAACATGCGGCAGAGCCGGTCGCGGAAGTCGCCCTTGTCGACGGTGCCGCCGGGGAATTGGTGCGAGATCTTCAGCGTGGTCGCGGCATGCGCGGTGCCGGTGCCGAAACGGAGAATGGCGGGTGCGGCGACGGCGGTCGCAATCAGGTGGCGGCGCGTGAGCATGGCGTGATTCCCTTGGACGGTTTCTTGGACGGTTTCTTGGACGGTTCTTTGGGTCTTGTTTCCCGTGATTTTGGGCTGGTCTTCAAGACCGCGCTGAGGCTCATCCTAGCCGGTCTTTCAGACAATGTTCTCTAGTCTGATAGTTCGAGACCGAATGCCGCGGCAAGTGTCGGTCATGCTGCGTTGCACACTCTTGATCTCCTACATCCGCAGAACCAAGGATGGCGGCGGGCCCGCAGAAATTTATCAGCGGGCGCGTAACAACGCCCCGTGGCAATCCGTCGAGATCAGATAGCGGCGTCCGTCGCTGACAAACATCATCTCGAAGGGAAGACCAGTCATGACCATTCGTACCCGCATCGCGCTCGGCGTTTCGGCGGCCGTTCTCTCGCTCGGCCTCGCGCTGTCGCCGGCCGCCTTTGCTCAGGACAAGATGGGCAAGGATGACGGCATGATGAAAAAGGACACGATGTCCAAGGACGGCATGAAGAAGGACACCATGTCCAAGGACGACGGCATGAAAAAGGACACGATGTCGAAGGACGGGATGAAGAAAGACGACGGAATGATGAAGAAGCACTGATCTTCCATCGTCGAGGCAGCGCTTGCGACAGGCAGGCGCGCGCCAAAAATCCGGGGGGCGGTCACGTAGACCGCCCCCCGGAATACTGTTTCAGTCCAAATTCAATTGAACGTGACTTGCGAGCGTTAGACTTGCGAGCGTCAGACGTTGCGAACGTTACTTGCGCTTCGCCTTGCGGGCGGCGTAGCGGGCGTCTCGCTTGGCCTTTTGATCGGCCTCGGCTTCCGCCGCCTTCGCGACGGCTTCTTCGGCTTCGCGGGCGATCCGCGCGGCCTCGAGCGCGGCAGCCTCTTCCTGAAGGCGCTTCTGCTCGGCCTTTTCCGTCTCGCGCGCAGCCTTTGCCTCGGCGCGCTTGGCCGCAAGGGCCTCGCGCTCCGCACGCTTCGCCACAACCGCGGGATCATCCGGCCCCGGCTGCGACTTGAATTTGTTCAAAAGGTTTTTGCGTGCTTCCTGTGCCGCCTTTTGTCGGTCGGAGAAGCCTGGTTCCCTAAATCCACTCATCGGCGAACCTTGTCATCCTCGCTTTCGATCCTACATCACTGCCTGTTGGTACGTCGGCTGGGCATAGCGGGCGCCGCGCGACGCAGATGCGTGTACATCGGCGCGCGCCGTGATGCCACCTATAATCGCAGCCGATCAGGTAGACGAAAATCGCCGCCCCCGACGATCTCTCGTAGCCCCGAAAAACTGCCGAATTGTGATGTCCCTCATAAGGGGGCACCAGGGCGGTGCCTAGCGTCCGCCCGGGTATGAGACGCGGAGCACGGGTATGACGATCTCAAGACTGAGCCTGAAGGCGCTCGCAATCGCCGTCGCGGTGGCAGCCCTGGCCGGCGTCGCGCTGCTCCTCGCTGGCCCGCAGCCGATCGAAAGTGCCGTCCTGGGTGCAGATTGGGAATGCACCCAGACCGCGTTTGTACTTACGACCTGCGCACCGCGGGTCCAGCAGGCGATCCCCGCGGTCGAAACCTCGCGCAAGGAAGCGATCCGGCCGACCCGAGGCTAACCGGGAGAAGAGGCTAACCGGGAGAAGCTTGGGCAGGATGTGACGCCACGCCGCAGAGGTGATAAAGCCCGCTCGCCCCGTGATCCGGTCTGCCATGTCCAAGTCCGAAGCCAATTCCGAGCCTAAGTCCGAAGCTAAGCCCGAACCGGGCGCTAAGCTCAAATCCCCTCCAAAACCTCAATCCGGTGACAACCGCCGCGGCGCCATCGCCGGCTTGATCATCGCGATCGTGATCCTCGGCGTCGGCTGGTGGCTCGCCCGCGATCTCACCTCCGCGAGCAAGATGCAGGACTGCCTGATGTCCGGGCGAAGCAACTGCAATGTGATCGAGCCGGCCCGCTAGAGGCACTCCGGAGCGGCCCGCCCGGACGAAAAAATGTCGTGATCTTAATCATTTGTAACGGGACTTGGGCGACCAAAGCAGGTCAGTCATGTCGGCCGGCATCAGCTCAGCGCGAGCCGAATCGTCTATCGCGCCAGGCATCACGGCCATTGACGGCAATCGAGAGAGTAGGGGGCAAGCACGCATGAGTGCGTCCAGTCGCATCAAGATCATCATTCCCTTGGTTTCGGCCATGGCATTGCTCGCCGTCCCGGCGCAAGCTCAGGACGCTAGGCCGCCGAGAGACGCCGCCCAGCCATCGGCCGGGCCAGGCGCCGGCGCTCCGCCTCAGAATATGCGCAAGGGTCCGCCGCCGCAGCAGGCCGTCCGGCCTGCGCCACAGGCCGGCCAGCCCCACGGTGGCGGTCCTGGTCATGCAGGTGCAGGTCCTGCGCCGCGCAATGCCGGCGGTCCGCCGCCCGGACGCAATTACGCTAGGGGTCCCGCGCCGGCGCGCGATTGGGGCGGACACGCCTATCGCGGCCATCTCGCCTGGGATGGCGGACGCTGGCGCCACGAAGTCCACAACGGCCGCTCCGGCTGGTGGTGGGATGTGGGCGGCGCGCGGTATTATTATCCGCAGCGGATGGAGGGGCCTCCGGCCTACATTTCTGAGGATTATTACGACGACGTTCCGGTAGCCTACGCCCCGCCCGTCGCCTACGAACCGCCGCCGCCTCCACCGCCAGCCGACCCCGGCGCGAGCGCCCTTGGCGGTGCCATCGTCGGCGGCGTGCTGGGCGGCCTGATCTCGGGCAACGCCTCAGGTGCGGCCGCAGGCGCCGTGATCGGCGGTGCCACCGGCGCGATCGCTGGCGCGACGGCTGCTTCGCGCCCCGGCTACTATCTGGCCCAGGGCAACTGCTACTACCGCTATCCGAGCGGCCAGTATGTGCAGGCTGATCCCCGCGCGTGTTACTGAGCACGCCAGGCGAGACCTGAAGCGATGAGGCGGGCCAAGAGCCCGCCTCATTTCGTTTTGGCGCTGGCCGTCAGCCGGCGCGGATAGAACGGGGATCGCCCCCGCGTCAGGACACCAGCCAGCCGAAGAACGCGATCGCGGCCCAGACCAGGCCTGCGATCCAGGCCAGCATCACGATGCCGATGGTCGCAAGATATGCAATGCCGAGTGGGTCGGATCGTTCGCGCCGCGTCGGGACGGCAATTTCGGCTGCGGCTTCTTGCGTCATGACGGGAATATCTCCCAAGCCTTCTCGCTCTCTGGGAGCGCTGAGGACTGTTTAGCGGAGACGCCGGGCGCCGGCTGTGACGCACTTCACAGATCGACGGGCATCAAGCCCACAATGGTTGCCGCTCGTTCGACAGATGCGTGAGTTGGATCGCGTCGCAAATCCACGACGACGGCATTAACCCCGCAATCATACGGACGAAATTGCCACGCGCTTGTCCAGATCGTCCGGCTAGAATTGGCTTCATGTGTACCAAGTACGATCCACAGCATGAAGCCGAGGCGGCGATGAAGCGCGCCGTGGCGGCGGAAGGTCCTGACCGGCAACGTCTCATCGAGCTGGCCCTGGCCTGGCATCAACTCGCCCGCGACCGGCGCGAAGAGCGGACGGACTGAGGCCACGCTCTTACGAGAGAACCGGTATTCACAGAAGAACCCCGTGCTCGGGGGGACAAGCACGGGGTTCTCGAGAGCCGATCGGGGCTGGCAAATCGGCACCACTGAATTTCGAACGCGCCGATCGCAGGTTCGTTCCCCGCCCCCTCGATTCTTTTCGCGCCAGAACGCCGCCATCGACGCCCATCGGCTGCGGCCGTGCTCGTGACGGTCGACGCCTGACGCGAGCCGCCGAAACGCTACGTTAAGACTCGTTCGGACGACGATTTTCCGATCGCGATTCGTTTCGGGGAACGAAGCGAAGCAGGACCGTGAACAAACAAAAGGTCCCCGAAGGGCTGCACTGTGTCAGGCAGCTTCCGACTTCGGCACCGCGTCGGCATTCACCGAGAGCTTGACGACATCGCCTTCGACGGCACCCACATATTTCGTGTCGATGTAATGATGATGGTCCTTGTGACCTTCCGGGCTGTCCTTCCGCGTCAGCTTGATGCGGTTGCCCTCGACGCGGTCGACAGTGCCGACAGGTGCGCCGTCCTTGCCGATGATCTTCATGTGCTCTCTGATCTCGCTCATGCTGTTCTCCCTATGAAGTGTCAACGGCGAGGACCGGTCTTTGTTGCAAGGATGAGCGGACCCTGCTGTTGGAGCCAATGCGTTCGCCGAACGTTGAAAGGCAGTCGCAATTGCCAAGATCCGCATCAAGACGCTCATCAAGATCCGCATGGAGACCTCCGAGGCCTATCTCGAACGAAAGCACAGGGAAATCGGGCTGCTGAACGATTGCCTGAGGAGCCCGCTGCATTTGGCTCGGCCGCAATCAGTCGAGGAGGTCGTGGACTGCAAATTTCAGCTCGCCGCCGCGCTACGCGCGGAACATGCGCTGCAGGACTGGAAGGCGACGGAAACGGCCTGGTCGCACGCGGCGTCTCCCAGCAGCGGTCCGTTCGTGTTCAGCTACGATTATCAGCGCGCGGACCTCAAGGTGTGCGGTCCCTCATTTTATGAACTCGAGCGGGGCTGCAGGAGCGAGGCGATCTATACCGCCTCCGGCATGGCCGCGATCTCCGCACTGCTGCTCGCGTCCGCACGAATCATCGGCAAGGCAGACGTCGTGGTGCTGCCGGGCACCTACGGCGAGACACTGGAGCTGATCGAGGGCCTCGTCACCCATTTACGGCTTGTCACCGCCAGGCTCCCGCTGGGCGAAGCGTTCGCTGCGGCGGCCTCGCCACGGCTTCTCCTGCTGGATTCATGCGCCCCTGCCGGGGCGTTCGAGGCGGTTCTGCGCTGCGACGGTTCGGGGCTCGATCTGCTGATTTTCGACACGACATGTTTCGCCGGCAGATCCGGGCGCATCCGGCGCGTCCTGAGATGGGCGGCGCGATGGGACATTCCCGTCGTGTTGGTGCGAAGTCACAACAAGCTGGATTCGCTCGGCGTGGAATATGGCCGGCTCGGCTCTGCCGTCTTCGTGCATTGGAGCCGGAAGGACCTCAAGGCAGGCCAGCTGCTGTCCGAAAGTCTGGCGGCGGAAACCCGCAATGCCGTCCGGCTTCTCGGCGGCGCGGCGCTGCCGGCGCACTTCCCGCCATTCGTGGGCTCAGCGGCCTATTGGGCCCTGACGAAAAAACGCGTCGCGGCGATCCTGCGTAACGGTCGCCACACGGCGCGATATTTCGCCTCCGAGCTCGCGTCGCTCTCGGCCGAGCTGCATTTCACCCACGGCCTCTATGTCACGCTTCGCGGCAGGCGCGCCCTCGATGAGGCGACCGCGCGGCAAGCCGCCGAAGACATGAGCCGCGACCTCGGCGGCAAAGGCTTCCCCATTCGCCACGCCGGCAGTTTTGGTTTCGATTTCGCGGCGACCGAGTGGTTTCACGACGCGACCACGGATCGGTACAGCGTCCGCGTGGCGGTGCCGGATCTGCCGACCGAGCTGTGGAATGATCTTGCGGCGGCGATTGCCGGGTGGTGGGCGCGACATCAGGGCGACACTGAAGGGTGAGTACGGTGCAAGGCCATGACAGAGCGACCGAAAGCGTTTCCTTACAGGGAATGCACGTGGCATGTGTCAGACGAACAGTCCCAGCAATGGCTTGCGGTGCTTGAAAAGACGGGTGCCGCCAACGTCCGAGCGCGCCTGGCCCAGACCGACGCGGCATCCGCAGGAGCGATCGCGATCGGAATCGCGCCCGTCATGACGATCGGTTTCGCCCAGGAATGGCTGAACTGGAAAGATAATCAAAAATCCGAGGCGGATATCGAGCGGCACGAGCGGCAGATCTGGTGGACTCGGACCGCGGCAATCGCCGCATCGGTCGCCGCCTTGAGCGCACTGTTCGGCTGGATTTGGACGATCTTCATCCGGGGGAATAATGGCCTGTAACAAACATGATTGTTACGTTGCGCATACATCCGCGAGACGAGAGCGGCGACAAACTGCGCTGCTTCAATCGATCGCCAGGCATTCTTCCACGGCAGGCTTCTGGTGGTCGCGACGCGCCCACGCCTGAACGGCGAAGGCGAGTTGGTGCTGACTCGCCGCAGCGTCCGCGATAGTGGCCCGCGCCGTCGCGATGGGCTTTGTGACCACACCGGAGTTCACGACTCCCGCGTCAACTGCCAGGAACGATATTGCCACAATCGCCACCGCCGATGCGATAGCCATTCTCGTCAAGTCGGATAGTGGCATCGAAGTCCTTATCGGGCGCACGTCGCTCGGCGGATAGATAGGGCTCGTTTGCCAAGATCAAAGCCCGGAGCGAGGCGGCCCACGCGTTCGTGAAGGGCGGATTCTGCAGGTGCGCGCCGTAGATCGGGACCACGATCAACGTGCGAGACTGAAAATGGCGATCCCGGCAGGAATCGAACCTGCAACCCTCAGAGTAGAAATCTGATGCTCTATCCAGTTGAGCTACGGGACCGTCTTGAGCCGCCCTGGTTGGGGCCGGCTGTTCATCTACCATGCCATTATGAAAAATATCGTCTTTCGCCAAGCCTGAACCGAACCGTTTTCCGCGAAGCCGCGACAAAGCGGAACGGTGGGGTGTCAGGGTGCCGGGTTGAGCGGCAGCGGACTGGACGATGGATCACATCGCCGGGAACGCTGACCCGCTTCCGGGACACGGCCGCCGGACGACTGGTCGGGTATTGCTGCGCCATCAGGACGGCGTGCGCGGCGGTAGCTTGATCGGTCTCCTCTGGGCGTGCCTTGTCATGGCGAATGCGACGGTTTGCATCTTTGGTTCCATCGCCTTGAGTCCGTCACCTTTCCGCGCATTTCATGCGACAAGCGGCGTTCGTCCGCGATTTCCGGGAGTCCATCCATGATCGGTCTTGTTCGCGCCGTCACACTCTGCGCCACGCTGGCGTTCGGCCTTAGCGTAGCGCAGGCCGCCGACAAAGCCTTCAAGCGGGACGACCTCGCCGATTCCGCGATCAAGCTGGAGGCGCAGATCAAGGGCGAGGCGGGGCCGGTCGCCAAGACCGGCGCGAGCTTGCGCACCGATGCCGATGCTGCCTTCCGGCGCAACGACTATCGCACCGGCCTGTCGGTGCTCGGCCAGATCGCGGCGACCACGCCGGAGGACGCCGGCAACTGGCTGCGGCTGGCAAAGGTCATCTTCCAGATATCGCCGAAGAGTTCGAGCGAGCAGACGTTCCTGCTGGAGCGCGCCTCGACTGCCGCCTACATCGCCTACCAGCGCGCCGGGAATGCGGGCGAGGAGGCCGACGCGCTCGCGGTGCTCGGCAAGTCGCTGTCCGAACGCAAGCTGTGGCGGCCGGCGCTGGATGCGCTGCGGCTGTCCCTCGACATGCGCGAGGTCGCCGACGTCCGCGGCCAATATGAGAAGATGCGCGACGAGCACGGTTTTCGGCTGCTCGACTACACCGTGGACTCGGACTCCGCCAGTCCGCGCGCCTGCTTCCAGTTCTCGGAGGAGCTGGCAAAACGCACCGATTTCGCGCCGTACCTCGCGCTGGCGGGCCAGGACAAGCCGGCTTTGTCGGCCGAGGGCAAGCAGCTCTGCGTCGACGGGCTCAAGCATGGCGAGCGCTACAACATCAATCTGCGCGCCGGCCTGCCGTCCACCGTGAAGGAGGGCCTGCCGAAATCGGCCGAGTTCAACGTCTATGTACGCGACCGCAAGCCCTTCGTGCGCTTCAACAGCCGCGCCTATGTGCTGCCGAGGACCGGCCAGCGCGGCATTCCCGTCGTCAGCGTCAACACGCCAGCCGTCAACATCAACGTTTTCCGGATCGGCGACCGCAATTTGATCAACACGGTGGTCGACAGCGATTTCCAGAAGACGCTGTCGAAATACCAGCTCAGTGATCTCGGCGGCGAGCGCGGCGTGAAAGTCTGGACCGGCGAGCTCGCGACCGCGATGACGCTGAACCAGGACGTCACCACCGCATTCCCGGTCGATCAGGCGCTGGGTGAACTCCAGCCCGGCGTTTATGTGATGACGGCCGCGGCCAAGGGGCCGGGTTCGGACGACGACTACCAGCTCGCCACCCAATGGTTCATCGTCTCCGATCTCGGGGTCACGGCCTATTCCGGCAATGACGGCATCCATGTCTTCGTGAATTCGCTGGCGTCGACCGATCCGGTCGGCAAGGCCGAGGTGAGGCTGGTCGCGCGCAACAACGAGATCCTGGCCACCCGCAAGACCGATGAGAGCGGCCATTTGCTGTTCGAGGCAGGGCTTGCGCGCGGCGAGGGCGGCCTGTCGCCGGCGATGCTCACAGTGACCGGCGAGAAGGCCGACTATGCCTTCCTCAGCCTCAAGTCCTCCGCCTTCGACCTGTCGGACCGTGGCGTTTCGGGCAGGGCCGTGCCTGCGGGCGCCGACGCCTTCGTCTATGCCGAGCGCGGCGTCTACCGCTCCAGCGAGACCGTCTATGTGACCGCGCTGCTGCGCGACGGGCACGGCAATGCCGTCACCGGCGGGCCGATGACGCTGGTGATCGAGCGCCCCGACGGCGTCGAATACCGCCGCGCCGTGCTGGCCGATCAGGGCGCCGGCGGGCGCACCTTGTCCGTGCCGCTCAACTCGGCCGTCCCGACCGGGACCTGGCGGGTGCGCGCCTTCACGGATCCCAAGGGGGCTTCGGTCGGCGAGACCACCTTCATGGTCGAGGACTACGTCCCTGATCGGATCGAATTCGACTTGTCCGCCAAGGACAAGCTGATCAAAGCTAACGCTCCAGTGGAGCTTAAGGCAGATGGTCATTTCCTCTATGGCGCACCGGCCTCGGGGCTGGCGCTCGAAGGCGACATGCTGGTCGCGCCCGCGTCCGAGCGGCCGGGCTTCGCCGGCTACCAGTTCGGCGTGGCCGACGAGGAGACCACCTCGAACGAGCGCACGCCGCTGGAGAACCTGCCGGAAGCTGACGCCAACGGCGTTGCGACCTTCCCGGTCACGCTCGACAAGCAGCCGGCCTCGACGCGGCCGCAGGAGGCGCAGATCTTCGTCCGCATGGTCGAGACCGGCGGCCGCGCCGTCGAACGCAAGATCGTGCTGCCGGTCGCGCCTGCTGCTGCCATGATCGGCATCAAGCCGCTATTCGGCGACAAGAACGTCGCCGAGGGCGACAAGGCCGAGTTCGATGTCGTGTTCGTCTCGCCCGAGGGTGAGAGGCTTCGCCGCGACGGCCTGCGCTACGAGCTCCTGAAGATGGAGTCGCGCTACCAATGGTATCGCCAGAGCAATTACTGGGAGTACGAGCCGGTCAAATCGACCTCGCGCGTCTCCGACGGCGACGTGACCGTTGCCGCGGATAAGCCGTCGCGGATTTCGCTGACCCCAAAGCCCGGCCGCTACCGGTTGGACGTGAAGTCGAACGACGCCGACGGGCCCGTGACCTCGGTGCAGTTCGACGTCGGCTGGTATTCCGACGGCAGCGCCGACACGCCGGACCTCCTGGAGACCTCGATCGACAAGCCGCAATACGCCTCGGGCGACACGATGACCGTGTCGGTGAACGTCCGCAGCGCCGGCAAGCTGACGGTCAACGTGCTCGGCGATCGCCTGCTGACGACGCAGACCATCGACGTCAAGGACGGCACCGCGCAGGTGAAGCTCCCGGTCGGCAAGGACTGGGGCACCGGCGCCTATGTGGTGGCGACGCTGCGCCGGCCGCTCGATGCGGCCGCGCAACGCATGCCGGGCCGTGCCATCGGCCTCAAATGGTTCGGCATCGACAAGCAGACCCGCACGTTGCAAGTGAAGCTGACCCCGCCGGCGCTGATCCGGCCGAATGCGACGTTGAAGATCCCCGTCAAGCTCGACGGGCTCAATCCGGGCGAGGACGCCAAGATCGTCATCGCCGCGGTCGATGTCGGTATCCTCAACCTCACCAATTACAAGCCGCCGGCTCCGGACGACTATTATCTCGGCCAGCGCCGCCTCAGCGCGGAGATCCGCGATCTCTATGGGCAACTCATCGACGGCATGTCGGGCACGCGCGGGCAGATCAAGTCTGGCGGCGACGCCGGTGCCGCCGAGCTCCAGGGCTCGCCGCCCGCGCAAAAGCCGCTCGCGCTCTATTCGGGCATCGTCACCGTTGCCGCCGACGGCACGGCCGAAGTGAGCTTCGACATTCCCGAGTTCGCCGGCACCGCGCGCGTGATGGCGGTGGCGTGGACCGCGACCAAGCTCGGTCGCGCCAACACCGATATCGTGATCCGCGATCCCGTCGTGCTGACCACGACCCTGCCGCGCTTCCTGCTCAACGGCGACCACGGCACGGTCAATCTCGAGATCGACAATGTCGAAGGGCAGGCCGGCGACTACGTCATCAACGTGAAGACGGGCGGGCCAGTGAAGATGACCGGCAATCCCGCGACCACGGTCAAGCTCGCCGCCAAGCAGCGCAACTCCTTCTCGCTCGCTATCGACGCGACGGCGGCGGGGCAGGCGACGCTCGACGTCGACATCAAGGGGCCGAATGGCCTGGCGCTGGCGCGCCATTATGCGCTCGACGTCAAGGCGGCGACGCAAGTCCTGGCGCGGCGCTCGATCCGGACGCTTGCGAAGGGTGAGAGCCTGACGTTGACCTCGGATATGTTCGCCGATCTCGTACCGGGCACCGGCAGCGTCTCGGTCTCGGCCAGCCTGTCGACTGCGCTCGATGCGGCGACGATCCTCAAAGCGCTCGATCGCTATCCCTATGGCTGCTCGGAGCAGATCACCAGCCGGGCGATGCCGTTGCTCTATGTCAACGATCTCGCGGCCGGCGCGCATCTGGCCATGGACACCGAAGTCGACCAGCGGATCCGCGACGCGATTGAGCGGCTTTTGGCCCGTCAGGGCTCCAATGGCTCGTTCGGACTGTGGTCGGCGGGCGGCGACGATGCGTGGCTCGACGCGTACGTGACCGATTTCCTGACCCGCGCCCGCGAAAAGGGCTTTGTGGTCCCGGACGTGCTGTTCAAGACCGCGCTGGATCGTATCCGCAACTCCGTCGTCAACGGCAACGAGCCGGAGAAGGACGGCGGCCGCGATCTCGCTTACGGCCTCTACGTGCTGGCGCGCAACGGTGCAGCGCCGATCGGCGACCTCCGCTATCTCGCCGACACCAAGCTCTCCAACCTCGCAACTCCCATCGCGAAGTCGCAGCTCGCCGCGGCGCTCGCGTTGGTCGGCGACCGCAACCGTGCGGAGCGGGTCTATGGCGCAGCGCTCGACAGTCTCGCGCCAAAACCGGTGCTGGAGTTCGGCCGCACCGACTACGGCTCGCAGCTCCGCGATGCCGCAGCGCTGGTGTCGCTTGCCAGCGAAGGCAACGCGCCGAAGGCGACGCTGACGCAGGCGGTGTCGCGGGTCGAGACCGCGCGCGGGCTAACGCCCTACACCTCCACGCAGGAGAATGCGTGGCTGGTGCTGGCGGCGCGCGCGCTCGCCAAGGAGAACCTGTCGATGGAAGTCGACGGCCAGCCGATCAAGACCGCGCTGTACCGCAGCTACAAGGCTGTGACGCTGGAGGGCAAGCCGCTGAAGATCACCAACACCGGCGATGCACCAGTGCAGGCGGTGATCTCGGTGTCGGGCTCGCCGGTGACGCCGAAGCCCGCGGCGTCGAACGGCTTCAAGATCGAGCGCAGCTTCTTCACGCTCGACGGCAAGCCTGCCGATATCAGCAAGGTCAAGCAGAACGACCGCTTCGCTGTGGTGTTGAAGATCACCGAGGCCAAGCCCGAGTACGGCCACATCATGGTGTCCGACTATCTGCCGGCGGGCCTCGAGATCGACAATCCAAAACTGGTCTCGTCGGGTGACAGCGGCACGCTGGGCTGGATCGAGGATGGCGAAGAGCCTGAGGATACCGAGTTCCGCGACGACCGCTTCACGGCGGCCGTCGACCGCGCCTCGGATTCCAAGGCGGTGTTCACGGTGGCCTATGTCGTGCGTGTGGTCTCGCCCGGCAAATACGTGCTGCCGCAAGCCTATGTCGAGGACATGTACAATCCCTCGCGCTACGGTCGCACCGGGACCGGCACGGTCGAGGTGCGGGCGGCGAAGTGAGTGAAATGAAAGCCGAGCCACATACTCAGTCGTCATGCCCGGGCTTGTCCCGGGCATCCACGGACTTAGGTGCTATTGGCAAGAACGTGGATGGCCGGGACGAGCCCGGCCATGACGGAGCGCGGGGCTGGGGCCGTCGCGTTTTGTCGATAGCCGCCTTCGCGTTTATCCTCGCCATCGTCGGCTTTGTCGCCTGGGTTTACTCCCTCGGTCCGCTGCCTTTCGACGAAGCCCGCCAGGTTTCCACCACCATCGTCGATCGCAACGGCAAGCTGCTGCGCGCCTATGCGATGGCGGACGGGCGCTGGCGACTGCCGGTTGAGACAAAGGCGAATGTCGATCCGACCTATCTGAAACTGCTGCTCGCCTATGAGGACCAGCGCTTTTACGCACATGACGGTATCGACCCGCTGGCACTGGGGCGCGCTGCGTTTCAGCTTGCGACGCGCGGCCACATCGTCTCGGGCGGCTCGACCATCTCGATGCAGCTCGCACGGCTGATGGAGCCGCGGCGGCAGCGCTCGCTTTATGCAAAGCTGCGGCAGATGGTGCGTGCGATCGAGATCGAGCGCAGCTTGAGCAAGGAGCAGATTCTCGACCTCTATCTCGCGCTCGCGCCGTACGGCGGCAATCTCGAGGGCATTCGCGCCGCCTCGATCGCCTATCTCGGCAAGGAGCCGAAGCGGTTGTCGCTGGCTGAAGCCGCGTTGCTGGTCGCGCTGCCGCAATCGCCGGAGACCCGCAGGCTCGATCGCTATCCCGATGCGGCGCGCAAAGCGCGTGACCGCGTGCTCGACCGCATGGTCGAGGAACAACAAATTAGCCTCGACGACGCCAAGCAGGCCAAGGCCGTTCCCGTGCCAAAGCTGCGCAAGCCGATGCCGATCCTGGCGCCGCATGCCTCCGATGCGGCGCTTGTGACGGTCAAGGACACGCCCGTCATCAAGCTGACGCTCGATGCCAACCTGCAGAAGGTGCTGGAGCCGCTGGCGCGCGATCGTGCCATTGCGTTGGGGCCGAACATCTCGGTCGGCATCATCGCCGTCGACAATGAGAGCGGCGACGTGCTCGCGCGCGTCGGCTCGGCGGATTATTTCGACGATCGCCGGGCGGGACAGGTCGACATGACCCGCGCGGTCCGCTCGCCGGGCTCGACGCTGAAGCCTTTCATCTACGGGCTCGCTTTCGAGGACGGCTTCGTTCATCCCGACAGTCTGATCGATGATCGGCCCGTGCGCTTCGGCTCCTACGCGCCGGAAAATTTCGACATGACGTTCCAGGGCACCGTGCCGGTGAAGAAGGCGCTGCAGCTGTCGCTGAACGTGCCTGCGATCGTCCTGCTCGACCGCGTCGGCGCGAGCCGGCTCGCCTCGCGGCTGCGTCAGGCCGGCGGCAATCTGGTGCTGCCCAAGGACGAGGCGCCGGGACTTGCCATGGGCCTTGGCGGCGTCGGCGTGACGCTACAGGATCTCGCCCAGCTCTATGCGGGCTTCGCCCGGCTCGGCACCACCAGGCCACTGCGCGAGATCATGAGCGAAAGGGACGACCGCGAGCCGCTGCGGCTGCTCGATCAGGTCGCGGCCTGGCAAGTGGGCAATGTGCTGCTCGGCACCCCGCCGCCGGAGAACGCGGCTCACAACCGGATCGCCTTCAAGACCGGCACCTCTTACGGCTACCGCGACGCCTGGTCGATGGGCTTCGACGGGCGCATGACCATCGGCGTCTGGGTCGGCCGGCCCGATGGTGCGCCGGTTCCAGGCCTGATCGGTCGGGTTGCCGCCGCGCCGATCCTGTTCGACGCCTTCGCCCGCACCGGCAAGACGCTCCTGCCGTTGCCGAAGCCACCGAAGGGGACCCTGGTCGCCAGCAACGCCAAGCTGCCGTTTCCCTTGAGGCGGTTCCGCCCGGTCGGGGATCTGGTGCGGACGGGGGGCGAGCAGGCCCTGCACATCCAGTTTCCGTTGAACGGCTCGCGGATCGACGTCGATCGCTCAGGTGGCGAGGCGGGCGCAGCCATGCCGGTCAAGGTCGCCGGCGGTGTCCTGCCCATGACTGTCATGGTTAACGGAACGGCACTGGGCGAGATCGACGGACGGCGCCAGCGGCTGATCGATCCGCCCGGTCCCGGCTTTGCGCGGCTGACCGTCATCGACGCCACGGGCGCCGCGGACACAGTTGTCATTCGAATTCAATGACCCTGCCTCAAGCGGTTGTGGCGATGGCGGTTTCAGCGTAAGCGGAACCGATGGCCGAGACCTACCCAACACCCCGTTTTGGAGCTCCGCGCGAGCCGAAATCCCCGGTGAATCCGGGCAGCCGGCTCGTGTCCATGTTCGATATCGCCACGGCCAGCCACGTCCGCGCGGTGAGCTTTCTGCTGCTGTGCGCGCTGCTGCTATTCCTGCCGGGCTTCTTCACGATTCCGCCGGTTGACCGCGACGAGGCGCGCTTTGCGCAGGCCACCAAGCAGATGGTCGAGAGCGGCGATTATGTCGACATCCGCTTCCAGGAGGACGTCCGCTACAAGAAGCCGGTCGGGATCTACTGGCTGCAAGCGGCCGCGGTCGAGACCGCATCGGCGCTCGGTCTGCCGCGGGCCGAACTGCGCATCTGGGTCTACCGGCTGCCGTCACTGATCGGCGCGATCGGTGCCGTGCTCATGACCTATTGGGCGGCGCTCGGCTTCGTCACGCGGCGCGCCGCGGTGCTTGCGGCACTTCTGATGTGTGCTTCCGTGCTGCTCGGGGTCGAGGCGCGGCTTGCGAAGACCGACGCGATGCTGCTGTTCTGCGTGGTCGCCGCGATGGGCGCGATGGGGCGGGCCTATCTGTCCTGGCAGCGCGCCGAGGACGAGACGCATCCGCCCTGGAGTTGGCCCGCGATCTTCTGGACGGCGCTCGCTGTCGGCATCCTGATCAAGGGCCCGCTGATCCTGATGTTCGCAGGCCTGACCATCGTTGCGCTCGCGATCCAGGACCGCGATGCCTCCTGGCTGTGGAAGCTGCGCCCGCTCTGGGGCCTGATGTGGATGCTGGTGCTGGTGCTGCCCTGGTTCGTCGCGATCTTCTGGCGCGCGGGCGATGCCTTCTTCGCCGATTCCGTCGGCGGCGACATGTTGAGCAAGTTGGGCGCGCAGGAATCCCACGGCGCGCCGCCCGGACTGTATCTGGTGCTGTTCTGGATCACGTTCTGGCCCGGCGCGCCGCTCGCGGCGATGGCCGCGCCCGCGGTCTGGCGCGCGCGGCGCGAGCCCGGCGCGCAGTTTCTGCTGGCCTGGCTGGTCCCGTCCTGGATCGTGTTCGAGGTGGTGCTGACCAAGCTGCCGCATTACGTGCTGCCGCTGTATCCCGCGATCGCGATCCTCACCGCGGGCGCGCTGGAGCGGCGCGTGCTGTCCTGGTCCTGGCTGATGCGCGGCTCCGCCTGGTGGTTCGCGATCCCCGTGGGCGGCTCGATCATCGCCGTCGTCGGCGCGGTGATGCTGACGCGGCAACCGGCCTTCGTGGCCTGGCCGTTCATCGCGGCCTCGCTGATCTTCGGCCTGTTCGCCTGGTGGCTTCACGACAACAACCACGCCGAGCGCTCGCTGCTCAACGCGCTGGTCGCAGCCCTGATGCTGGCGGTTGTGGTCTACGGCATCGTGCTGCCGTCGCTGACGCCGGTGTTTCCCAGCATCGAGATCGCACGCGCGCTGCGCAACGTCACCTGCGTCGGCCCGAAGGCGGCCGCGGCCGGCTATCACGAGCCGAGCCTCGTCTTCCTGACCGGTACGCAAACGGTGCTCACCGACGGTTCGGGCGCGGCGGATTTCCTGCGGCAGGGGAGCTGTCGGTTCGCGCTGATCGAGCAGCGTTCGGAGCGCGGCTTCGTGCAGCGCGCCGAGGCGATCGGGCTGCGCTACAAGGTTGGCACACGCATCGACGGCTATAATTTCTCCCAAGGGCGTGCGATCTCGATCTCGATCTTCCGCTCGGAAGGCACCGAGTAGGATGTCGGCGCCAACCGACATCGCGCCGCGCGCGAGCTATCCCACGCAATTGCTCACCCTGTCGGGGCGCGCTTTGGCGCAGCTCGTGCGTACGCCCTCGCATTCGCGCCGCGCCGAGGCCGCGCGAAAGCTGGCGCGGCATTCGCTGTGGCTTAGTGCGGCGGGCGCAGCCCTGGTCATCGCGCTGATGGTCGTGTTCGACCTGACCGAGATCCAGCTGATGCCGGCGCGTGGCACGCCCGGTCTGTGGCCGATCCGCATCCTCACCGATTTCGGCAAGGATGAGTATGTGCTCTCGGTGCTCGGGGGCGGGCTGGTGGTGCTAGCGCTGGTTGCGGCGCGATTGCGCGGCACGAGCCGCGCGTTGCTGCTCGGCCTCGGCACGCGGTTGCAGTTCGTGTTTCTGTCTGTTGCCGTGCCGATATTCGTCGCCGAGATCCTGAAATATCTCATCGGTCGAGGACGTCCGTTCGTCGGCGGCAAGGCCAATCCCTTCAACTTCATCCCGTTCGAGGGAACGGGGGCCTATGCGAGCCTGCCGTCGGGGCATGCGGTGACGGCGTTCGCGCTGGCGTTCGCTGTCTCGGCGCTATGGCCGCGCCTGCGCGTATTCATGTTCACTTACGCGATCGTGATCCTGCTGACGCGACTGGTGCTGCTCGCGCACCATCCGAGCGACGTGGTGGCCGGCGCCCTGGTCGGCATGGTCGGCGCCATGGCGGTGCGCTACTGGTTCGCGGCCCGCAGGCTCGGCTTTGCCATCCGTGCCGACGGCACCATTGTGCCTCTTGCAGGGGCGGTCTCGGGCCGCCTCAAAAGGGTTGCCCACGGGGCATCCGCCCCATAAAAGCGGCTGCCTGCCGGGCCCGCCGGTTCCCGAGCCAAGCCAATTCCAACCACGAGCTTCGATTTGTCGTCCCAGCCTTCGGTTTTCCAGCCCTCGGTTTCCATCGTCGTTCCCGTGCGCAACGAAGCCGACAACATTGTGCCGCTGATCGAGGAGATCGGCGCGGCGCTCGACGGCCGCTGGGCCTATGAGATCATCTACGTCAATGACGGTTCGACCGACGCGACCGGCGAACGGCTCGGCGCGGTCATGAAGCAGCGGGACAATCTGCGCCAACTGCGCCATGCCAAATCAGGCGGCCAATCCGCGGCCGTGCGCAGCGGCGTGCGTGCGGCACGCGGCGCGATCGTGGCGACGCTCGACGGCGACGGCCAGAACAATCCGGCCTTCCTGCCGGACCTGATCGCGGCGGTCGAGAACGGAAGCAAGGTCGGACTCGCTGCCGGACAACGCGTCGGCCGCAAGGATACCGGCTTCAAGAAATTCCAGTCGCGCGTCGCCAACGGCGTCCGCAACGCGATCCTGAAGGACGGTACGCGCGACACCGGCTGCGGCCTGAAGGCGTTCCGGCGCGAGGTGTTCCTGATGATGCCCTATTTCGACGGGCTGCATCGCTTTTTGCCGGCGCTGGTGCGCCGCGAGGGCTACGAGATCGCCTATGTCGACGTGATCGACCGCCCGCGACATTCCGGCGTGTCAAACTACGGTTTCTTCGACCGGCTGTGGATCGGCATCATGGATCTCGTGGGCGTGTGGTGGCTGATCCGCCGCAAGAAGCCGACGCCGGATGTGACTGAGGTGAAGGCATGATCATCCAATACGGTCAGGCGCTGAGCAACTATTTCTACGACGTCTTCGTGGCCAAGTTCGACTTCTGGCTCGCGTTCGGCCTCGTCGCGCAGCTGTTCTTTACCGCGCGCTTCCTGGTGCAGTGGATCGCGAGCGAGCGTGCCGGCAACAGCGTGGTGCCGATGGCGTTCTGGTTCTGCTCCATGGGCGGCGGGCTGATGACGCTGGTCTATGGCGTCGTCAAGCGCGAACCCGTGATCATCCTCGGCCAGGCGCTGGCGACCGTCATCTATATTCGCAACATCATGCTGATCGTGAAGAACCGCGGCCGGGCGTCAAAGACGCTGGAGCGCTGATCCACGCTAGCGCGGCAACGCTGACGCCGCGCCTGTTACGGGCAGGGCGGCGGTCTCCGCCCCGTGCCTGCGATGGGGCTCGCCGGCCGCGTCGAGCACGGGATAGGCGACCGAGCAGATATGCGAGTGGATGCGGCGCAGGTCCCGCAGCACGTCGAGATGCAGCGACGTGGTTTCGATGGTCTCGGGGCGGCCCTCGCGCAGGCGGTCCAGGTGGCGCTCGACGGCGGCAAGCTCGGTGTTGCGCAGCGCCGTCTTCTCCACCAGCAGCTTGCGTGCCTCGTTGGCGTCGCCCGACATGAAGACGCCGAAGGCGATGCGCAGCGAATCCATCGTGCGCTTGTGGAAGGCGGCGAGCTCCTCGGCGCCCTCGGGCGAGAACTGGAAGCGGCGCTTGATCTTCTTGGTCGCGAGCTCGCTCAGGCTCTTGTCGATGATGTCGCCGATATGTTCCAGATTGATGGCGAAGGAGATGATCTCCATGGCGCGCCGGCCCTCGCTCTCGTCGAGGCTGCCCCGCATGAGTTTCGTCACGTAGAGCTTTATGGCTTCGTCGAGGCCGTCGACGATGTTGTCCATCTTCGAGACCTGATCGACCAACGCGCGGTCGCCGCTCATCATCGCGGCCATCACCTTGCGCAGCATGACTTCCACGAGATCGCCCATGCGCAGGGTTTCGCGGCCGGCATCGGCCAGCGCCAGCGATGGCGATTCCAGCGCGGTCTCGTCGAGATAGCGCGGCCGGGCCGGATCGGCGTCCTGAACACGATCGGGCAGGAGCCGGGTCAACAGGCGCGACATGGTATCGAGCAGGCCGATGAAGATGAGGGCCGTGCCGACGTTGAAGGCGATATGAAACGCCGCCGTCATCCTGGCAAGATCGGGCTGCCAGGCGTGCATGTGCTCGGCGATCGGGCCCAGAAAGGGTAGGACCAGGGCGATCCCGATCACGCGGTTGACGAGATTGCCCACCGGCAGGCGATAGCTGGCGGGATCGTCACGCTTGGCGCCTTCGAATACGGGATTGATGGCGCTCCCGAGATTGGCGCCAAGCACCAGTGCGAGCGCCGCGTAAGGCGAGATGAACTGCGAATAGGCGAGTGACATGATCAGCAGCACGCTGGCGACGCTCGAATGCACCGCCCAGGTGACGAGCGCTGCGATCACGATGCACAGAACGGGATCCCCCGTGATGGAGGACATCACGACGCGGACGCCCGGCGCGTTCTCGGCCGGCGCCAGCGTGTCCAGCAGGATGTGCAGCGACAGCAGCATCAGTCCGAGACCGATCAAGACACGGCCGACATCCTTGATCCGTGAGCGTGGACCCACGCGGAAGGCGACCAGTCCGAGCACGAACAGGACCGGCGCGACGGCGGCGATGTTGAACGACAGCACCTGCACGATCAACGTCGTGCCGACATTGGCGCCGAGCATGATGGCGAGCGCGGTGACCAGGCTGAGCAGGCCCTCGGCTGCGAACGAGCTCGTGAGCAGCGCGGTCGCGGTGCTGCTCTGGAGCAGCGCCGTCAGCCCGAGACCGGCGGCAAACGCGTTGAAGCGATTGCCAAGCGCCTTGCCGAGCAGCCGTCGCAGGTCCGGGCCAAAGGCGCGCAGAATCCCGCTGTGGACCATGTGCAGGCCCCACAGCAACAGCGCCACGCCGCCCATCAGATCGAGCAGTACCAACGTTCCCATGCTCCGAGTCCGGATTGGAGTCGATTGGTGAGGCTAGCGCCAAATGCTTGAGGTTCAAACCATTTGTTGGCGCGTCGGCGTTAACGTTTGCAGCGGCCACGCGTTCCTGCGGCGCGCGTTGGCGCGTCCGCAGGCGCGATGCCTTGTGAGCAGGCTCACATTGCTGCCTTGAGGGCAGCGAAGCCGCGATCGAGGTCGGCCTTGAGGTCGTCGACGCTTTCGAGGCCGATATGCAGACGCAGCGTCGGGCCGCCCGGCGACCACTTGGTCGCGGTGCGATAGGCGTCGCAATCGAAGGGAATCACCAGGCTCTCGAAGCCGCCCCAGGAAAAGCCCATGCCGAACAGTTTGAGCGTATCGAGCATGGTGTCGACCGCTTTCTGCGGCGCCGGCTTCAGGACGATGCTGAACAGGCCCGACGCGCCCGTGAAGTCGCGCTTCCAGATCGCATGGCCGGGATCAGTCTCGAGCGCCGGATGCAGCACGCGCGCGACCTCGGGACGGCTCGCAAGCCAGCGCGCCATGTCGAGCCCGGAGCGATGATGCTGCGCCAGCCGTACCGACAGCGTACGCAGGCCGCGCAGTGCCAGGAAGACGTCATCGGGACCGGCGCAAACGCCGAGCAGGCGGATGCCTTCGGCGATCTGCGGCCAGGCCTTGGCATTGGCCGAGATGGTGCCGAACATGATGTCGGAATGGCCGCCGATATATTTGGTGGCGGCCTGCATGCTGATGTCGACGCCCTGTTCGAGCGAGCGGTGATAGAGCGGCGTCGCCCAGGTGTTGTCGTCGATGACGAGCGCGCCGCGCGCATGCGCGACCTCGGCGATGGCGCGGATGTCCGGCATCTCGAACGACTGCGAGCCGGGCGCCTCGACCAGAACGGCGCTTGTGTTGGGCCTGAACAGCTTGTCGATGCCGGCGCCGATCATCGGATCGAAGTAGGTGGTCTCGACGCCGTAGCGGGTGAGCATGCCGTTGCAGAAATTGCGTGAGGGGCGATAGACGTTGTCGCAGACCAGGATGTGGTCGCCGGCCTTCAGCACCGAGAGCAGGGTGGTCGAGATCGCCGACAGCCCCGACGGCACGATGCCGACGCCGGCGCATTGCGGCCCCTCCAGCGCCATCAGGGTCTCCTGGAACGCACGGGTCGTCGGCGTGCCGTGCCGGCCGTACTGGAACTCGCCGCGATGGGCGTGCAGGTCCTCGGCGGTCGGATAGAGCACGGTCGAGCCGTGGAAGACGGGCGGGTTGACGAACCCCTTCTGCGCCTTGGTGTCGCGGCCGGAGGTGACCAGTCGGGTCTCGGCGTGCTGTTCGGAGGGGTGTGAGGAATCCATGCGTCTGCTTTCAAAAAGCGCGTTTCCACCAGGCGCGCTACGCCCGCGGGCAGGCCGAAAGGCCGCTGTTGTTAATAACAGAACACAGAAGAGTCCCGTCAACCCCTTGACCCGGCACGCCAGTCGTTCTGTTATCGCAGGTGCTATTCAGTCGCCGCATGTTGAGGGGCTGCCGCGACCTTCGATCCATCGCCTGACCGGACCAAGCGCCACAGCCGTAACGGCGGGCGCCATCGGCGGGGATTAAGGTAGGGCCTCCCGGGATCGGCGGGTGATCGGCAAGGTTTTCCAGCATGACTCTTGCAGGGCTGCTCTTGATACGGCTAGCCCTGGCAGAGACGATCGCAAAGACAACGTTCCTGACCTTGAGACGACTTTGAAAGGCCCAAAGCCCATGAAACGCGTAACCCTGGCTCTCACTCTCGCTCTCGCCGCCGGCCTGACTGCCCAAGCCGCCGATGCGCAAACGCTCAAGACCGTCAAGGACCGGGGCATGCTGTCCTGCGGCGTCAGTCAGGGCCTGCCCGGCTTCTCCTCGCCGGACGACAAGGGCAACTGGACCGGGCTTGACGTCGACGTCTGCCGCGCGATCGCCGGGGCGATCTTCAACGATCCGACCAAGGTCAAGTACGTGCCGCTCTCCGCCAAGGACCGCTTCACGGCGCTGCAATCCGGCGAAGTCGACGTGCTGTCGCGCAACACCACCTGGACCATCTCGCGCGACACCTCGCTCGGCGCCAACTTCACCGGCGTGACCTATTATGACGGGCAGGGCTTCATGGTGAAGAAGTCGCTCAAGGTGAACTCGGCGCTCGAGCTCAACAGCGCCTCGGTCTGCGTCCAGACCGGCACCACCACCGAGCAGAATCTCGCCGACTACTTCAAGGCCAACAACATGAAGTACGAGGTGATAGCGTTCGGCACCAACGACGAAACGGTCAAGGCCTACGAGGCCGGGCGCTGCGACGTCTTCACCACCGACCAGTCGGGGCTGTACGCCAACCGCCTGAAGCTTGCCAATCCCGGCGATCACATGGTGCTGCCGGAAATCATCTCGAAGGAGCCGCTCGGACCAATGGTGCGCCACGGCGACGACCAATGGTTCGACATCGTGAAATGGACGCTGTTTGCCATGATCACCACTGAGGAGCTCGGCGTGACCGCGAAGAACGTCGACGAGAAGACGAAACAGGAAAATCCGGAGTTGAAGCGCGTCCTCGGTACCGACGGCAATTTCGGTGAACAGCTCGGCCTGAGCAAGGACTGGGTAGTGCGCATCGTGAAGGCCGTCGGCAATTACGGCGAGGTGTTCGACCGCAACGTCGGCGCAGGCTCGCCGCTCGGTATCAATCGGGGTCTCAACAATCTCTGGAACAAGGGCGGTCTCCAGTACGCGCCGCCGATCCGCTGACCCCGCCCGATCCGCGCTCGCGGCGATGAGCATCGAGGCTCGCAAACCCCCGCCCCAGATCGCGCTGAAGATCAGGCGCGTGCTGGGAGGCAAGACAGGCTGGAACGGCATCGCCGTCCAGTTTGCCTTTGCTGCGGTCCTGGGCTGGATTGCCTATGAAATCGTCTCCAACGCCCGCGCGAACCTCGAGAACCAGCACATTGCCGCCGGCTTCGGCTTCCTCGCGAACAACGCCGGTTTCGACGTCAATCAGACGCTGATCTCGTATACCGGCTCGGACACGTTCCTGCGCGTGTTCCTGGTCGGGCTCCTCAACACGCTCGTGGTCTCGGTGGTGGGCATCGTGTTCGCCACCGTGATCGGCTTCATCGTCGCGCTGTGCCGGCTGTCGCCCAACTGGCTGCTCGCGCGCATTGGCGAAATCTATGTCGAGATCATCCGCAACCTGCCGGTGCTGTTTCAGATTCTGTTCTGGTACCTGGCGGTGCTCGCGGCCTTGCCCAATCCACGACAGAGCATTTCGCTGCTCGGCATTGCCTTCGTCAGCAATCGCGGTCTCGTCATTCCCCGCCCGATCGGCGAGAGCGGCTTCGAGGCCTTTCTTGCGGTGCTAACGCTCGGCATCGTGGCTTCGCTGGCGCTGCGCATCCATGCGCGCCGGGCGCTGTTCCAGCGAGGTCAGGTGATCCGGATCTGGCCCTATGTGCTGGGCCTGCTGTTCGGACTGCCGCTTGTCACCATGCTGGTAGCGGGTCTGCCCTTCAGCTTCGAGCTGCCGCAGCTCAAGGGCTTCAATTTCGCAGGCGGCTCGCGGATCATCCCGGAGTTCGTGGCGCTCACGTTGGCCTTGTCGACCTATACGGCTGCCTTCATCGCCGAGATCGTGCGCGCGGGCATCCTCTCCGTCCACAGCGGACAGATGGAGGCGGGATCGTCGCTGGGCCTGAGCCGCGGCACCACGCTCCGCCTGGTCGTCGTGCCGCAGGCAATGCGCGTTATCGTTCCGCCGCTGACCAACCAGTACCTCAATCTCACCAAGAATTCGTCGCTGGCCGTCGCGATCGGTTATCCCGACCTCGTGTCCGTGTTCGCCGGCACGTCGCTGAGCCAGACCGGGCAGGCCATCGAGATCATCGCCATGACGATGGGTGTCTATCTCCTGATCTCGCTGATCACCAGCGCCATCATGAGCGTCTACGGTTGGCGCGTCAGCCGGAGTCTCGGCGCATGAGCGATATCACTTCGTCCAGCTTCGTTCGCCAGGACCTTCTCGACGAGCGTCCCGCGCCGGTGAAGACCACGGGCTTCGTCGGCTTGGTGCGGACGCGCCTGTTCAACTCGCCGACCAACATCCTGCTCACGATCGTCGGCGCCTTGCTGCTCTGGTTCACCGTCATTCCCTCCGTCAAATTCCTGATGGTCGATGCAGTCTGGACCGGCAAGGATCGCACGGCCTGTCTCGCCGAGAACGCCGGATTTGCGGTCGGCGCCTGCTGGCCCTACATCCAGGCCAAGCTGCCGCAGCTGATCTATGGCTTCTACCCCGAGGCCGAACGCTGGCGGGTCAATCTCACGCTCGTCCTGTCAGTCGTTCTGTTGGTGCCGTTGCTCATTCCGCGGCTGCCGTCGAAAGGTTTGAACGCAGGCCTGTTCTTCTTTGCGTTTCCGGTGGTCGCATTCTTTCTGCTGCATGGCGGCGGCATCAAGGGATTTGGCCTGAGCTGGACCGCTGACCTGCTGCAATTGTTCGACGACAGCATTCTCGGCGCCGGGCAGGCTCTGCTCGGTCTCGGCAAGACGTCGTCTGCCGCACCGCTGTTGTGGGTCGTCGGCAATGTCATCGTGCTCGTGGGTAACCTGATCTACTGGCTGACCTTTCCGCTGACCTGGCTGCGAGATCAGCTGCAGGGGACGGGCCAGTCGGTCTGGGCCGATTTCGCCATCACCGCCGCGATCGTCTCCCTGATCGCCTTCGTTCTCGGCGGCGGCGTTCGCACCGGCGGGCGGGCCCTGACATCCAGCATCGTCACCTTCGCCGCCATCGCACTCGTGATCAAGCTGATGGGGCTCGATCACGGCGGATTGCCGATCGTGCAGACGAACCTGTGGGGTGGACTTCTGGTGACGCTGGTGGTCTCCGTCACCGGCATCGTCACCTCGTTGCCGATCGGCATTGCGCTGGCGCTTGGCCGCCGCTCGACCATTCCGCTGATCCGGATCTTCTCGATCGCCTTCATCGAGTTCTGGCGCGGCGTGCCGCTGATCACCGTGCTGTTCTTTGCCACCTACATGCTGCCGCTGTTTCTCCCGGGCAATTTCACGGTCGATGGTCTCGTGCGTGCGCTGATCGGAATCTCTCTGTTCACGGGCGCCTATCAGGCCGAGAACGTCCGCGGCGGGCTGGCCGCGATCCCGCGCGGGCAGGGCGAGGCGGCCGCGGCATTGGGGCTGTCCTGGTGGAAGACGACCTCGCTGATCGTGCTGCCGCAGGCGCTGCGCCACGTCATTCCGAACCTCGTCAACAGCTTCATCTCGCTGTTCAAGGACACGTCGCTGGTCTCGATCGTGGCGCTGTTCGATCTCTTGGGCTCGCTGCGAGCGTCATTCTCGGATCCCAAATGGTCGTCGCCGTCGACCGCGTTCACCGGGTTCGCCTTCGCCGGAATCATCTACTTCATCTTCTGCTTTGGAATGTCGCGCTACTCGCTCTTCGTCGAACACCGCCTCAACGCTCACCGCCGCAACTGATCGAGGTCACCATGTCCGACCCCATCGTCAAGATATCCGGCCTGAACAAATGGTACGGCGAGTTTCACGTGCTGCGCGACATCGACCTTGCGGTCGAAAAGGGCGAGCGCATCGTGATCTGCGGCCCCTCCGGCTCGGGCAAGTCGACGCTGATCCGCTGTATCAACGCGCTCGAGGAGTTTCAGGAAGGTGAGATCGTCGTTGATGGCATCGAGCTCGGGCCGAACTTGAAGCACGTCGACGCGGTGCGGCGCGAAGTCGGCATGGTGTTCCAGAGCTTCAACCTGTTTCCGCACCTCTCCGTGCTGGACAATTGCACGCTGGCGCCGATCTGGGTGCGCAACATTCCCAAGAAGGACGCCGAGGCGGCGGCGATGAAGTTTCTGGAGCGGGTCAAGATCCCGCACCAGGCCAACAAGTTTCCGGGACAGATGTCTGGCGGTCAGCAGCAGCGCGTCGCGATCGCCCGCGCGCTGACGATGAACCCGAAGGTGATGCTGTTCGACGAGCCGACCTCGGCGCTCGACCCCGAAATGGTCAAGGAGGTGCTGGACACCATGGTCGACCTCGCCGAGGAGGGCATGACCATGCTGGTGGTCACCCACGAGATGGGCTTTGCCCGCGAGGTCGCCAACCGCGTGGTATTCATGGACGCGGGCCAGATCATCGAAGCCAACACGCCCAAAGAGTTCTTCGCGGCCCCGCAGCACGCTCGCACCAAACTGTTCCTGAGCCAGATCCTGCGCTGAGCACCAGCAATCCGGTGGCGCCGCGGGTCTAACCGGCCCGCCAGCTTGGCACCATGCGAATCGGCCAGCCTCTTTTCGGGCTATCCTCCGGAGAGAGACTTTGCAGAGCAGCGCCGGCGCGCGCGCATTCCAGAACGCGCGATTGCAAAAGAAATTGAAGAAGCAGGCCGACGCGCTCATGTCCGCCGCGGTTCAGGCGCTCGGGCAGGGCCGATACGCGGAGGTCGAGACACTCTGCCGCCGGATTTTGACGGAGGTTCCGGATCATTTCGACGCCGCGCACCTGCTCGGCCTGCGCGCGTATGATGGCGGGCGACTCGAGGAGGCGCAACAATTGCTCGAGCGCGCGACGGCGCTCGATCCGCGTTCGCCCGATGCCCATGGTAATCTCGGGGCAGTGTATTTCACCCTCCAGAAATTTCAGGACGCTCGCGCATGCCAGGAGAAGGCGATTGCGCTGAAGCCGAATTCTCCGATCGCCTTGACCAATCTCGGCAATACGCTGCTGCACATGGGCCTCGCCGAGCAGGCTATCGAGCTGCACGATCGCGCTATCAGGCTGAAGCCGGACTATGCCGATGCATTTTGCAATCGGGGCATGGCGGAGCTGATCGAAGGCCAGTTCCAGCGCGCCAAGGGCAGTTTCGATCGCGCCCTCGCTTTTCAGCCGCGCCACGCGGAAGCGATCGCGGGCAAAGGCATGGTATGCATCGAGCTCCGGCACTACGAAGAGGCGGCCGCAGCCATCGCGGCAGGGCTCGCGATCAAGCCGGATTCACCGAAGATTCTGGCGCAGCGCGGACGGCTCAATCTCGATCTGTCGCGGCTGGAGCAGGCGCTCGCGGATTTCGATGCGGCACTGGTGCTTTCACCAAGGCTCGAAGTCGCCCTGCAGGGAAAGGCGCAAGTCAACATTCTCAAGGGCAACACGGCCGGGGCGATTGCGGCGGTCAAGACGTTGCTCGAGGGAAATCCGCGGTCGGACATCGGAATTGCGCTTCTGGCTTCCTGCTATGCCAGTCAGGGAGACATTGCGACGGCGCTCGAACATCTCGATGCGGGGCTGGCAATCGCGCCTGATTATGCGGACTTGATCGGGCGCAAGATATTCTTTCTAGACTATCTCCCGGAGGCCGATTTTGCGGTCCAGCAGGCTGCACGAAAGCAGTGGTGGGACGCGATCGGCGCCAAATTGCCGCAAAGGGCGTTGGCGCCCAGCAAGCTTGATCCGGACAGGCGGATCTTGATCGGGTATGTCGCGTCCGAATTCAGGAACCACTCGGCGGCGTTCGCTCTGTTGCCGGTGCTGCGCCATCATGATCACGCCGGGTTTGAGATCGTCTGCTATTCGTGCTCGCCGGTACAGGATGAGATAACGGACGAATTCAAGTCGATGGCGGATGTCTGGGTCGACGCCTGGCAGATGTCGGATGACGAGTTGGCCGATCATATCCAGGCCGACAAGGTCGATATCCTGATTGACGTGTCCGGGCACACAACCGGCAACAGGCTCCATGTCTTCGCTCGCAAGCCGGCCCCGATCCAGGTCTCGGGGTTCGGTCACGCCACGGGCACGGGCCTTCAGACCATGGACTACGTGCTCGCGGATCCCGTCTTCATTCCGCAATCGGCGCGCCATCTGCTGGCTGAAAAGGTCTACGATCTGCCGTGCCTGATCACGATGGATCCCATCCTGGACGTGGCGCCTTCGGAGCCTCCCATGCTTCGCAACGGCTATGTGACCTTCGGCGTATTCAACCGCATCTACAAGATCTCGGACGAAGCCATCCGAGTCTGGTCTAAAGTGATGCGCGAGGTGACGGGTTCGAAGATCATCATCAAGCATACGCTGCTCGACGATCCCATGCTGCGCGACAATTTGGTCGCGCGGTTCGTGGCACAGGGCATTGCCGAGGAGAACGTCACCTGCCTGGGCTCGTCGCCGCGCCACGAGCACCTGCGGGCGTTTGCGAACGTCGACATATCGCTCGACACGTTCCCGCAAAACGGCGGCATCAGCACCTGGGAATCCCTCTATGCGGGCGTTCCCGTCGTGGCCAAGCTCGGCATTGGAGCCTCCTCGCGCGCCGGCGGGTCGATCGTGGCTGCTGTCGGTCTCAACGATTGGGTCGCCGAGGACGACGAGACCTATGCCGCGACCGCCTGCAAATATGCGGCGCAGCCGGCGCATCTGGCGAAGTTGCGCAGCGAGTTGCCAGCTCGGATCGCAGCCTCCCCCGCCGGCAATGTCGAAATCTACACGGCCAATGTCGAAGCGGGCTACCGTCAGTTCTGGCGCGACCATTGTGCCGCGGCTGCCGAAGGCAGCGACGTTGCGTAAGGGGCCAGCAATCCCGGGCCGCTGAGCCCCGGGAAATCCCGGGATACCACGGCACCAGCTGACCAGACGGCCGGGCTCGCGAATCAGTTAGACTCTGCCGCGGGCCATCTTCCGGAGAGACACCTTGCAGAGCAGCGGCGGCGCGCGCGCGTTCCAGAACGCGCGATTGCAGAAGAAATTGATCAAGCAGGCGGACGCCGTCCTCTCCGCCGCGGCTACCGCCTATGGCCAGGGCCGATATGCCGAGACCGAGGCACTCTGCCGGGATATCCTGAAAGCGCTGCCGGATCATGTCGACGCGATGCATCTGCTCGGCATGTGCGCGCATGACGGCCGGCGGCTGGAGGAGGCGCAACAGCTGCTCGAGCGCGTGATTGCACTCGATCCGCGCTTGCACGATGCGCACAACAATCTTGCCACCGTGCATTTCGACCTCGGCAACTACGAGGCGGCGCGGCGGTGCCAGGAGAGGGCCATCGCGCTAAAGCCGAATTTTGCGGTCGCGCTGACCAACCTCGGCAACACGCTGATGCATCTGGGGCAGTACGAACAGGCGCTCGAGCTGCATGAGCGCGCCATCAAGATCAAGCCGGATTATGCCGATGCATTCTGCAATCGCGGCATGGTCGAAATTGTGCTTGGACAGACCATGCGCGCCAAGGAAAGCTTCGACCGCGCCCTGCTGTTTCAGCCCCGTCACGCCGAGGCCATCGTCGGCAGCGGCATGGTCAGCATCGAGCTGCGGCACCACGACGAGGCGGCGGCCAAGCTTGCCATGGCGCTCGCGATCAAGCCCGGCTCGCCGAGGATCCTGGCCCAACGCGGGCGGCTCAGTTACGAGTTGCAGCGCCTGGAGCCCGCGCTTGCGGATTTCGAGGCGGCGCTTGCGATCTCGCCCAAGCTCGAGCTGGCGCTTCGCGGCAAGGCCCAGACCTGCCTCGTCATGGGAAAAACCGCGCAGGCGATGGCAGCCGCAGCGGCCCTGATCGAGCAAAATCCGCGCTCCGAGATGGGGCTGGCGCTGATGGGATTCTCGTACTCGAACCAGGGGGACATGGACGCAGCGATCGAGTATCTCGATCGCGCGCTGGCGCTCCGGCCGGACTATGGGGATGCGATCAGAGGAAAGATCTTCCTGGAGGACTACCGCGCCGAGGCCGATTTCGTTGTCCAGCAGGCAGTGCGAAAATCCTGGTGGGACCAGATCGGCTCCAAGCAGCCGCGAAGGGAGCTGCCGAAGCGGCCGCTGGATCCGGAAAAGCGGATCGTGGTCGGCTATGTCGCTGCCGAATTCCGGCAGCACTCCGCGGGGCTCACGCTACTGCCGGTGCTGCGCCATCATGATCACACCAAATTCGAAATCATCTGCTACTACTCCTGGCCGGGCGCGGACGAGTACACCGCGATGTTCAAATCATTGGCGGACGTCTGGGTCGATGCCTGGCAACTTTCGGACGACGAACTCGCCGACCGTATCCAGGCCGACAATGTCGACATCCTGATCGATGTTTCGGGGCACACGACCGGAAACAGGCTGCTGACTTTCGCTCGGAAGCCGGCCCCGATCCAAGCCACTGGCTTCGGACACGCGACAGGCACGGGCATGCCGACCATGGACTACGTGCTCGCGGATCCCATTTTCATTCCGCCGTCGGTTCGGCATTTGTTTGCCGAGAAAATCCACGATCTGCCGTGCCTGATCACGATTGAACCCGTCTCGGATCTGCAGCCTTCGGAGCTGCCGATGCTCCGCAACGGCTACGTCACGTTCGGTGTGTTCAACCGCATCTACAAAATATCTGATGATGCGATCCGTGTTTGGTCGCGCATCATGCGGGAGCTGCCGGGATCGAAGATCGTCCTCAAGCATGGTCTGCTCGATGATCCCCTGCTGCGCGATAGCCTGGTCGCGCGCTTCCTGGCGCAGGGCGTTACCGAGGAGAACATCACCTGCCTCGGCACCACCTCGCGCGACGACCATCTGGCGGCTTTCGCCCAGGTCGATATGTCCCTCGACACGTTCCCGCAAAATGGCGGCATCAGCACCTGGGAATCTCTCTACAAGGGCGTTCCCGTCGTGGCCAAGCTCGGCATCGGGGCCTCCTCGCGTGCCGGCGCCTCTATCGTGACTGCCGTCGGCCTCGGCGACTGGGTGGCCGAAGATGACGATGGCTATGTCGAGATCGCTCGCAGGTTTGCGTCACAGCCCGATTATCTGGCGAAATTGCGCGCGGATTTGCCGGCCCGGATCGCGGCTTCGCCCGCCGGCAATGTCGAGACCTACACGCGGGAGCTCGAAGCCGGTTACCGCCAGTTCTGGCGCGACTATTGTGCCGCTGCTGCGGATAACGACGGCGTTGCGTAAGCGAGGGTCGCGTCGAGCACCGGCATCTTCCGGAGATTGCCGGGCCGCCTAAACCGGCCGGCCCTGGCCGCGAATCAGCTAGAATCCTCCCGGGCATCCTCCGGAGAGAATCCTTGCAGAGCAGCGGCGCCGGCGCGCGCGCGTTCCAGAACGCGCGGTTACAGAAAAAATTGAAGAAGCAGGCGGACGCGATCATTTCGACCGCGAATGCGGCCTATGGCCAGGGCCGGTATGCGGAGACCGAGACACTCTGCCGCCAGATCCTGAATGAACTTCCGGAGCATTTCGGCGCCTTGCATCTGCTTGGCTTGGGCGCGTTCGCGAGCCGACACTTCGAGGCCGCGAAACAGGCCCTCAAATATGCCGTGACGGTCGACCCACGCTCGGCACAGGCTTTTTCCGATTTGGGAGCCACGCATTTCGCACTTGGGGAATATGAGGACGCGCGTACATCCCTGGAGCGGGCCATCGCGTTGAAGCCGAGCTTCCCCATGGCCTTGGCTAACCTCGGCAATACCTTGTTGCATCTAAACCGCGTCGAGCAAGCTATCGAACTGTACGATCGCGCGATCGGGCTGAAGCCCGATCATGCCGATGCGCTCTGCAATCGTGGCCTGGCAGAGCTCGCGCTGCGGCAGCTTGATCGCGCCAAACAGAGCTTCGAGCGCGCACTGTTGTTTCAGCCGCGAAACGTCGAGGCGCTCGTCGGCAAAGGTTTGGTCAATATCGAGCTCAAGAACTTCGACGAGGCTAAAGGCGCGCTGGAGGCGGCGCTCGCGATCAGGCCAGGCTCGGCAAAGATCCTGGCCAACCGTGGACGGCTCAATCTTGAGACGTCGAGATTGGAACAGGCGGCGGCGGATTTTGACGCGGCCCTTGCGCTTGCGCCCAAGCTCGAGGTGGCCTTGCAGGGGAAGGCACAAGTCGCGCTCGCCATGGGAAACACGGCGCAAGCGATTATGGCCTGCACCATGTTGCTGGAGGAATATCCACGCTCCGCGATCGCGATGGCGCTGTTGAGCGCTTGTTTTGCCAACCAGGGAGAGATCGCATCGGCGATCGAGCTACTCGATGCGGCGCTGGCCATTGTACCGGATGCCTCCTTGATCGGGCGGAAGATATTCTTCCTCGACTATCTATCCGACGCCGATTTCGCGGTTCAGCAGGCCGCACGAAAGCAGTGGTGGGACGCGATCGGCGCGAAGTTGCCGCGAAGGACTCTTGCCCCCCGGCAGCTCGATCCCGACAGGCGGATCGTGGTTGGCTATGTTGCTGCCGAGTTTTGGCATCACTCGGCAGCGTTCGCTCTGTTACCGGTGCTGCGCCATCATGATCACGCCAGGTTCGAGATCGTCTGCTATTCGTGCTCGCCGGTAAGAGATGAGATGACCGCCGCATTCCGGTCCTCGGCGGATGTCTGGGTCGACGCCTGGCAGATGTCGGATGACGAGTTGGCCGATCGTATCCAGGCCGACAAGGTCGATATCCTGATCGACGTGTCCGGGCACACGACCGGCAACAGGCTCCATGTCTTCGCTCGCAAGCCGGCCCCGATCCAGGTCTCCGGGTTCGGTCACGCCACGGGCACGGGCCTTCAGACCATGGACTACGTGCTCGCGGATCCCGTCTTCATTCCGCAATCGGCGCGCCATCTGCTGGCTGAAAAGGTTTACGACCTGCCGTGCCTGATCACGATCGATCCCATTTTGGATCTACCTGCATCGGAGCCGCCCATGCTCCGCAACGGCCATGTCACCTTCGGCGTGTTCAACCGCATCTACAAGATCTCGGACGAGGCCATCCGGGTGTGGTCGAAAGTGATGCGCGAAGTGACGGGTTCGAAGATCATCATCAAGCATACCCTGCTCGACGATCCCATGCTGCGCGACAATTTGGTCGCGCGGTTCGTGGCACAGGGCGTTGCCGAGGAGAATGTCACCTGCCTGGGCTCGTCGCCGCGTCACGAGCACCTGCTGGCCTTTGCGAACGTCGACATATCGCTCGACACGTTCCCGCAAAACGGCGGCGTCAGCACCTGGGAATCGCTCTATGCGGGCGTCCCGGTCGTGGCCAAGCTCGGCAACGGCGCCTCATCGCGCGCCGGCGGTTCGATCGTGGCTGCGGTCGGCCTCGACGACTGGGTCGCCGCGGACGACGAGGGCTATGCCGCGATCGCCTGCAAATTTGCGTCACAGCCTGATTACCTGGCGAAGTTGCGTGCGGAGTTGCCCGCCCGGATTGCAGCGTCCGCCGCCGGCAATGTCGAAACCTACACGGCCAGCCTCGAAGCGGGTTACCGAAAGTTCTGGCGCGACTATTGTGCTGCGGCCTCGGAAGGCGGCGAGGGCGCCTGACCATGCCGGGTGGGGCGAAGCCTCGAATTGCGCCGGCCACCTTAGTCCTCCGGAAACCATGCGGCGCTGCGCGACCGTGCCGGTTCATGGCTCCGAAAGCAATCTCTGGGCATGTGGCGCCAAAAAGGGTGCGCCAATGCTCGGTTTCGTCTTCGGCCTGAACGCCCGGCTCGGGCGACTGCATTTCTTCCTCGCCACGGTCGCGCTTGCGATCGTGATGACGGCGATCTGCTTTGCAATCGCAATGGCCGTGCTGAACAACACCTCGCCCGGCGCGATCCGACCCGAAGACCTCACCAAGAGCTGGGCGATGATCGCCGCGATCGTGTTCTTCGGAGTTGCGACCTTCACGCTGCAATCCATGCGCATCCGCGACATCGGCTGGGATCCGGTCTGCGTGGTGCCTGCCTGGTTCGCGCTCATGATCGTCGACTATGTCGTCGCGGGCCGGTTTCCGGCCTGGGCGATCGGGCAGGAGCACCAGGCAACGGCGGTCGGCGCGCTCGTCAACCTCGCGCTGATGCTCGCGCTTATGTTCTGGCCGAGCGGCGACAGCGAGGGCTCCTACGGCGCTCCCCTCCCGCCGCGCACACGCGCGAACAAGCCTTCGCTGTCGAACGAGCGCCTCGCGCGGGTGTCGCAGGGATCGTCGCGGCCGACTTGGGGCTAGACGAACGGCAGCTTGATGTTGCTGCGCTTCTCCAGCCATTCCGGCACCGGAAGGCTCTTGGCGCGCATGAAGTCCGCATTGAACAGCTTCGACTGGTAACGGCTGCCGGAATCGCAAAGCACGGTGACGATCGTCTTGCCGGGCCCGAGCTGTTTCGCGAGACGCATCGCGCCGGCAACGTTGATGCCGGTCGAGCCGCCGAGGCACAGGCCTTCGTGCTGGAGCAGTTCGTAGATCACCGTGACTGCTTCCGCATCGGGAATGAGATAGGCGTCATCGACCTTTGCGCTCTCGACGATTGCGGTCGCCCGGTTGAGGCCGATGCCCTCGGTGATCGAGCCGCCCGGCGTCGCCTTGGCATCGCCCGTTCTGAAATATTCATACATGCCGGCGCCGTGCGGGTCGGCGCAGGCGATCCTGACGTCCTTGCTCTTCTCTTTCAGGAAGCGGCTGGTGCCCGCGAGCGTGCCGCCGCTGCCGACGGAGCAGACGAAACCGTCGATCTTGCCGCCGGTCTGCTCCCAGATCTCAGGACCTGTGGACTCGTAATGCGCCTTCGCATTGTCGAGGTTGTTCCACTGGTCGGCGAACAGCACGCCGTTCGGCTCCGTCTTGCGCAGCTCGTCAGCAAGACGGCGGCCGACATGCTGGTAGTTGTTCGGATTGGAATAGGGCAGGGCCGGCGATTCCAGCAGCTCGGCGCCGCACAGCTTCAGAAAATCCTTCTTCTCCTGGCTCTGCGTCTCCGGGATCACGATCAGCGTGCGGTAACCGCGCGCGCTGGCCACGACCGCAAGGCCGATGCCGGTATTGCCGGCGGTCGATTCCACGACGAGACCGCCGGGCTTGAGCTCGCCGCGCTTCTCGGCCTCCAGAATCATCCATTTGCCGGCGCGATCCTTCACCGACTGGCCGGGATTCATGAACTCGGCCTTGCCCAGGATGGTGCAGCCGGTCAGTTCGGAAGCGCGCTTGAGCTTGATCAGCGGGGTGTTGCCGATGGCTTCGACAACGTCGTTGTTGATGGTCATGTCTGGGCAAATCACTGGCAAAGGGGTTGATCAGGTTGGCCAGAACCTAGTGCTTGGGAGGCGAAAGGGGAAGGCTTTTGCGCTGCGGCGAAACCGGCGGAAGTGCCCGTCGAAGCAGTGAAATTCTTGCGAGGAGCGATGGCCGATGATGCTGGGCTACGCGGCGCGACAACGGTAGGAAGATCGGGTCGGCCTCTGCCGAAACATGGAAGATTACGGCTGTCGTCAGCGCACTCGCGACACGCCTGGATACCCTGCAGACATATCGGCACGACGAATGCCTATTGATTTTCGACGCTAAACGACCTCGTGGACCGGCTCGGCCCGGCTTCGCGACCAGCTCTGAAGCCGGATTGCGAGCGGTACGGACGAATTCAAGCCACTCGCGTTGGTGTGGCGGCAATATCACATGAAATGTTGGTAAGCTTGAATGCGCTTCGGAACGGCTTCGAGATTCAAGAACGCACTGCAGGACAGTGACTTTTTGCAATTTTTTCGCCGTGGGATCGTCGCACTTTGGCGGCCATCTCGCAACTGCGGGACTGTCCCGCTGTTCCGCACCCGGCTAGTATGGCCGTTAGGTTCCGCAGAAAGCATCACCTTGTGAACGAGTTGTCCAAAGCCCCCCGACTGTGCCGCCGCGAATCGGTTACTCCGGCAGCGCGGTGGCGGCTCGATCTGCCCGGCGGGGGGTGTGTGTGACACAGAATGTTCCTGCGATCGCTGTGCGGCGGTCTCCAGGCGCCACGTCCCGGACGCGACGTGCGGCGCGCTGGCTTGCGGTCGCTTGCCTCGCCGCCGGTTCGGGCGCGTGCGTGCTGACACAGGATCTTCCTGATCCCGCACTCGACGTTCCCACGCAGTACAAATACGCGGGCAAGGCGGATGCGCCGCCGTCGCTGGATTGGTGGCGCAGCTTCCGCTCGGCGGAGCTGACACAGCTGATGGAGGAGGCGCAGACCGTCAATCTCGACATCGCCGCCGCCGTGTCGCGTATCGTCCAGGCCGACGCCCAGGCGCGGCAGGCAGGTGCGGCGCTGCTGCCGAGCCTCTCCGGCACGGGGCAGGAGGCCTATTCGCGCACCTCGGGCTCCTCCGCCTCGGGGCTCACCAATGGCGGCCGTGAGGTCGTCAACTACCAGGCTTCGCTGAGCGCGAGCTACCAGCTCGATTTCTGGGGCCAGAACCGAGACGCCCTGCAAACAGCCGAAGAAACGGCCAATGCCAACCGCTTCGATCGCGACGTCGTTGGGCTGACGACGCTTGCCGGCGTCGCCAACGCCTATTTCCAGGTGCTGGCCTCGCAGGATCGCATCCGGACCTCACAGCGGAACATCGCGAGCGCACAGCGCATCCTCGATGCCGTCAGGGAACGGCGCAAGGCCGGCACCGGCACCGACCTCGACGTCGCCCAGCAGGAGAGCGTGCTCGCAAACCAGAAAGCACTGGTGCCGCCGCTGCGCCAGACGCTCGACCAGAACGTCAATGCGCTTGCAGTCCTGGTGTCGCGGCCGCCGGAGAGCGTGCGCGTGCTCGGCGGCTCGCTGAACCGGATCGCTATACCCCGCGTGACGCCCGGCCTGCCGTCGGAGCTCCTGACGCAGCGGCCCGACATTCGCCGGCAGGAGGCCCAGCTCGCCTCCGCCACCGCGAATATCGGCAATGCCCGCGCGCAATTCTTCCCGACCATCCAGCTCACCGGCAATGGCGGCTATCAGAGCTCGGCCCTGGTCTCGCTGTTCCAGCCGCATGCGGCCTTCTTCCAGCTCGTCGGCAGCGCGACGCAGCCGATCTTCGACGGTGGCAAGATCCTCGGCAATTTCGAATTTGCCAAGGCGCGGCAGGACGAATTGCTGCAGACCTACCGCAAGACCATCATCCAGTCGTTTGCCGACGTCGACAATGCGCTGTTCTCGATCAAGCAGACCACGATCAAGCTGCAATTGCAGCGTGATGTCCTGACCGCCTCGCGCCGCGCCTTCGATCTCTCCGAGCAGCAATTGCGCGCCGGCACCGCCGACATCGTCACCGTGCTCAACACCCAACTGACCCTGTTCCAGGCGGAAGACGCGCTGTCACAGGCGCAACTTGCCCGCCTTCTTGCTATCGTCAGCCTGTATCAGGCGCTCGGCGGCGGCTGGGAGCCGAGGATGGAGAAACCGGTCAATGCTCTTTAAGCCGGATACCAAGCAAGGCGCGAAGGAGGGGAAGGCGAAGACGTCGCGCGGGCGCGGCTTCGTCATGACCCTGATCACGCTGGCGATCCTCAGTGGGCTCGGCTACTACGGCTGGACCACCTGGCATCAGCAGCCGCAGCAGGCGAACGGCCGCAATCAGCGGCCCGACCTGCCGGTGCCGGTGCTGGCGGCGACGCCCCGCACCCAGGACGTTCCCGTCTATCTCGACGGCGTCGGCGCGATCCGCGCACTCAACACCGTGACCGTCCGCTCGCAGGTCGACGGCAAGCTGATCGCGGTCAATTTCACCGAAGGACAGGACATCAAGAAGGGTGACGTGGTCGGTGAGATCGACCCGGCGCTCTATCAGGCGACGTACGATCAGGCCGTCGCCAAGAAGGCGCAGGACCAGGCCCAGCTCGCCAACCAGCGTATCGACCTCACGCGCTACGAGCAGCTCGCCGCATCCAATGCCGGATCCAAGCAGCAGGCCGACACCCAGCGTGCGCTGGTCGCGCAGACGGAGGCGCTGGTCAAGGCCGATCAGGCCGCGATCGACAATGCGGCGGCGACGCTGAGCTACACCAAGATCGTGGCGCCGATCTCGGGCCGCGCCGGCCTGCGCCAGGTCGATCAGGGCAACATCATCCATGCTTCCGACACCACCGGTCTCGTGGTGATCACGCAATTGCAGCCGATCGCGGTGTGGTTCAGCCTGCCGCAGCAGCAGATCATGCGGGTCAACGCCGCGGCGGCGAAGGGCGCGCTCGCGGTCGACGTGTTCGGCAATGACGGCCTCACCGTAATCGACACCGGCAAGCTCACCGGCATCGACAACCAGGTGGACCAGACCACGGGAACGCTCAGGCTCAAGGCCGAATTCCCCAACGCCAATTACCAGCTCTGGCCCGGCCAGTTCGTCAATGTCCGCCTCAAGGTCGAGACCTTGACGCAGGCGCTGGTGGTGCCGACCTCGGCCGTGCAGCGCGGACCGATCGGCACGTTCAGCTATGTCATCGGCGAGGACAACGTGGTTGCGGCCAAGCCGGTGACGGTGACGCAGCAGAACGAGCATGACGCCGTGATCGCCAGCGGCCTCTCGGCGACGGACAAGGTCGTGACGACGGGCTTTGCCAATCTGTCCGATGGCTCCAAGGTGGTCATCGGCCGCGACGACCAGACGCCGTCGGCCGATCTCGCGCCGCGCAAGCGCTCGCGCGGGCCGGATGGTCAGAAGAAGGATGGCGCCAAAGACGGCCAGAAGGACGGGCAAGATAAGGACGGCGAGTTCCGCGCCAAGCGCAAGAGCAGCGAAGGCGACCAGAAGGGCCAGACCGGACCGGCACCAGGGCCTCCGTCAAGTCCTGGAGCATCGGGAAGTGGAGCTAAGCAGCCATGATCCCGACAACAGCCGCCTGAGCGGCAGGCGCATCCCATGGGCGTCTCCGAACCCTTCATCCGCCGTCCCATCGCGACCTCGTTGCTCGGCATCGCGCTTCTGATCGGCGGGCTGCTCGGCTATTTCGCGCTGCCGGTGTCCGCGCTGCCGCAGGTCGATTTCCCGACCGTGCAGGTGACGACGCAATTGCCCGGCGCGAGTCCCGACGTGATCGCCTCGCTGATCACCGCGCCGCTGGAGCGGCAACTCGGCCAGATCCCGTCGCTGTCGGCGATGAACTCGACGAGCTCGTTCGGCGTCAGCCAGATCTCGCTCCAGTTCGATCTCAACCGCGATATCGACGGCGCCACCCAGGACGTCCAGGCCGCGATCAACGCGGCGGCCGGCGTGCTGCCCAAGACGCTGCCTTATCCGCCGACCTACGCCAAGGTGAACCCGGCCGATGCGCCGGTGATGACGTTGGCGCTGCGCTCCGACACGATCTCGTTGCGGGCGATGAGCGACATCGCCGACACCCTTCTGGCGCAGCGGCTGAGCCAGATTTCCGGCGTCGGGCGCGTCTCTGTGCTCGGCGGACTGAAGCCAGCCGTCCGCATCCAGGCGGATCTCGCGCGGCTCGCCGCCTATGGCATCGGCATGGAAGACCTGCGCACCGCGATCGCCAATGCCAACGTCTCCGGGCCGAAAGGCTCGCTCGACGGCGCGCAGCAATCCTACATCATCGCCGCCAACGACCAGATCGCCGCTGCCGACGCCTACAAGCCCGTCATCATCGCCTACCGCAACGGCTCGCCGGTCACGATCGCCGACGTCGCCCAGATCGTCGATGGCCTCGAGAACGACCGCACCGGTGGCTGGTACCAGGGCTCGCCCGCCGTCATCATCGACATCCAGCGTCAGCCCGGCGCCAATGTGATCGACGTTGTCAGCCAGATCCGCGCGGAAATCCCCAAGGTCCAGCGCGCTATTCCGGCCGGCGTGAACCTCACCATCGTCTCCGACCGCACGGTCACCATCCGTGCCTCGGTCCGTGACGTGCAGTTCACGCTGATCCTGAGCGTCGTGCTCGTGACGCTAGTGGTGCTGCTGTTCCTGCGTTCGCTGCGGGCCACGCTGATCGCCGGCGTGGCGCTGCCGCTCTCGCTGATCACGAGCTTCGGCATCATGTATTTCGCCGGCTTCAGCCTCGACAATCTGTCGCTGATGGCGCTCACCATCGGCACCGGCTTCGTCGTCGACGACGCCATCGTGATGATCGAGAACATCGTCCGCCACATGGAGAATGGCGACAGCGCGATGGAGGCTTCGCTGAAGGGCGCCAGCGAGATCGGCTTCACCGTGATCTCGCTGACGGTGTCACTGATCGCGGTGTTCATCCCGCTGCTGTTCATGTCGGGCCTTGTCGGTCGCATGTTCCGCGAATTCGCGCTGACGCTGACGATCGCGGTCGTGACTTCGGCCGTCGTCTCGCTGACGCTGACACCGATGATGTGCTCGCGGCTGCTCAAGCATGCCCATGAAGAGCTGGCAGTGCCGGGGCTTGCCGCGGTCAGCCGCTTCATCGACCGCACCGTCGGGTTCTATCACCGCACGCTGCTCTGGGTGCTGGAGCGCCAGCGCGCGACACTGGTCGTGACCTTCGCCACGCTGATTGCGACCCTGGCGCTCTACGTCGTGGCGCCAAAGGGCTTCCTGCCGCTGCAGGACACCGCCTCGATCACGGCGGTGACGGAAGCCGGTCCGGACGTGTCGTTCGCGGAGATGCAGAAGCGGCAGGCCGACGCGGCCGACGCCATCAAGGCCGACCCCGATGTAACAGGCGTGGTCTCGGTGATCGGTGCAGGCTCGGTCAATCCGACCACCAATGTCGGCCGTCTTGTCATGACGCTGAAACCTCGCGGCGAGCGGCGCGACGATGTCAGCGTCGTCATCACCCGGCTGAAGGAGCGGGTGGCCGCCATCCCCGGCATGACCGTCTACTTCCAGCCGGTGCAGGACGTGCAGATCTCGACCCAGTCGAGCCGCTCGCAATACCAGTACACGCTGACCGGCACCGACGCCGCCCTGGTGTCGGAATGGGCGCGCAAGCTGGTTGCCGAGATGCGGCGCGATCCGCTGTTCCGCGACGTTTCCTCGGAGGCGCAGGAAGGCGGTCTGCGGGCGCAGCTCACGGTCGACCGCACCCGCGCCGGCCAGCTCGGCGTCAGCCTCCAGGGCATCACCGACACGCTCAACGACGCCTTCGCGCAGCGGCAGATCTCGACGATCTACGGCCAGGCCAACCAGTACCGCGTCGTGCTGGAAGCGCTGCCGATGTACCAGCGCGATCCCTCGATCCTGTCGAAGCTCTATCTGCCGGGCGGGGCGAGCGCGACTGCCGGCGCGCCCAACGCACAGGTGCCGCTCTCCGCCGTGGCGACGCTGACCCGCACCACCGCGCCGCTCGCGATTTCGCACCAGGCGCAATTCCCGTCGATCTCGCTCAGCTTCAATCTCGCCCCGGGCGCGGCGCTCGGCGACGCCGTCGAGGCCGTGAAGACCATCGAGACCCGGATCGAGATGCCCAACAGCATCGTCGGCGTCTATGCCGGCGACGCGGCCGAATTCGCCAAGGCGCTTGCGGGGCAGCCTTGGCTGCTGCTGGCCGCGGTGATCACGATCTATATCGTACTCGGGGTGCTCTACGAGAGTTACATCCATCCGATCACGATCCTCTCGACGCTGCCTTCGGCCGGCGTCGGCGCGATCCTGGCGCTGATGCTATGTGGCCAGGACCTCTCGGTGATCGGGCTGATCGGCATCATCCTGTTGATGGGCATCGTCAAGAAGAACGCGATCATGATGATCGACTTCGCGCTCGAGGCCGAGCGCGGGCAGGGGATGCCGGCGCATGAGGCGATCGTGCAGGCCTGCCTCTTGCGCTTCCGCCCGATCATGATGACGACGCTGGCCGCGCTGTTCGGCGCGCTGCCGCTGGCGATCGAGAGCGGTACCGGCGCCGAGCTGCGCTTTCCGCTCGGCATCTCCATCATCGGCGGCCTGCTGCTCAGTCAATTGCTCACGCTCTACACCACCCCGGTGATCTACCTCGCACTCGACCGCATCAACCGCCGCCTCGAGCAGGCGCTGCCGCCGGCGGAATCCGGCGGGCCGCCCGTCGCGGGCGCGACCGAGGGGATGCAGTGATGGCATCGATCTCGGAGCCCTTCATCCGCCGGCCGGTCGCGACCACGCTGCTGTCGATCGGGTTGTTCCTGCTGGGTATCGTGGCCTACGAGTTCCTCCCGGTCGCCTCGGTTCCGAATGTCGATTTCCCCGCCATCTTCGTTTCCGCCAGCCGTCCCGGCGCCGACCCGTCCGTGATGGCCGCGACGGTCGCCTCGCCATTGGAGCGTCGGCTCGGCGAGATCGCGGGCATCAACCAGATCACCTCGACCTCGTCGCTCGGCACGACCAACATCCAGCTCCAGTTCGACATCGGCCGCAACATCGACAAGGCCGCACGCGACGTGCAGGCGGCGATCAACGCGTCGCTGGTCGACCTGCCCAGCGATTTGCCGACGCTACCGCGCTTCCGCAAGGCCAACACTGCCGGCGCTCCCGTGTTCGTTCTGGCGCTGACCTCGAAGACGCTGTCCGCAAGCGCGATCTACGACGTCGCCGATACGGTTTTGGCGCAGCGCATCTCGCAGGTGCCGGGCGTCGGCGACGTCACGGTGTCCGGTGCCGATCAGCCGGCGGTGCGGGTGCAGCTCAACCCCGTCGCGCTGTCGAACGCCGGCATCGCCACCGACGACGTGCGGACTGCGATCATCAACGCCAACCCGCTCGGTCCGGTCGGCATCTTCAACGGCGAGCGCCAGAGTGAAACGCTGTCGCTCAACAGGCAGATGCGGACCGCGAAAGAGTTCCGCGACATCGTCATCAAGAGCTCGAACGGCAATTTCGTCCGGCTGGCCGACGTCGCCGACATCGAGGACTCCGTCCGCAACGCCCGTTCCATCGCCTGGTTCAACAAGCAGCCGGCGGTGCTGATCCAGATCACCAAGCAGGGCGATGCCAATGTCATCGACACCGTCGACCGGGTGAAGGCGTTGATCCCCGCACTGAAGCAGTGGATTCCGGCCGGCGTCGATATCTCCACCCTGGTCGACCGCACCAGCACGATCCGCGCCAGCGTGCTCGACATGCAGTGGACCTTGTTCGCGACCGCCATTCTCGTGATGGTCGTCGTGTTCGTATTCCTGCGACGGCTCACGCCGACGATCGCGGCTGGAATCTCCGTGCCGCTGGCGCTGGCCGGGACCTGCGCCGGCATGTGGGTCGCGGGCTTCTCGATCGACAATCTGTCGCTGATGGCGCTGGCGATCTCCGTCGGCTTCGTGGTCGACGACGCCATCGTCATGATCGAGAACATGTACCGCAATCTCGAGCACGGCATGCGGCCGCTCCAGGCGGCATTGGACGGCGCCCGGCAGATCGGCTTCACCGTGGTGTCGATCAGCCTGTCGCTGATCGCGGCCTTTACGCCGCTGATCTTCATGGACGGCATCGTCGGCCGGTTGCTGCGCGAATTCTCGCTGACGCTGACCTTCGCCATCCTGGTCTCGACGCTGGTGTCGCTCACGGTGACGCCGATGATCTGCGCGCACTACATCCGGCAGACTACGTCCGGCACGGCGACCCTGTTCGACCGGATCATCGAGGGCTCGTTGTCGCGCATCGTCGCCTTCTACACCCGCACCTTGCGCACCGCGCTGGAATATCCGCTACTGACCCTGCTGTTGTTCTTCGCCACCATTGCGTTGACGGTGACGCTCTACATCAAGATTCCCAAGGGCTATTTCCCGACCGACGATTCCGGTTTCGTCATCGGCGCGACGCGCGCCTCGGCCGACATCTCGTTCCAGTCCATGCTAAGCCTGCAGCAGCGGCTCGCCGATATCGTGATGCAGGATTCGGCCGTGGCGGGCATCGGCTCCACCGTCGGCAGCGGCGGCGGGCCGGGCGGTGCGACCTCCAATCGCGGCACCATGTTCATCAGCCTGAAGCCGCCGGAGGAGCGCGACCACGTCTCGACCCAGGTGGTGATCGACCGTCTCAGGCGGGCGTTGTACCCGGTGCCCGGCATCCGCCTGTTCATGTTCGCTGCCCAGGATGTGCGCGCCGGCGGACGGCAGAGCGATTCCGACTACCAGTACACGCTAACCAGCACCGACCTCGGCCTGTTGCAGAAGTGGGCGCCGATCGTGGCCAAGCGCATGGAGAGCGTCGAGGGCATCACCGACGTCTCCAGCGACCGCGATCCCGGCGGGCTTCAATTGACCTTGTCGATCGACCGCCAGAAGGCCTCGGCGCTCGGCGTCCGCGTCCAGGATATCGACAACGCGCTCAACAACGCGTTCTCGCAGCGGCAGATCTCGATCATCTACACCCAGCGCAACCAGTACATGACCGTGCTGGAGATCGACCCCAAATTCCAGGTCGACCCGTCCAACCTCGAACGCATCTATGTCGCCGGCGCGGGCGACGCGCAGGTGCCGCTGTCGGCCGTGGTGCATGCGACGCGCGGGCTGGCCGCGCTCGCGGTCTATCATTCGCAGTCGTTCCCCTCGACCACCGTGTCGTTCAACCTGTTGCCGGACGTGCAGATCCAGGCTGCAACGCAGAACATCCAGCGCGCGGTCGAGGAGCTGCACATGCCGGAGGGCATTCGCGGCAGTTTTGACGGCAATGCCGGGGACTTCGCCAAGACCAGCGGCCGCCAGCCGCTCCTGATCCTCGGCGCGCTGGTGGCGATGTATATCGTGCTCGGCGTGCTCTATGAGAGCCTCGCCCATCCGCTGACGATTATCTCGACGCTGCCCTCGGCGGGCCTCGGCGCGCTGCTGGCCTTGCAGCTCACCAACACGCCACTGACGGTGATTGCCTTCGTCGGCATCATCCTGTTGATCGGCATCGTCAAGAAGAACGGCATCATGATGGTGGATTTCGCACTCGATGCCGAGCGCCAGCGCGGCTTGTCGTCTGCGGAGGCGATCTTCGAGGCCTGCCAGGCGCGCTTCCGGCCGATCCTGATGACGACGATGGCGGCGCTGTTCGCCGGCATTCCGCTGGTGGTCGCGACCGGGCCCGGCACGGAACTGCGCCGTCCACTCGGCATCACCATCATCGGCGGGCTGTTCGTCTCGCAGATCCTGACGCTCTACACCACGCCCGTGATCTACCTGCTGATCGACCGTCTGCGCCGACGGCGCGAGCCGCGCCCGCTGGCTGCGCCGGCGGAATAGGCGGGTTGTTGAACCGCCCTGCAGAGCGTATAGCGGCGACCATGTCGAACCCCACCGCCGCCGCGCCGGCCGATCCGATCCCCGAATGCCCGCACTGCCAGAAGCCGGTGCCGCTGTGCATCTGCGACAGCGTCACGCCGCTTAAAAACCGCCTTGGACTCCTGATCCTTCAGCATCCGCAGGAACAGGACAGGGCGCTCGGCACCGCCCGGCTGCTTGCGAAGCATTTCGCCGGTGCCACGCTGCGGGTCGGCTTGTCCTGGCCGAGCCTGTCCAAGGCGCTGGGGCAGCCGATCGAGAACGCCTCGCACTGGGCTGTGCTCTATCTCGGCTCGGCGCACGCCGCCGACCTCGAGGCCGAGGGCGAAATCCTGGCCCTCAACCGCAAGGGCGAGGTCGCGGACAACCAGCGCGCGCGCCTCGGCAAGCTCGAAGGTGTGGTGCTGCTCGACGGCACCTGGAGCCAAGCCAAGGCCCTGTGGTGGCGCAACCCCTGGATGCTGAAATGCCAGCGCGTCATCCTCAACCCGGCCGCGCCATCGCGCTACGGGCGCCTGCGCAAGGAGCCTCGGAAGGACGGACTGTCGACCATCGAGGCCGCAGCGACGATCCTCTCCACTCTGGAGAAGCGCCCGGACATCGCTGAGACGCTGAATGCCTGTTTCGAACGGATGTTAACCCGCTACCGTGAGGTTCAGACCGAGATGCCCGAATTGGCGCCAAAGCCGCCGGTCAAGGACCGCCGGCGCGGTGTCCGGCGGGGCAAGCGAGCCTGAGTCCGGTCCGGATCATCCGTACGGCCGATTGTCCCGCGAGAGGCGGGCGGATAGAGACCATCGGCCAACAGGCCGCGATCTGCTATCCTGTCGCACCATCGGAACGCCGGAAACGGAAGGGGCCGTCGCATTCAGCTTGCAGCCAAGGAGATCCTTGCCCAGGCGGCGCGGTTCGATCGTTGGGGCACGCTTGCCCTGATGGACATTTCGCTGCGCTACCGGCGCACCGTGATCGGCCCGCTCTGGATCACGCTGACGCTCGCTGCGACCATTGCCAGCGTCGGCACGGTCTATGCGGCACTGTTCAGGCAGGACATCGCGAGCTTTCTGCCGACCTTCGCCGTCGGCCTGATCGTCTGGACGCTGATCGCGACGACGCTCCAGGAAGGTTCCAACATCTTCGTGGCTTCAGGCCATTTGATCAAGGCCGTGCCGGCGCCGCTGACCGTGCATGTGCTCCAGATGATCGCGCGCAACGTCCTCATCTTTGCGCATCATCTGGTGATCGTCGTCCTGCTCTATCTCGTGATGCCGTGGCCGCTGCATGCGAGCATGTTGCTCGCGGTGCCGGGCATTGCGATCCTGCTCGTCGTGCTGCTCGGCGGCTCGGTTGCGCTCGGCATGCTCTGCGCGCGGTTTCGTGACATCGGCTCGGCGATCGTCAGCGGCCTGCAATTCGTATTCTTCCTGACTCCGATCATCTGGACCGAGGACACCGTGCGCGGCACCGCGTTTTATTGGCTGATCCGCGCGAATCCGATCGCGACGCTGCTCGATCTGGTGCGCAGGCCGCTATTGTCGCAGCCGACCGATACGGCGCAATGGCTGCTCGGGATCATCTATGCGACCGTCGTCGCCGTCATCAGCCTCGGCTGCTACGCAAAATACCGCCATCGCGTGGCCTATTGGCTGTGAGGTGCGAGATATGACCCCTGCAGCTCATATCGCGCTTCGCAACGTCTCGGTGAGGTTTCCGGTGCTGTCGTTCCGCGACCGCTCGCTGCGCAGCCGGTTCGTCAGCGCCGTGACGTTGCGGCGGAACACAGCGGTCCCGCACATCGTCTCCGCGTTGAACGACGTCAGCCTCGATATCCGTGCCGGCGACCGCGTCGCCATCATCGGCGCCAATGGCGCCGGCAAGACCACGATGCTGCGGGTACTCGCCGGCATCTACCATCCGACGTCGGGCAGCGTGGACGTGCTCGGCCGCTGCCTGCCGCTGTTCGATCTCTCGGCCGGTTTCGACGAGGAGGCAACCGGCTATGAGAACATCATGCGGCGTGGCCTCGTGATCGGCGCACGGCGCTCCGAGATCGACGCCAAGCGCGCGGAGATCGCCGCATTCACCGAGCTTGGCGACCGGCTCGACCTGCCGCTGCGCACCTATTCCAGCGGCATGATGCTGCGCCTGATCTTTGCGGTCGCAACCGCCGTCGAGGGCGAGATCGTGCTGCTCGACGAATGGATCGGCGTCGGCGACCAGCAGTTCCGCAAGAAGGCGCGGCAGCGGCTCGACGAGATCGTCGTGCGCGCCGGCATTCTGGTGCTCGCCTCGCACGACGTCGCGCTGATCAAGAGCAGCTGCAACCGCGCGATCCTGCTGGAGGAGGGGCGGATCGTGGCGGCCGGCGCAACCGATGAGATTCTCGGCCAATATCTCGGCGGCGCGAAGGCGTAGCTGCCCGGTCGGGGTTGCCTAAACCCGTGATCCCCTATATTGCTCCGCCCTCGTTGGGGCCACGTGGCGGAGTGGTTACGCGCCGGTCTGCAAAACCGTTTACTCGGGTTCGAGTCCCGACGTGGCCTCCATCACAACCTCCTGATATCTCAGCAATATTCGATCGCATCGCGGCTGCCATCAGCCTGCGGCGGCAATGCGTGGTGGCCGCGCACACCGGGTTTGCCCGGGGCCCGGCGGAAACCCGCCATTCAGCCTGCTGGCATAGTCTTCGCATCTGCGAAGTGATGCATCCCACCGATCGAGCGCTGGAGAGCACGTGAGCGAAATCGTCCGATTTGTCCCGAAATCCGAGCTGGAGCGGGCTCGCCTCATTCGCGAGGCCCGCGCGATCTATGACAGCATCTTTCCGCCGGCCGCACCCGACCAGGCGCCGCAGGACGGCGGAGAGCGCGTCAAGACCTGATCGCCGGCATGCCGAATCTCGCGGCGTAGGGCCCATAGCAAAACGCCCGCAGGGCGCGGGCGCATCGGCTCACGGTGAAATTGGCCTTAGCAGGCCGCGTACCAGCCGTCCGGAAACGGCAGCAGGGGCCAGGCGCCGTCGTTGTCATTGGCGGCCTTCGGTTTCGCGGAGGCGTTGGGCTTCGCGTAATAGGTCCACGAGCGCGGCACGAAATCCTCCCCCGGCACGAACGCCAGATCGTCATGGACCATGGCGTCCTGGACGGCATCCAGCAGCAAGTTGAATTCGGCTTCGCTCATCACACCCTCCGGACCGCGGATGGCGCAATGTCGCAAAGCCGATTTGTTTCCCGGTTGAGCCGATCGTTCGCATTTTAATGATCGGCCAATCGGGTCCCGATTGGTTAGCGATTGATGAAATCCCGTTGGGAAACTTAGGTTCCTGCCGGGTGCCTCCAGTGTGAAGGAGGTCACATCTTTGGCTGTTTATTTCTCCTACCCCTTCGCCCACCGGCCAAAACAGGCCGGCGGGCAAGGCAGACGGGAGACTGGTCATGAAGGCGAGGTTCTTGCGGTTTGCGGGTGTGAAAAGCCGGGCGCGTCGCGCCTCGACGGTCGGGCTGTTCCTGACGCTGTTTGCCTCCGCCGCCCATGCGCAGCAGGGAACGCCCGAGCAGCGCCGGGCCTGTACCCCCGACGTCTACCGGCTCTGCGCCGGCGAAATCCCCAACGTTCGCGCCATCACAGCATGCCTGCGCCGTAACAGGTCAAGCTTGAGCGAGGCTTGCCGCAGCGTGTTCGATCAGGCCGGCGGCTGACATGCCGGGCCTGTGGGTTTGTGCGCAGCAAGTGGCTCGCGGGGGCTCGCGAATCCGGCATAGTCGGCCTGTGGATAGGCTGTGGGTATGCTGCGGACAGGCTGTGGAAGGCAGTGATGTGCTTCGGACGCCGCCCGCAGATGCGTCCTTCGATTGTCATATCTCTGTCAAATGACCTCACCGAATGATTCGATGATCGCGCAGATCGCGGCGTAGCGCGGGATCATATGGTTCTTCCGAATTCGGAATTGCGCGCTGCGGCGTCCGCATTCACGAACAGTTTTTGTGCAGCCGCCTGCCCAAATGGCGGGCTCCTTCCATCCAATTTTTTGTACGCCCGCGGACAAGCTTTCCGGTCCGCTCTCCTCCTAGGCTCGCTTCCGCGATCTGGAACATGGCCATTGCCATGACAATTCGAAGGAGCTGGAGATGGAGAGACCGGTATTGCCCCAGGCGCGGGGGAACGCGCGTGCATCGCTGTCTTGGCGCAAGGCCGCGCTCGGCGCTGCGGTCACTTTCGGCGCGCTGGCAGCTGCGCCCCTGAGCGCGCAGGCTGCGGCGCCTGCGGCCTGCGCTGCGCTCCAGGACAAATATCCGGACTGGAAGGGCAAGACCCTCGTCAACGCCATCAACCCGCACACGCCGGGCTATGAGACCATCGATCCGAAGGATCCGAGCAAATATATCGGCTTCGACATCGATCTCGGCGAAGCCATCGGCGAATGCCTCGGCTTCAAGCTGACCTACAAGCCGGTGACGTTCGCGGCGCTCCTGACCACGCTGGCCGCGGGACAAGCCGACATCGTGATTTCCGATATCTACGCCACCAAGGAGCGCGCCAAGGCCGCCGACTTCATCACCTATTCGAAAGTGTTCGACGGCGTGCTGGTGGCCAAGGGCAATCCGAAGGGCATCAACGGCATCAACATGTCGATGTGCGGCGCCGCTGCCGCTGAAAACACGGGCTATGTCGAGGTGCCCCTGATCCAGGCGCTGATGCCCGAGTGCAAGAAGGCAGGCAAGGCCGAGCCCACCGTCCAGCTCTACGACAATAACGCCAACTGCATCCAGGCGATCCTCGCCGGTCGTGCCGACACCTATGTCAACGACGTCAACACCGTCGACAGCGCCGTCAAGGCCTATCCGGACAAGCTGGAGAAGGCGACAGCGGTGACGATCCCGTATTCGGTCGGCATCGCCGTTCCCAAGGACAAGCCGAAATTCCGCGACGCCGTGCTCGCAGCCCTGATCGAGGTCCAGAAGGCCGGCACGCATATGGAGCTTCTGAAGAAGCATGGGCTCGACGTGAACAACTTCAAGGAGCCTGACATTCTGACGGCCGACTGATGTCGCTGTTCCTCCATTACCTGAGCATGCCGTATCTGCTCGAGGGCATCGAGCTCACCCTGGAGGTGACTGCCCTCGGGCTCGGCGGCGGATTGATCCTCGGATTGATCCTCGCCGGCATGCAGCTCTCCCGCTTCTGGCTGCTGGCGGCGATCGCCAGGGCCTACACCGTGATCTTCCGCGGCACGCCGCTGATCCTGCAAATGGTGTTCGCTTACGACGCGCTGCCGCATATCGGCATCAAACTGCCGGCGGTGCTGGCCGCCGGCCTTGCGCTGGCCTGCAACGAGGCGCCGTTCATCGCCGAGATGCTGCGTGCCGGCGTGCTCGGCGTCGATCGCGGGCAGGTGACGGCCGGCCAGGCGCTCGGCATGACGCCGCGGATCCTGATGTGGCGGGTGATCGCGCCCCAGGCGATCCGCACCATGATCCCGGCCTTCGGCAACGAGGCCGTGAGTGCGCTGAAGAATTCGTCGCTCGCCTCCGTGGTCGCGGTCCAGGAGCTGACCTTGCGCTCGACCCAGCTTGCGTCCTCGACCTTCGACTTCTTCTCGATCTTCTTCGCCTCGGGCTTGCTGTACCTCGTGCTGACCTTTGCCATCAGCGTCATCCAGCTTTTTGTCGAATGGCTGCTCGATCTCGACCGCGCCAAAGGTCGCCAGCGCAAGCTCGCCGACTATCTGCCCTGGCGCCGCGTCGATCTCGCCACCAAGCTCGAACTTGCCGCAGCGCCCGTCGACGTCCAAGTGCCTGCACAGGCTGAGCTCACCCACACGCCGCCGCTGGCCTTGACCCGCGAGGAACGCACCCGGCGTGCGGCAACGATCTCGCGCAACAACATCGCGGTCGAGACCAAGGACCTCACCAAGAGCTACGGCGCGCAAAAGGTGCTTGCCGGCCTCGATTTTACGGTGCGCGTCGGCGAGGTCGTCGCACTGCTCGGGCCCAGCGGCTCCGGCAAGAGCACGCTGCTCCGCTGCATCAATCATCTCGAAAGCTGGGACGGGGGCACCGTGCGTGTCGGCGGACGCCGTCTCGGTTTCGACGACAACGGCAAGCTGCTGCCGCCCCGCGCGATCGCCAATGAGCGGGCAAGCGTGGGCGTCGGGATGGTGTTCCAGCAATTCAACCTGTTCGCCCATCTCTCGGCGAAGGAGAACATTGCCGGTCCCTTGCGCTGGGTGCACGGCATGACCCGCATCGATGCCGATCGCCGCGCCGCCGAGCTGCTCGATCGGGTCGGGCTGTCGCACCGCGCCGACGCGCTGCCGCGGCATCTCTCCGGCGGTCAGCAGCAGCGCGTCGCGATCGCCCGAGCGCTCGCACCGAACCCCAGCGTGCTGCTCCTGGACGAGCCGACCTCGGCACTCGATCCCGAGCTCGTCAGCGAGGTCCTGGAGGTGATCCGGCGGCTCGCCATCGATGATGGCCTCACCATGATCATCTCGACGCACCAGATCCGCTTCGCGGACGAGGTCGCCGACCGTGTCGCTTTCCTGAGCGGCGGCACGATCATCGAGGAGGGGCCCGCGCATGAGGTTCTCTCCAGCCCCCGCAATCCGCTGACTGCGCGTTTCCTCAGCGTGATGGAAACCGACAAGACTCCGGAGGCGGTGCGATGAGAGCCGCACCCGCAACGTTCAAGACCGCGTTTCCAGAAGAGGCCACCTCATGAAGCATTTCACGCTGCCGGTTTCGCCGAAAACCGTCCACTGGGGCTATTTCTCCAAGAAGGTCGCGCCGGCCCTGACGCTGCGCTCGGGCGATCGCGCCACCATCGAGACGCTGACCCACCACGCCAACGACGATTACGAGCGCATGATCCAGGGCGATCCCGGCGCCGAGAGCGTGTTCCAGTGGACGCGCGAGCACAAGGCAGTCGCGCGGCGCGGCTCGGGTCCTGTCGAAGGCCCATTCATTCGTGGCGCAGGCGAGGGGATCGGCGTGCATCTCCTCACCGGTCCCGTCGCGATCGATGGCGCCGAGCCCGGCGATATCCTCGAAGTGCGCATCCTCGATATCAGGCCGCGGCCGAGCTGCAGCGCCTGTCATGCCGGGCGCTGCTTCGGCTCCAACGTCGCCGCGAATTGGGGGTTTCACTATCACGATCTGATCGAGGAGCCGAAGCCGCGCGAGGTCGTCACCATCTTCGAGCTCGACACCTCCGGCGAGCCCTGCGCCAAGGCGGTCTACAACTATGTCTGGACGCCGCAGACTGATCCTGACGGCATCGTGCATCGGACCATCGATTATCCCGGCGTGCGCGTCGATCACGCTACCATCAAGAAGCGGGAGAACATCCTCGCGAGCGTCAAGGTGCCGGCACGGCTGCATTTCGGCACCATGGGGCTTGCGCCGTCGGAGGCCGATTTCGTCAGCTCGATCCCGCCGAGCTATACCGGCGGCAACATCGACGACTGGCGCATCGGCAAGGGCGCGCGAATGTTCTATCCCGTCGCGATCCCCGGCGCCTATTTCTCGGTCGGCGATCCCCACGCCGCGCAAGGTGACAGCGAGCTTGGCGGCACTGCGATCGAGACCTCGCTGACCGGCGATTTCGAGTTCGTCCTGCACAAGAAGGCCGATCTCGCCGGCACCAGCCTCGAGGGTCTCGACCATCCGATGCTGGAGACCGATCAGGCCTGGTCGTTCTACGGCTTCACCTATCCGAACTACCTCGCCGCGCTCGGCGCTGACGCACAAACCGAGATTGCCAATCACTCGAGTCTCGACCGTGCGATGCGTGACGCGTTCCGCAAGCTTAGGAGGTTCCTGATGACCGTGCACGGCTTGAGCGAGGACGAGGCGATCTCGCTGCTATCGGTCGGCGCCGATTTTGGCGTCACCCAGGTGGTCGACGCTAATTGGGGCGTTCACGGCACGATCCGCAAGAACATCTTCCGGTGCGACTAATGCATTGAAGCACATTCCATTTCGGGATGCGGACGTGACCAAAGACCGTCATTTACGGCCCGTCGCTGCGACGGATGACCGCGTGCGTCTGGCACAGAGGTTGCTTCGATCCACTGCAATCTGGGTCGATCCAATGAGCTTCCGTCCCTTCACCAGCGAGTCCTACGCGCAAGACGACCGCCCCGAAGCCTGGCGGGACGTGCTGGCTGCGGTGGGCCTGCAACCTGCTACCGGTCAGTCCTTCTTCGACGGGCATGCGACCGCATCGCACCGTCAAGCCGCAGGTGTTGCGCTCACACGCATGGCCGCCGGCGCACAGACGATCGGACCGCTCGCGCAATCCAACGACGACGTTCCGATCGCGCTGATGCCGGTCGAAGACGGCATGGTGCTCAAGAGCGCCGCCGGCCATCGTATCGTTCCGGTCGGCCATCTCGTGCTGCTGCCGCGGAGCGGGGACTGGAGCATCGTATTCCAGCGCGACATGCGCGCCGTCGTGCTGTCGGTGACGTCGGAGGCGCAGCACGGACGGCGCTCGGGCAGGCCGCGGCTCGGCGAACCCCGGGTCGTTCCGCCCAGCGGCTTTGCCGACGTCTTCGCGCGCTTGATGGATGCGACCGCGCGCACGCTCGACACGCTGAGCGATGCCGAATGGAATGCGGTCGCGCAGTCGCTCGTGGATCTCCTGCTGACACTCGCCCATCAATTGGCCGCTTCGACGTCCGACGCCGGTTCGAGCGCGACGCAGTCGGCCCTCCTGCACCGGATCTGCCAGACCATCGAACGCCGCCTCGACGATCCCGAACTGGTGCCCGCGCGCGTCGCGCAGGCCGAAGGAATTTCCGAGCGCTATCTGCAAAAGCTGTTCGAGAGCGTCAGCGACAACTTTACTCACTACGTGCGCGAGCGGCGGCTGCAGCGCGCCTGGGCCGATCTGTCCAATCCGTCCGAGGCGCATCGCTCGATCTCGGAGATCGCCTACGCCTATGGTTTTGGCGATTCCGCGCATTTCAGCCGTGCCTTCCGCCATCGCTTCGGACTGCCGCCGCGCGAGTTTCGCCAGCAGGAGGCGGAGCGGGCGACGACGCAGCATGGGATAACCGGTCAGCGCGGCTGGCCGCAGGATGCGCTGGCGCAGCTTCGCGTGCACCAGGCGAGTGCCGAGGCGCGCGGCAATCTCGCCCGTACCGACATCGATGAGCCGAGAACGGCCGAACGCAAGCATCATCATCTTCCGATCGAAGCGAATCGCGTTCATTGGGGATATTTCAGCCGCTCGTTACAGCCGCAGCTCGAGATCGCCTCGGGCGATACCATCACCATCGAAACGCTGACGCAGCACGCCTCCGACGATCCTGAGCTGATGATCGCGGGCGACACCGCCGCCGAAAGCGTATTCGGCTGGACCAAGGCGAGGAAGAACGTGGATCGGCGCGGCGCGGGTCCGATGGATGCCAGCATATTCGGACGCGGCGCCGGCGAAGGCTTTGGCGTGCACATCTGCACAGGGCCCGTGTCGGTGAAGGATGCCCAGCCCGGCGACGTGCTGGAAGTGCGGATCCTCGACATCGTACCGCGCACAAGTCGTCATCCGAAACATTCAGGGCGCGTGTTCGGCTCCTCGGTCGCGGCCTGGTGGGGCTATCATTACGACGAATTTCTTTCAGGGCCGAAGCCGCGCGAGGTCGTGACGATCTACGAAATCTTCGACGACGCCGACGCGCCGTATGCCCGGGCGCTGTATTCCTACCGCTGGGAGCCGCAGACCGACCCGTTTGGCGTGGTGCACGCCACCTACGACTATCCCGGCGTTCCGGTATTGCCCGGCACGGTGAAGCGCCGCCACGCCGTGCTCGACGGCATCCGCATTCCCTTGCGCCCCCATTTCGGCGTGATCGCGGTGGCGCCGCGTGAGGTCGATTTCATCGACTCCGTGCCGCCGTCCTATTTCGGCGGCAATCTCGACAATTGGCGCCTCGGGAAGGGGGCGACCGTCTATCTTCCGGTCTCCGTTCCCGGCGCATTGTTGTCGGTCGGCGATCCCCATGCCACGCAAGGTGACGGCGAATTGAGCGGCACCGCGATTGAATGCTCAATGACCGGAACCTTCGAGGTGATCCTGCACAAGAAGGCCGACCTCGCCGGTCAGCCCTTCGCCGATCTGTCTTATCCCCTGATCGAGACCGAGTCCGATTGGGTCCTGACCGGATTCAGCCATCCCAACTACCTCGCCGAGTTCGGCGCTCAGGGCCAGAGCGAAGTCTACGCAAAGTCCTCGCTCGACCTCGCCATGAAAGATGCGTTTCGCAAGATGCGACGCTTCCTGATGAACGTGAAGGGGCTGAGCGAGGACGAGGCGATCGCGCTGATGTCGGCCGCCGTCGACTTCGGCGTCACGCAGGTGGTCGACGGCAATTGGGGCGTGCACGCGATCATCAGCAAGCGCTTGTTCCAAACCTACCCCTAGACAAGCCTTCCCTTGAAAGAAGCGCCGTAAGTAACAAGGAACCCCAGTGAAATTCCACATGATCAGCGGCGGACCGAAGCCGGTCGCGCCCTTCAGCCACGCGGTGGAGACCGACGGTTTTGTCTTCGTCACCGGCCAGATGCCGGACACGCCGCAAACACCGGGCGTATTGCCCGACGGCATCGTCAAGCAGACGAGGGCGGTGATGGAGAATTTGAAGGTGGTCCTGGCGGGCGTCGATCTCGGTCTCGAACACGTCGTCATGACACGCATCTATCTCACGCGTTTCAAGGAAGACTACACCGCAATGAACGACACCTATCGCGAATTCTTCGCGCCCGGACGGCTGCCGGCCCGCACCTGCATCGGCGTCACCGGGCTTGCCTATGACGCGCTGATCGAGATCGACCTGGTCTGCCGCCGGCAGTGAGTTCGGCTTTTCGTAGCCCGGATGAGCGAAGCGATATCCGGGACTGCCGCTCGCACAAATCCCGGATGTCGCTTCGCTCATCCGGGCTACAATCCCTTGCGTTCCCCGTCGGGCAAAACACACAAGTCGCGGGTCAATCTGACCCCGCAAAAAGATTTCGCTTTACCGAAATTCGGCTTTAGCGTATTCCTTCGCCACCTCATCCCGGTCAGAGGGGCGTATCGCGATCGTCACGAAACGTGGGGTGAGCTGCGGTGGACGCGGGCAGCATCGGCGCGAAGGGCTTCGCAGGGCGGGAAACCGTGAGCGAAGGCGTCGCGCACACGACCGGTGCTATTAGCGTACGGCAAAACCGTGTCGTCCTGACGCCCGGGGTCTGTGCGTCAAGTCTTGTGGTGATGTGGGCGGCCCGACC
>NZ_JBVVOT010000025.1:0-99930 GCF_055807455.1 Bradyrhizobium sp. Kon58
GCTGTTTGTAAGTCCGCCCCATGGCAACACCTCCAGATGGAAGTGTTGCACTTCGTTTGTGAACTCAGGGGACCCATTACCCCAAGACGTAGTTTGGCGAAGATTCGTTGTTCGGTACGCCGACCTTCCGCCACCGAAAAATCACGCGGTATGGGTCCTGGCTTTCGCCAGGACGACGGCTTTGGTGGAGCGCCGGTCTACTTCCCTCACGGTCCGCCGCCAGGCAAACCTCACCCCACCACGATCTCCCCCGCCTCCCCCGCCTCCCCCGCCTCCGCCGCCATGCCCACATGCGGCGGCAGCGGCATCGGCACCGTCACATAATCCTTCGGCAGATTCACCGGCCGATAGCCCGGCTCCACCGCCATCCGCTTCAACACACTCTCGTGCACATGCGCGCCTTCGGGGATCAGGCGCGGTTCGCAATCGGGGATGTAGAGCCCGAGAAACACCTTGCGCTCCGGCCATTCCTTGTAGATCGCGCGCTTCGGCAGATACTCCAGCACGCGCCACACCGCCGTCATCGAATTGTGCAGCTCGCCCGCCTTCCCGGTGTATTCAGGCGGCACGTATTGGAACGGTGAGTTCTTGCGCTGGATGCCCCAGGCGAGCTGGTTCACCGTGCGCGGGTTGAAGTTCAGGCCCGCCTTGGTCGCCTCCTCGATCATCCAGAGCAGCGGATATTTGGACTCGCCGCTCTCGGCTTCCGGATAGCCGCCGCCGACGTCGCAATGCACGCCGGCGAACCACACCTGCAAAATGTCCTGCGGCTCCTTCTTGTGATCGGGCACGAAGCGGTTGCGCCAGTACTCCTGCGGCTCCTCATACTGCTTGAGGCGGAACATGCAGCGCTGCTCGTCGATCGCGATCGCCTGGCGGAAGATGTTGACGCTGGGATTGCGCAGCGTGAAGGCGAGCTCCTCGAAGCTCGGCAAATAGCCCCGGTCGGCGCGCGGCACGATCACGCTCGCCACTGTGTCCCAGACGCCGATGAAGTGGATGGTCGGCCAGCGCGACGAAGTAATGCGCGCGAACTGGGCGGCGAGATCGAACTTGTTTTTCGGCAGCGGCCCGCTGTCGTCAAAACCCTCGTCGATGAGGTCGCTGACATCGTTGCCGCGCCCGGTGCCGGAATATTGCTTGTAGGCGACGAGGCCAGAGCCTGCGAGGTTGGCCTGCTCCGGCGAGATCAGGCCGATCTTGTGGATCAGCCCCGCCAGCACCCGCACGGTATAGGCGCCGCGCGAGAAGCCGAACAGATAGATCCTGTCGCCTGGCGCGTAATGTTCGACCAGGAAGCAATAGGCCGACAGCGTGTTGTCATCGAGCCCGTAGCCGGTGGCGAGCCCCAGCACCAAATTGACGTTGGCTTTCCAGCGGTGCCACGTCGACGGCTCCGTCACCGTGCCGACGCCGGGATCGTAGAACACCATCTGCCGCGGCCGCGTCTTGTCGGTCTTGCGCAGGCAGCGATAGAGCTTCAGGACGTTGGAGATGTTCTCCGAGATCTCGTTGCCGGTGCCGTCACAGCAGATGACGAGGTTCTTCGGCTCGGATGTATGCTCGGCGTTGCGCTCGTGCTCCACAGGATACCCCTCCCGCTGATGCTACCCGGGCGAGTATAGCGGAAAAGAGTGGGGAGAGGGAGATGTATGGCTGGAAGTTCGACTGCGGCCATCCTTCGAGACGCCCGCCTGCGGCGGGCCCTCAGGATGAGGGATGAGTATGCGGCGGCATTTCACGCAGATGCATGCAGCCAAGCCTCATCCTGAGGAGACCGCGAAGCGGTCGTCTCGAAGGACGAGGCGCTCGCTCAGGCGCCGCTGAGGCGTCCTATGCGAGAGCCCCGCCGTTGTGAAAGAGGCCTCGCCGCTACTTCTTCTTCTGCCCGATCTCCGGCTGCCACGCAGCATCCTTGCGGCTGGGCGCTGCGGCGCTGGTCTTGATCTTGTCCTTCTTCGGCTTCTTGGTCTCGCGGTTGCTGCGTTGCTGTCCCTTGGCCATGACGTCGTCTCCTCCTGGGTTTCGAGTTCGTCCGCGTGCGAGATCGGCGCTGCAATGGTCGCTAAGCAGGGCTGTGAGATGCACCCACCCGAGCCATTGAAAGATCGCCGCCGCGCACACGAGGCGCGAAAGATGCAGCGCAACATCGACGCGCGGCAATTGCGTGAGCTGCGCTGACGTGGTCGAGCGTACGCCCGCGCCCCGCCGATGGCGAGGACTAAAACGCCGCGCGCGAGCACCGCGCTTGCGCCTTAAGTCCCGGCCCGCGCTGACATAAAGCTGGCTATTGCCGCGCAAGGGGCGCATGGTCGCGACCAGCTGGCGTCGGTTGGGGCCCCTTCTTTGCGAAAGGCAGGCGCGCATGACCATCCGCTCGCGGCGAGAAACCATCACCTTCAAGCATCCATTCCACATCCGCGGCCTCGAGCGCGAATTGCCGGCCGGCGCCTATGAGGTCGTCACCGACGAGGAGATGATCGAGGGCCTGTCGTTCGCGTCCTATCGCCGCGTCGCCACCATGATCACGGTGCCCTCCGAAGGCGTGCGCGGTGCGACGGAGATGCTGTCGATCGGCTCGGTCGACCTGGCGGATGCCCAACGTATCGACGCGAGTGCCTGAAATGACTGACATCCCGGTCGATCTCGACAGCCACCGCGGCATGGCCGCCCAGAAGGCAACCGATCTGCGCCGCGCGCTGGCCGATGTCGAGGCCCAGGTCAGGGAGCTGCGCGAGCGCGAAGCCGATCTCGAAAACCGCATGATGTCGGTGCCGGCCGCGTCCTGGCCGGAGGCCGCCGTGAAGGCCCGCCATCTGCTCAACCTCTATGCCGCGAGCCTGCCCGCGGAAGACACCCGCCACCGCGCGCTGGTGGCCGCGCTGTTCGACGATTTCGCAAGGCTCAACGGCGACGGCTAACGGCGAGCCAACTCGTGGCGCTATCGCGCAACGCTCGCAAACACCGGCGTCGTCCTGGCGAAAGCCAGGACCCATAACCACCGAAGTCAGTTGTTGTGCATGCTTGTGCCACAGCGTGCTTCGATACGCTGACCGGCGCCCCTCATGCGCAATTGCGCACAAGCCCGGCACGACGCGCGGACAAAGGAGTACCCCATGACGCTCACCACCAGCCGCTTCATCGCCCACGACCAGGACCGCGGCATCGTCCAGTTCTCGATGCAGGACGGCGCAAAGGAGATCGCCTGCGCGATCTCGACCTCCGCCATGGACGACCTCGAGCGCGGCCCGCGCGCCCGGCCCAGCGAGCGCGAAGAGCAGTTCACGCGCCTGCGCGAACGCATCGAAGCCTGCACCGGGCGCAAATATCAGGCGACCGAGTTCGAAGGCACGCCGCCGGGGATCGTGCTGCGGAGCATTGATTTTCGGGGGTAGGGGCGCGACGACGCCTACTTCGGCGGTTCCTGGGGCTTGCCCTGGAATTGAATGTTGCACTTCTTTGCGATCGAGGCCTGCTCGACCGCGATCAACTGTCCCTTCATTTGGGCGAGTTCGGCCGCAGCCTGTTTGTCGCCGCCAACCAGGAACGCCGCGGGCCAGAACACAACGACGGCAACGCCCGTCGCGACCTGATCCTTGGTGCGCTGGCTGTCTTGAACGCCGGAGAGGGTCGCAGCTCTGGCTGATACCGACTGCGCCTCGAGCGCGAGCTGCTGGCAGTTGTACTGCTGATACTGCACCGGCGAGACGTAAGCCGCCGAGATGTCAGATGAAGACGACGCACAGCCAGCAAGAGCGGTCGCAAGGACCGCCAGGCCCAAATTGCGCATTAGAAGAATCCCCCCGGAAAGTTGCACAGAAGCGCAACCACTGCGGGAGATCAATAGGACCTTGGCTTAACTAGTAGCACTACGGGGTGGCTCGTTGTGCGGCGGCAAGTGATGGATCGACAACTCTGAGTCTTGGATCGTCGCCACGTCGTATGAACTTCCAGTTCTCGATGCAGGACGGCTCGAAACGAGCTCGCCTGCGCGATCTCGACCTTCGCCGGGGACAGGGGTCTTTTCTCTATCAACCGCTGATTGCGTTGGTCCGGCAGTATCCCTAAGCTATCTGCTTCTGATTCAATCCATATTGCAGGCAAATGACAAGAGACAGCGGCGGTTACGATGAAGGCTATTCATCGAGTGATTGCTTTTGGGGGACGTCCCCCGGCTCTTTAGTGAAATCATTTCTCGAAGAGCATCGGGATTTACGTGGAGTTCGCGTACTCGATTTAGGTTGTGGGGAAGGGAAGAACGCCGCCGCATTTGCTCAATGCGGCGCAAGCGTAACAGCAGTTGATTGCTCCGCGAAGGCTATAGAAAATGGTCGGCGCTCGTTTCCAGACCCGCGAATTGAATGGCTCGTCTTGGACGGAGGTGCTTATCTTACTAGGGATGAATTATTTGATGTGATTGTGCTCTATGGCTTAGCGCACTGCCTTAGTTCCTCTGAAGAGATATCCTCACTGATCCAAACGGCGCTGCTGAGGACACGGCTTGGCGGGTATCACTTCCTTGTTTCATTCAATGATGGGCCCCATGATTTATCTGCCCATCCGAACTTTTCGCCAACCCTATTGGCTCATTCGTTTTATGTAGAGCAATACGAAGGCCACACGGTCTTGGCTGAGTCTGACTCGATCATTCACGAGACGCATCCCCATAACAACATCCCGCATTTTCACAGTCTTACTCGTTTACTGGTGAAGAAGGTTCGATGACCTGTCCCCCCGATCTTCGAAGACTATACCGCGATAGGCGCGTCGTCCCGTTTGTCGGCGCAGGAGCGTCGATGTCAGTTACCTGGGACGGAGGAACCAAGAGAGGGCCGTCTTGGGAAGCGATGGTGGACCAAGCAGCGAAGCTGATTGGCTGTAATGACGAGAATTTGCTGCGGATGCGGGGAAGTGACCTCCAAATCTTGGAGTACTTCAAGATTTTGAACCGCGAACTCGCACCGCTAACGAATTGGCTTTCGCTACAATTCGCTGAAGCGACGGATGCAGACATTCTTGCTTCGCCGGTGCATTCAGAGCTGGTCCAACTGGATCGTTGCAGCCTCTATTATACAACAAATTATGACGATTTTATCGAACGAGCTCTAAAGAAGAGCGGACGGAACACGCACATCGTATCCGGCGAGCACACAATTGCGCATGATAGGTCCGTGATCGAAGTCGTCAAATTTCACGGCGACTTCAATAGTCCTCAACAGATGGTTGTCTCCGAATCGCAATACATGGAGCGGATGCGATTGGAAAGTCCAATGGACTTCAAGTTACGGGGCGACATACTCGGTAGAGCCGTTCTGTTTATCGGATACAGCTTCCGCGATCCGAATGTGAATTACTTGTTTCACATCGTGAATCGCTTATTTTCCGATCTGCCGAACTCTTCGAGCGGAAGAAGAGCATATATAGTTCTGCCAGAGCCGTCGGAATTCGAGCGGCGCCTCTTCAATGAGCGCAACATCGATGTCATACCCGTTGGGGCGGAAGATATTTCAAAGAACGTCGCTGAAGTGCTTCATGAGATGAGAATCTAGTGATGAGCTCCTCTCCCATACAAATCGCGTATTGCTCCTGGAGCGATTACAAGAAGGAGGAATGGGCATTAGCGAAGGACACGATCGAGCTTGAGTACACCGGAAAGACGCTGGGCGAGCTCTTCGATATTCGCTTTAGGAAGATCGCAACAACGGAGCCGCTATTATGCGATCTTGAGTCTATGGTGAAGTTCAAAGTTGAATCTGCGTATCGACAGATTCAGATACCCTGCATTGTTGAGCATGCAGGGCTCGTTCTGGAAGGCTTCGGGGATAAGTCGTTTCCGGGTGGGCTTACTCAGCCGATGTGGGACTCTCTTGCCCCCGAGCAGTTTGTGGCGGCTTGTTCGACGCTCACGACTAGAGCTATTGCGCGAGCTGTAGTCGGCTATTGTGACGGTCTAAACGTCCACACCTTTGTTGGCGAAACCCTAGGCGCTTTGAGTAATTCTCCAAGAGGAACTAGAGAGTTCTACTGGGACACCATTTTTTGTCCTGACGGCTTTGGCGGTCGGACCTATGCGGAGATCGTGAAGGACGACCATTCAGGTCTTGGGGAGAAACTCGTCGTATCGCAATCAATTAAGGCCCTCAAGGCATTCATGAGGTATCGCTTGGCCGCTGAACCGTCTTTGTTTCCAGCGCTATGAACGCATTTGCGGCAATAGTTCGTCTAGCGTTCGCCGAAAGGCCTCCATCCCAAAAGAGTTGTAGATGTAGGCGTTTGCTCGGCGCCCCAGGCTTGAGATCTCCCCCTCTACTGGGGCATCGTATACCTTAAGAAAATCGCGATAGCTGAATTTCAGCGTTCCTGCCTCTCTGGCGCGATACATGTCGAACGCGAGATCCGGTGGAGTCTGCACAAAGAGTAGTCCGATCCCGCCAGCGCACTTTCTTTCTAAGTGCTCGAAGGTGTCGAGATTTCGAATTCCATCGACAATCGTACGATTGCCACCTTCGTGCGCGATTTGGCTCGCTATGGCGTCAGCCAACTTCTTAGTGCCGCCTTCCGCGCTGATGAATTTGTATGCTCGAGTTTGAAATTCCTCTCGTCCAATCTCCCCGATTGGAGGTGATTCCATTAGCGCGCGAACCAACTCCCCAGTCTTGATCAAAGAGCAGTGTAGGCGTTGGCTGAGGTAATTGGCGGTCTCCGACTTCCCCGATCCAATTCGGCCCGCGACAACTAAGATGCGGTCGCTCGCGAAGCGAGAGTTATTTACGATTTCGAGTCTTGCTCGCGTGAAGAGAGTGGACGGATAAAAGCGTCGCAAACATAGCTGCGACCAATATTCGAAATCTGTTATGTCGACCTTGTCCTTTGAAAGATCGATCCATCCCAAGCCTTTGATCGATGAATCGCCCTTCTGCAGCTTCTTGGCTGTGTTCCAATCGGGAAGCCATGCACGGTAAACAACGGCAACGTGCCGCCTTCCGACCTCCGAAGAGTCGTCGTTCAGAACTCCCAAACACTCTAGTGGAACGCTCTGAAAGAGATCGATAGTAGGCTTGTCTGTAAGACTTGCCTCAGCCGAGACCTTGCGTTTCCGTCTGGTTCGGTCTGGCAAAAAAAGCTCTTCCGCGAGCTCTCTGCGTCCGCAAGCTGACAAACCAAAGTCGGCTCGCGAAAGCATATCGAGATCAGCGGCGCTGACGTGGCCACCGAAGCCAATGCACTTCGATCCTCTTAGAAATTCGGCTGCTCGGCTGAGATAGGATCGCTTGAAGAACAGCAAGCGCTGACCACATTGAACCAAGACGTACGTTATGAATTGCTTCGCGTCGTTGTTGACCTCAGCCTCAGCTCGCCCGAGATAGGTGGTAGTTTTTTCGCTAAGAAGCTGCCCGAGTATCAAGGGTGTATCGGTGTCTATACCCTGAAAGGTCAGGACATCGCGATATGCAGGCTCTGGAACGCACAGAACTTCTTCTCGCGGCGTATTTAGTACACGGCGCTCGGCTACGTATTCAGACTGAACTTCGCCCGGCGCAATGTCCGGTTCACTTACTGGTGCTCCTAGCGAAGCGCGAAGGGTAAAGCGCCCGCGACCAGTTCGGACAAATCGTGAGTCAGTCTTTCTGTGTAGGATGTCCATGCTAAGCCGAGCCTGCATGGATTTCTGGGGTGTGCGACCCATTGTGTGGTCGCCAAAGAGTCCTTGCTCGACTCCTCGATCAACAATCTCACCAGCGCTAAGTGGGACACGAGACTTGCTCAACACAATCTCCGCGACACGAAGAAAGGTTTGTCGTTCACCTTCGACGCGCTCGTCGGTCTGATTCTGCACGGCAACCGTTTGTTTTTGGTAACTATGCATTAGGATGACGTGCTTCCGCTCGGCGAGTGCTCTCTCAAAAGCTACCTCGATCTAGGCCGCGCGCGAAGGACGATACGGCCGTCGTTGAGAGGCTCCCAAAAATCGTGTCAATTGATGATCTTAGCGTAGCCTACTCCAAGCGATGCGGCGACATAGACATTTGCACCGCAAAAACAAAAACGGCCGGATCTTCCGATCCGGCCGTCACGCAAAACTTGATCCGGCTGAGCCTACGCCTCGCGACGCAAGCCCTCGCCAATCCGAAAATTCTTAGCTCGCCTTCTTCTCCGGCGCCGGGGTCGGGCCGACCTTCTTCTGGATGGCGCGCTTCAGCTCGAGGGCGCGGGGCGACAGCACGGCGGCCTTGGCCTTGAGCAGGAAGGGATCGAGGCCGCCATTGTGGTCGACGCTCTTGATCGCGTTGGTGGAGACGCGCAGGCGCACGTTGCGGCCCAGCGCTTCGCTGATGAAGGTCACGTTGACCAGGTTCGGCAGGAAGCGGCGCTTGGTCTTGATGTTGGAGTGGCTGACCGTGTGGCCGACCTGGGGGCCCTTGGCCGTCAATTCGCAGCGGCGAGACATGGCAAAATCCTCAATCTTTCCCAACGATGTGCGGCCGCCATTCGGGGCGCCACGGGCAAATTCTCTGTCCTTGCAGGGAGCGGGCGGACGTATAGGGGGGAAGCGGCGGGACGTCAAGGTTTTGGCTGCTGCTTTCGCCTCTCCCCGCCTGCGGGGAGAGGCCGGAATGCGCGCGATCAGCGCGGATTCCGGGTGAGGGGGAGTCTCCGCGAGGGCGCTGTGGGTTGAGTGTACTCAATTCTCACCTCCCCCCAGGAGAGCTCCCCTCACCCCGACCCTCTCCCCGCAAGCGGGGCGAGGGGGAAGAGGCAGCGGAGTGAGGTGCGCGGTTCTAACCCGCCCCGATCACCAAAACGGCAATGATTGTCGCGCCTTACCATCACATAAAGGGCGTATTCGCGCCCGAAGAGTCCAGTGGAGTTCCGGGCGCGGATAGGCCCGGATGCATTGCTTGGCGCGCTTTTTGGCTTAAGTAACAACCGTTCGCGCCCCGATTGGATTGTTTCGTGCTCACAACGCCTCATCTTGCGTCCGGCCTGCGTCCAAATGAGCTGCGCTCAGCGGAGCGGCGCGCAAGGAATCCGCGCGCAAGTCATCCGCGCTCTGCCGGCCGCTGGGTCATGGCGGCCCTTTTCGGGCTGGTTTTGGCGTGGGCGGCGGAGCCCGCGGCGGCGCAAGGCAAGCTCGAGGCGCAATACGAGGCGACGCTGGCGGGCATTCCGGTCGGCAAGGGCGCCTGGAATATCGACATCCAGGACGATGTGTTCGCGGCCGCGGCCTCCGGCGGCACCTCGGGGCTTCTAAAATCCTTCGCGGGCGGGTCCGGCACCGGCGCCTCGCAAGGGCGCGTGGTCAACGGCGCGCTGGTCGCGACCGGCTACCAGGCCTCCACCACCACCTCGAAGAAGACCGAAGAGATCCGCATCACGCTCGACAAGGGCAATGTGAAGGATTTTGCGATTCTGCCAGAGCCGCCGGTCGATCCCGACCGCATCGTCGTCACCGACGCGCATCGCCGCGGCGTCTGGGACCCGATGACGGCCTCGCTGGTGCGCGTCTCAGGCACCGGCGATGTGCTGTCGGCGGACGCCTGCCACGGCAGCGCCGCCGTGTTCGACGGCCGCATGCGCTACGAGCTCAAGCTCGATTTCAAGCGCATGGAGAACGTCAAGGCGGAGAAGGGCTATCACGGCCAGGTCGTGGTCTGCTCGCTATATTTCGTGCCCATCGCCGGCTACATCCCCGACCGCCCCGTGATCAAATATCTCGCCGCCCAGCGCAACATCGAGGTCGCCTTCGCCCCGATCGCCGGCACGCGCATCCTGGTCCCGTTCTGGCTGAAAGTGCCGACCCCGCTCGGCCCGGCCATGCTGGAAGCAACCAGCTTTATCACCACGGCCCAGCCGCCCAGGGTCGCGAAGACGCAGTAGGGCCTGGCTGTCGTAGCCCCGGCCTCGCTGCCGTAGCCCGGATGGAGCGCAGCGCAATCCGGGTTCTTTGCTTGGCCCCCGCATTGCGCTCCGCTCCATGCGGGCTACGGACTTCCCTTTTGGCAAAAATAAACATCAATGAATTCAACGACATGCCTACTGTGCATGGGGTTGTTTTCGCACTTTTTGTTTGGAGGGGTCGAGAGCCGGGAATCCATTTGACTCCTCCCCGATTCTGATTCGACTCCGCGCCGTCCCCAGCTTTAACAATTCCGCCATCGAAACGTCGCTTGTGCGGCAGGCCAAAACTCCATCTAGTGCGAACCCAATAAGCCTCCCGCGACATCTTGCGTGAACGGAACAGGACTCAAGGGGGAGTCATCGATTCGGCCGCGATTCGTTCTCAACTCGTTCCGAAGCTTAAAGCCAACGGGAAAAGCGTCGCAAAGTGAGACAGTTGCGCGGGATTTGGGGAGGGGCGCCGCATTCTCCGCCGTCATGCCCCGGCTTGACCGGGGCATCCAGTACGCCGCGCCCTCTCGGCTTGATCTGCGCCGCCTCTGGAATACTGGATCGCCCGGTCGAGCCGGGCGATGACAGCAGTGTGTGAGGCCGGCCCTTCGCGCCACCGCCCCAAAACAGCACTGACATTCGCCCCAATCGCCATTACCTAATCCCCCAGATGCCTTTTTCCTCCTCCCCCTTCGCTTCCGAGCGGCTTCCCGGCGCCGGCGTCACTGCGGTGCTTGGTCCCACCAACACCGGCAAGACCCATCTCGCCATCGAGCGGATGCTCGCGCATCCCTCCGGCATGATCGGGCTGCCGCTGCGTCTGCTGGCGCGCGAGGTCTACAACAAGATCGCAGCCCGGGTCGGCCCCGATGCCGTCGCGCTCGTGACCGGCGAGGAGAAGATCAAGCCGAAAGCGCCGCGCTATTGGGTCTCGACCGTCGAGGCGATGCCGCGGGATCTCGACGTCTCGTTCCTGGCGGTCGACGAGGTGCAGATCGCATCCGATCTGGAGCGCGGCCACGTCTTCACCGACCGCATCCTCAACCGCCGCGGCCGCGACGAGACGCTGCTGCTGGGCGCTGCCACGATGCGCCCGATCATCGAGCGGCTGCTGCCCGGCGTTTCCATGATCACCCGGCCGCGCCTGTCGCAGCTGGAATTCGCCGGCGACCGCAAGATCACGCGGCAGCCGCGCCGCACCGCCATCGTCGCCTTCTCGGCCGACGAGGTCTACGCCATCGCCGAGCTGATCCGCCGCCAGCATGGCGGTGCCGCCGTGGTGCTGGGCTCGCTGTCGCCGCGCACCCGCAACGCGCAGGTGGCGATGTTCCAGAACGGCGAGGTCGATTACCTCGTCGCCACCGACGCCGTCGGCATGGGCCTCAATCTCGACGTCGACCACGTCGCCTTTGCCTCCGACCGCAAGTTCGACGGCTATCAGTTCCGCCGCCTGACGCCGTCCGAATTCGGCCAGATCGCCGGCCGCGCCGGCCGCGCCACCCGCAACGGCACCTTCGGCACCACCGGTCGCTGCGCGCCGTTCGAGCCCGAGCTCGTCAATGCGCTGCAGAACCACACCTTCGATCCCGTGAAGGTTTTGCAATGGCGCAATTCGAAGCTGGATTTCGCCTCCCTTGGCGCGCTCCAGGTCTCGCTGAACCTCGCCCCCGGCCATGAGGCGCTGACGCGCGCGCCCATCGCCGAGGACATGCGCGTGCTCGACCACGCCGCCCGCGACGCCGAGGTGCGCGATGTCGCGCATGGCAAGGACGCCGTGGAACGGCTGTGGGAGGCCTGCCAGATCCCCGATTATCGAAAGCTGTCGCCGGCCGCCCATGCCGAGCTGGTCACCACGCTCTACGGCTTCCTGATGCGCAAGGGATGCATCCCCGACGCCTGGTTCAGGACCCAGATCGACCAGGCCGACCGCGTCGACGGCGATATCGACACGCTGTCGGCCCGGATCGCACAGATTCGCACCTGGACCTTCGTCGCCAACCGTCCCGACTGGCTGAAAGACCCGGAACGCTGGCAGGGGATCGCCCGCGAGGTCGAAAATAAATTATCGGATGCGCTCCATGAACGCTTGACTGAGCGTTTCGTTGATCGCCGGACCAGTGTATTGATGCGCCGCCTGCGGGAGAACACGAGCTTGAATACTGAAATCGGCAAGACCGGCGAAGTCATCGTCGAAGGCCATGTCATCGGCCGCCTCGATGGCTTCACCTTTGCACCGGATGCGGCGGAAGCCGGCTCCGATGCGAAAGCGTTGCAGGCTGCAGCGCAGGCCGTGCTCGCCGGCGAGATCAACGCGCGCGCCGAAAAACTGGGCAATGCGCCGGACGAGCAGTTCGTGCTGACTTCGGAAGGCATGATCCGCTGGACCGGCGACGCCGTGGCGCGGCTCTCTGCCGCAGAGGACGCGCTGCATCCGCGCATCCGCATCATCTCCGACGAGCGGCTCACGGGCGCGCCTCGCGACAAGGTGCAGGCCCGGCTCGAGCTCTGGCTCAAGACGCATATCGAAAAGCTGCTCGGGCCGCTGTTCGAGCTCAGCAAGGCCGAGGACGTCACCGGCATAGCCCGCGGCATCGCCTATCAGCTCGTCGAGGCGCTCGGCGTGCTGGAGCGCCCGAAGATCGCCAACGAGCTCAAGGACCTCGATCAGCCCTCGCGCGCGACCTTGCGCAAATACGGCGTCCGCTTCGGCGCCTATCACCTCTATTTCCCCGGCATGCTCAAGCCGGCCGGGCGTGCGCTGGCCGCGCTGCTCTGGGCGCTGAAGCAGGACAATGTCGATCCCTCCGCGCTGTCGGGCGCGCAGCATCTGGCAAGCTCGGGCCGCACCTCGTTCCCGGTCGACAAGCAGCTGCCGCGCGATGCCTATCGCGTGCTCGGCTACAAGCAGGCCGGCGAGCGCGCCGTGCGCGTCGACATCCTGGAGCGCCTGGCCGATCTGATCCGTCCAGCGCTGGCCTGGCGCGAGAACGCGTCCGGCGAAAAGCCCGCCGGTGCGTTCGACGGCCGCAGCTTTGTCGTGACGCAGGCGATGACCTCGCTCACCGGTTCGGCCGGCGAAGACTTTGCATCCGTGCTGCGTGCGCTCGGCTATCGCATGGACAAGCGCCCGCCGCTGCCGGCGAAACCGGTTGTTGCCGAGGCGGCTGTTGCTGAAGCCTCCAGCGAAGAGACGCCCGCAACCGAAACGCCGGCCGAGGACGCCGCAACGCCCGCGGACACCGCGATCGAAGCCGCCGCCGAGCCTGTGACCGTCGAAGACGCGCCCGGCATGGAGCAGCATGACGAGCCCGCGCCTGAAGAGCCGGCGCTTGAGGCGTCCGTCACGCCGGAAGACGCTCCCGGCATCGCGCCACCTGCGGAAGAGGCTGCGGCAGCCGTTCAAGCTGCTGAAACCGCTCCCGCCGAAGCTGTCCCCGCCGAAACCGCGCCTGCAGAGACTGCTGCAACCGAAGCCGCTGCGTCGGCCGATGCGGCGGCACCTGTGGAAGCCGCGGCCACCCCCGCTGAACCCGAGCTCATCGAGGTCTGGCGTCCCGCCGGCCGTCACGACGATCGCAAGCCGCGCCACGAGCGACATCGCAACCAGCGTCACCAGCCGCGTCCGCAGGCGGCTGCTGAAGCAGGCGCTGCGCCTGCCGAAGGCGAAGCCGCGCCTGCCGCCGACGGCGAGAAACGCGGTGAGCGCCATCGTCATGGCGGTGGTCATCGTCGCGATTCTGGTCGCGATGGCGGCAGGGATTTCCGCAAGCCGCGCGAAGGCGGCACCGAAGCCGCGCCGCGTCCGGAGGGGCGCGACGACAAGAACCGCCGCTTCGAGGGCAAGAATGGCGGCAACAAGGATCGCGACAACAAGGATCGCAACAAGGGCAAGTTCGGTGGCGGCGATCGCGACAAGGGCCGCGACAATCGTGGCCGCGACCGCGACAAGGGCCGCGACCGCCAGGGCGGACCCTCGCTGCGTCCCTATGCATCGAGCGCGACCCCGCGCGAGCGCGATCGTCCGGTCGATCCGAACTCGCCGTTTGCAAAACTCGCTGCGCTAAAGGAGCAGCTGTCCGGGCGTAAGGAGTGAGCCCACGACCGAGCGGCAGCGCATCGACAAATGGCTATGGCACGCGCGGGTGGTGAAGGCGCGCACCTCCGCTGCCGAGCTTGTCGAGTCCGGCCATGTTCGCGTCAACGGTGCACGCGAGAAATCGCCGGGGCATGCGATCAAGATCGGCGACGTGCTCACCGTCGCGCTCGATCGCACCGTGCGCGTCTTGAGAGTCATCGCCTTCAACGAGCGCCGCGGCGATGCCGCCTCGGCCCGTGTGCTCTACGAAGAGCTCAGCGAAGGCCATCCGAATTCTCAGCGCAATTAATTGCGCTTTGAATTCATTTCTTGGTCGATCAAGCGCATAAAGCCGTCATGATCGGCCGTTCCTGAGCTTGCGGCGCCGGGCCATCCGCGCTACGCAAGCCGCGACTTTTAAAAGAGCTTTTCGGAGCGTTGGATGACTTACGTCGTCACTGAAGCGTGCATCAAGTGCAAGTACACCGACTGCGTAGAGGTCTGCCCAGTCGATTGTTTCTACGAGGGCGAGAACATGCTCGTCATCCATCCTGACGAGTGCATCGATTGCGGCGTGTGCGAGCCGGAATGTCCCGCCGATGCCATCAAGCCGGACACGGAACCGGGCCTGGAAAAGTGGCTCACGGTCAACGCCGACTACGCCAAGAGTTGGCCGAACATCACCCAGAAGAAAGAATCACCTGCCGACGCCAAGGATTTCGACGGCATGGAGGGCAAGTTCGACAAGTATTTCTCGGCGAACCCCGGCTCCGGCGACTAATTCGGGTCAAACTTAACCCTATTAGCGTCGTTATCGCCGAAAACCAGCCCTTAAGACCCCTAAATCATTGATTTTTGCGGGAAATGTGCTATATTGGGCACATTGAGCCGAACCCTGGTTAGCCCCGTCGGCCCCGTTGGGTTCCCGTGAAACCAAATGTCGAACAGGGGCGTGGCAGTTTCCGCGCGCAGGCTGTGTCACAGAAAACGCGTAAAAAGAGTACTTCAGCGAAGGCTTCCCATAAGGACGCCAAGAAAGTCGCCGCGGCCAGCCGTAGCGCATCCAAGGGTCGGACCGCGACGAAGGCGCCGGCTGCAAAGTCCTCGAAGAACAAAAGAAGCGCAATGCCTAATAAGACTGCCAAGCCGGCCGCGAAAGCGACCGTTGCCAAGCCTGTTGCCGCCAAGCCTGCCGCAAAGCCCGCTGTTGCAAAGACGCCCGCTGCCAAGGCTCCCGCTGCCAAGCCCGCCGCGCCGAAGGCTCCTGTTGCTGCTGCTCCCGCCAAGGCCCCTGTCGCTGCCGCCAAGCCGGCCGTGAAGCCCGCGGCTGTTGCGCCGAAGGTCGAGGAAAAGAAGGTCGTGACCCAGCGTCAGGGCTTCAAGGCCAACGAATTCGTCGTCTATCCCGCTCACGGTGTCGGCCAGATCCTGGCCATCGAGGAGCAGGAGATTGCCGGCGCGAAGCTCGAGCTGTTCGTCATCAACTTCATCAAGGACAAGATGACACTGCGCGTGCCGACCGCCAAGGTCGCCAATGTGGGCATGCGCAAGCTGTCCGAGCCCGCGCTGGTGAAGCGTGCGCTCGAGACCCTCAAGGGCCGCGCCCGCGTCAAGCGCACCATGTGGTCGCGCCGCGCCCAGGAATACGAAGCGAAGATCAATTCGGGCGACATCGTCGCGATCGCGGAAGTGGTGCGTGACCTCTATCGCTCCGAGTCGCAGCCGGAGCAGTCCTACAGCGAACGCCAGCTTTATGAAGCCGCGCTCGACCGTCTCTCCCGCGAGATCGCCGTGGTGCAGCACTCGACCGAGACCGAAGCGGTCAAGGAGATCGAGGCCCAGCTCGCCAAGAGCCCGCGCCGCACCGGCGCCAAGTCCGAAGCCGCCGAAGGCGAAGCCGATGCGGACGCCGAGGGCGATAGCGACGAAACCGATGGCGGCGCCACGGTCGCCGACGAGGCCGCGTAAGCCTCTCGCGCGTTCATCGCAACAGATCAAAAGCCCGGCCGGTTGGCCGGGCTTTTCGTTTTGGAGACGCTGACCGCCCTGGCTCGGGACGGTCAGCGGGCCGAATTGCTTCTGAGCCTATGCGGTCCTGAACGGGATCAAACCCGCGATGCGCCTCCCGAAGCGCCGCTTCCGGTCTCGCGGCCGTCTCCGCCGGCGTCAGTCGCAACTGTCGACCACCAGGCGCCCAACGCATCGATCAACGGCACCAAGGTGTGGCCGGCGGCGGTCAGATCGTACTCGACTCTCAACGGGTATCCGTCGAATTCCGTGCGGGTCACGATACCGGCGTCCTCCAGTTTGCGAAGCTCGAGGGCGAGCATCCTGTGCGAGATGGTCGGATTGTCCCGACGCAAATCGCTGAACCGTTTGGTGCCCTGCTTCAAATAGTAGATCAGAAGCGTAGGCCACCGGCCGCTCAGGATCTGCATCACTTCCTCGATGGGACATCTCGAAACGAGATCTTTCATCGGCGGACTCCAGGTTACAAAAATGTTCGCAATTTACTTGATGGAGCGAGCGACTAGGGTTCGGGACCGCTGCGCAGCGTGATCATCAGAAATCACGGAGAATAGATCGATGGATCCAATCCTACTTTACGGCTTCCCGATGGGAAGCTCCATGGGACTCGTTGCGGCTCTTGAATGGCTGGGCAGGCCATATCGCCTGTGTCGCGTCGACATGCTGGGCGAGATGCTGAGCCCGTCATACGCCAGGATCAATCCGCGACACGAGACGCCTGCACTCATCACGGACCAGGGCAATGTGCTGACGGAAACCATGGCGATCGCGGCTTGGCTCGAAGCCAGGGATACCGAACGGCGCATCAGCTTTGATCCGTTGTCGCCGAAAGCCGATCGCATGCATCAGCTGATGGCGTTCGTGAATACCGGCTTTACCGGCGCCTTCGCGCCGCTTTGGGTCGCAATGGAAGGCGTGGCGATGGACGACGCCATGCGCTCGGCCTTGCGGGAGTTCGGAAGGAGAAAGGTGATCGAACGCCACGACAAGCTCGAAGCCATGATCGAGCCGGCAAGGTTCCTGCTGGCCGACCGGCCGACCCTCGCCGACGCCTTGCTGGCAGGTGTGGCGCGCTGGCTCGACTTCCACGCCGTCGCGGAGAGGAGCCGCTGGCCAAAGCTGGCGGGGCTGCGCCAGCAACTCGAGGCCGATCCCGGGGTCGTCTACGCCACCGCCGTGGAGAGCGGGAGCCATGATCCGGGAGCAGGATCCTGCGCCGGCCATATCGCGCTGGCCGACGTCATCGCGCGATATGGCAGGCAAGCCTAGCCAGTGGAGAGGAGCGGCTTCGATCCGCTCCTCCTTACTTCACCGGCCGCTTCTCGAGCTTCCGCGCCAGCGTACGCCGGTGCATCCCGAGCCGTCTTGCCGCTTCCGAGATGTTGAAGTCGGTCTCGATCAGGGTCTGGTGGATGCGTTCCCATTCCAGCGTTTTGATCGATGTCGGCCGGGCGTCGAGCGCGACCTCGGCATTGCCTGCGGCCTTGTTGAAGGCGGCCTCGATGTCGTCGGTGTTCGACGGCTTGGCCAGATAGTGGCATGCGCCGAGCTTGATGGCCTCGACGGCGGTGGAGATGCTGGCAAAGCCCGTCAGCACCACGATCAACATCTCCGGATCGTGCGCGTGCAAAAGCTCGACGCAGGCCAGCCCCGAGGCGCCGCCGAGCTTGAGGTCGACGACGGCATAGCCGAACGATCGCTCCTCCAGAACTTTCCGCACGTCCTCGATCGAGGCGGCGAGCACGACCTCGTAGTCGCGGCGCTCGAACGAACGCTTCAGGGTGCGCGCGAAGCCGGCATCGTCCTCGACGACGATGAGCGAACGGTCAGGCGTCAAAGCTGCCTCCGATCGCCAGCGTTGCGAGCGGCAGCGTGAGACGGACGGTGGCGCCTCGCTTCCTGTGGTTCTCGGCGGTCACGCTGCCCCCTAGCTTGCGTACCACGTTCACCACCAGGAACAGGCCGAGCCCGCCGCCGGCGCGACCCTTGCTCGATTGATAGGGCTTTCCGAGCTGTGCCAGCATCTCGGGCGCAAAGCCGGGGCCGCGATCGCTGATCGACAGTACGAGATGATCGCCCTCGCGCCCGGCAACGAGCTCAACCCAGTCGCGCGAGACCTCGTAGGCGTTGTCGAGCACGTTGAAGATCACCTGCTTCAGCGCGACGTCCGAGACGATCGCGACGTCCTCGCCGAAGGTGTTGACGAAATACAGCGTCCGCGCCGAGCGCGCGTCGCGCCACTCATCCACCAGCGCGGTGACGAAAGCGGCAACCGTCGTCGGCGACGATCCTTCGCCGCGGGCTTCGCCCGCCGACACCAGAATGCCTGTCACGATCGACTTGCAGCGTTGCAGCGAGGTCTCCATCTCCGCGAGGTCCTCGGCCAGCTCCTGATCGGCGGCAAGGTCGGGCATGCGGCGCCAGTCGCCGAGGATGACCGAGAGCGAGGCGAGCGGCGTGCCGAGCTCGTGAGCCGCGCCGGAGGCGAGCAGGCCCATGCGCACGATATGATCCTGCTCGGCGGCATGCTGGCGCAGCGCCGCCAGATGCGCGTCGCGCTCGCGCAAATTCCTGTTGATGCGGGTGACGAACACCACCAGCAGCACGGCGTTGAGCACGAAGCCCAGCAGCATGCCGGCAACCGTGAGCGTGTAGGTCTCGCTCAGCGGGTTCGGCGGCAGATCGAGCGGCCGGTAGGCGACGGTCAGCCAGACGAAGCTCGCGCAGGTCAGCGCGACCAGCGACCAGGTCGAGCGGCCATCGAGCAGCACCGCGCCCAGCGTCACCTGGAGCAGGAACAGCGAGGTGAAGGGATTGGTGGCGCCGCCGCTGAGGTAAAGCTGCGCCGTCAGCGCGGCGACGTCCAGCATGAGGGCGACCAGCAGCTCGTTGTTGGTGATCGCGGCGCGATGGCGCACCCAGACCAGGCTGGAGATGTTGAGAAATATCAGTGCGCCGATCACCGCGCCCATGCGGGTGAGGGGCAGGGGAATGCCGAGCCAGACATGCACGCCGCCGATGGTCACGATCTGGCCGACCACTGCGGTCCAGCGCAGCTGGATCAGCAGCGCCATGTTCTTGCGGTTGGTCTCGTCGTCGGTCGGCGCAGCGCCGATCAGCTCGCTGCGCGCGTCCGCCTGCGATTGCAGCGTGACGGCGCCCTGCGTCCTTCCGTCGTCAGGTGGGCTCGACGATCGTTCCAGCATCTGATCCCGTCCTGCGGGCGACGGCATCGGAGCCGGCGGCCGCTTCGTGGACGAAGCCGCTCCAGGGCTCCTTGCGGCGGAACAGCCCGCCGCCGAATGTGACGAAAAGTCTACCGGCCAGCATGAACGCCAGGGCAAACCACGTCAGCGCGTAGATCAGGTGGTTATTGGGAAAGCTGATCACGGTCAATCCGCCGATTGGGCCGTTGCCGGATTGTGATCTCTCGGCATCGATGAAGAAGGGCGCGACGCGGTCGAGGCCGCGTGCCGCCGCAATCGCGGCGACATCCCGCGAGTACCACCGATTGTGTTCAGGCACGTTGGTCCTGAGGAATCCGCCTTTTGGCTCCGTCACGCGCAACAGGCCGGTGATCTCGACCTGGCCTTGCGGATTGCCGTCCCGGCGCGTCGACGCGTCGCGCCGATCGGACGGCACGAAGCCGCGGTTGACCAGGACCAGCGTGCCGTCGCTACGCTGAAGCGGCGTCACCACCCAATAGCCCGGGCCTTCTTCGGTGACGGCCTGAACCAGCGTCTCGCGGTCATGCAGGAAACGGCCGATGACGCTGACGTGCCTGTATTCGTCGGTTGCGGCGGAGACGGTCGGCCATGCCGCCGGCGAGGGGATCGGCTGGGCCGGAGCATGAACGCGCTGCTCGACGCGATCGATCAGCGCCAGCTTCCAGGCGCGGCGCTCGACCTGCCAGACGCCGAGCGCGATCAGAAGCGCAAAGGCCGTGAGCGAGAGGACCGCGAGCCACAAGGGCGGGCGCGCGGCCTTTCCGCGAGCCCTGTCTATCTTGCTTGTCACGGTCCGGGTCTTGCTCACTTCAGAGCCTCGCTCACTTCATCCCGGTCATCTGGTGGATCGGCATCATGTTGCTGTTGAGGTGGTTCATCACCCACAGCGAACCCGACAGGGCGATCACCACCATGACGATGGTGAAGATCAGAGCCATCATGCTCCAGCCGTTCTCGGACGTCGTGTTCATGTGCAGGAAGTAGATCATGTGCACGACGATCTGCACGACCGCGAAGGCCATGATCACGAGCGCGGTGATCTGCTTGCTCGGAAGCGCGCCGCTCATCACCAGCCAGAACGGGATCGCGGTGAGCACGACCGAGAGCACGAAGCCGAGCATGTAGGTCGAGAACGAGCCGTGAGCGTGGCCATCACCGTGATGATGATCGTCCGCGTGGGCGGCGTGAGTATCGGTGTTCATCGCAGAACTCCCAGGAGATAAACGAAGGTGAAGACACCGATCCAGACCACGTCCAGGAAGTGCCAGAACATTGACAGGCACATCAGGCGGCGGCGATTGGCCTCGATCAGGCCGAACTTCCAGACCTGCACCATCAGGGTCACCAGCCAGATCAGGCCGCAACTGACGTGGAGGCCGTGGGTGCCGACCAGGGTGAAGAAGGCGGACAGGAAGGCGCTGCGCTGCGGCGTCGCGCCCTCGTGGATCATGTGGGCGAACTCGGACAGTTCGATGCCGATGAAGGCGGCGCCGAACAGGCCGGTGATCGCCAGCCAGATCTGGGTCTGCGCGATCTTGTTCTGCTGCATCGTCAGCATGGCGAAGCCGTAGGTGATCGACGACAGCAGCAGCATCGAGGTGTTGACCGCGACCAGCGGCAGCTCGAACAGATCCTTCGGCGCCGGACCGGCGGCGTAATTGCCGCCGAGCACGCCGAAGGTGGCGAACAGGATCGCGAAGATGAGACAGTCGCTCATCAGATAGATCCAGAAACCGAGCGAGGTGCTGTAGCCTTCCGGATGCGGGTGTTCGTCGGCGAGGTAGAAGATCGGCTCGCCGGCTTGCGTGGGATTGACAGCGACAGTCATTTACTTGGCTCCGGCGAGCAGTTTCGTGCGCGCGTCTTCGGCCCGGATGACGTCGTCGGCCGGAATGTCGAAATCGCGGTGATAGTTGAAGGTGTGACCGATGCCGACGGCGAGCATCGCGATGAAGCTCGCGGCCGCCAGCCACCAGATGTACCAGATCAAACCGAATCCCATCGCGGTGGCGAAGCCGGCGAGGATGATGCCTGTGCCGGTGCTGCTGGGCATGTGGATCGGCTTGAACCCGGTGAGCGGGCGCTGATAACCGCGCTTCTTCATGTCCCACCACGCGTCATTGTCGTGAACGACGGGAGTGAAAGCGAAGTTGTAGGCCGGCGGCGGCGAGGAGGTCGCCCATTCCAGCGTGCGCGCATCCCAGGGATCGCCGGTGACGTCCTTGAGCTGCTCGCGCCTGAGGAAGCTGACGGCGAACTGCATCAGCATCGAGAGGATGCCGAGGAAGACCAGGAAGGCGCCGATGCCGGCGATGATGAACCAGATCTGCAGGCTCGGGTCGTCGAACACACGGAGCCGGCGGGTCACGCCCATCAGGCCGAGCACATAGAGCGGCATGAAGGCGAGGTAGAAGCCGGTGACCCAGAACCAGAACGACAGCTTGCCCCAGAACGGGTCGAGCTTGAAGCCGAATGCCTTCGGGAACCAGTAGCCGATACCGGCGAACGCGCCGAACACGACGCCGCCGATGATCACGTTGTGGAAGTGCGCGATCAGGAACAGGCTGTTGTGCAGGACGAAGTCGGCCGGCGGCACCGCAAGCAGCACGCCGGTCATGCCGCCGAGCACGAAGGTCAGCATGAACGCGATCGTCCACATCATCGGCAGCTCGAAGCGGATGCGGCCGCGATACATCGTGAACAGCCAGTTGAACATCTTCGCGCCCGTCGGGATCGAGATGATCATCGTGGTGATGCCGAAGAAGGAGTTGACGCTTGCGCCCGACCCCATCGTGAAGAAGTGGTGCAGCCAGACCAGGTAGGACAGGATGGTGATGACCACCGTGGCGTAGACCATCGAGGTGTAGCCGAACAGCCGCTTGCCCGAGAAGGTCGATGTCACTTCCGAGAAGATGCCGAAGGCCGGGAGAACCAGGATGTAGACCTCGGGATGACCCCAGATCCAGATCAGGTTCACGTACATCATCGGGCTGCCGCCGAAATCGTTGGTGAAGAAGTTGGTGCCGACGTAGCGGTCGAGCGAGAGCAGCGCGAGCACGACGGTCAAAACCGGGAAGGAAGCGACGATCAGCACGTTGGTGCAGAGCGCGGTCCAGGTGAACACCGGCATCCGCATCATGGTCATGCCGGGACACCGCAGCTTGACGATGGTGCAGATCAGGTTGATGCCGGACAGTGTCGTTCCGACGCCCGCGACCTGTAGTCCCCATATGTAATAGTCGACGCCGACATCCGGACTGTAGCCGATGTTCGACAGCGGCGGATAAGCGAGCCAACCGGTGCGGGCGAATTCGCCGATGAACAGCGAAGCCATCACCAGCACCGCGCCGCCGACCGTCATCCAGAAGCTGAAATTGTTCAGGAACGGGAACGACACGTCGCGCGCGCCGATCTGGAGCGGCACGACGAAGTTCATCAGGCCGGTGACCAGCGGCATCGCCACGAAGAAGATCATGATCACGCCGTGGGCGGTGAAGACCTGGTCGTAGTGATGGGAGTTGAGATAACCCTCCGAGCCGCCGAAGGCGAGCGCCTGCTGCAACCGCATCATCAGCGCGTCGGCGAAGCCGCGCAGCAGCATCACGATGCCGAGGATCATGTACATGATGCCGATGCGCTTGTGGTCGACGCTGGTGAACCACTCGCTCCAGAGATAACCCCAGACGCGGAAATAGGTCAGGCCGGCAAACATGATGAGGCCGCCGGTCGCCACCACCGCGAAGGTGGCGACGACGATCGGCTCGTGCAGCGGCAGCGATTCGAAGGTGAGCCGGCCGAAGATGAGCTTGAGAAGATCAGGAGACATGCGGGATCTCTTTACGAATCTGACTTCGGACGTTGTCCGAGGAAGAAGGACGAGGACTTCAGCGGCGTGAAGGTCGGCCGCTTCAGGCCGGCGCCGAGCAGCGGCGCGGGGTCGACAGGTGCCGTGATGGAGGCGGTGGTCCTGCCCTGCGGCGCATCGGGCGTGCAGGTACCTGCGACGAAGCTCGGCTCCGGCCCAAGCGCCGTGCCGCGACGGGCGTACTTGTCGTAGGCCAGCGGCAGGGTGTTGTTCAGGCCCTCATGGCCGAGGCCGCCCTTGGCGTCGATCGCCATCATCTCGCTCTGGCACATCTTGCCGGTCTCGACGCACATGTTGAGGATCAGGCGGTAGAGATCGGAATCGACGGTGCCGTAGCGCCGCACCGGCTCGTTCTGGCTGGGTTTTTCGAGCTGGAGATATTCGGCGCGGCCGAGCGAGCCGCCGCCGGACTTGGCGCTGGCGATCCAGGCGTCAAAGCCCTTGTCGTCGAGACCCTGGAAGTTGAAGTGCATGCCGGAGAAGCCGGCGCCGCTGTAGTTCGCGGAAAAGCCCCGGTAGGTGCCGGCGTGGTTGACGACGGCGTGGAGCTTGGTCTCCATGCCAGGCATCGCGTAGATCTGGCCGGCCAGCGCGGGGATGTAGAACGAGTTCATCACCGAGGACGCGGTGATGCGGAAGTTGATCGGACGATCGACCGGAGCTGCCAGATCGTTGACGGTGGCGATGCCGTAGTCCGGATAGATAAAGAGCCACTTCCAGTCGAGTGCGACGACGTCGACCTCGAGCGGGGCCTTGGACTGGTCCACGGCGCGGTCGGCATGGATGCGGCCGAGCGTGCGATAGGGGTCGAGCAGATGCGTGCCCATCCAGGTCAGCGCGCCCAGGCAAACGATGATCAAGAGCGGCGCCGACCAGATCACCAGCTCGAGGCTGGTCGAGTGGTCCCATTCCGGCTCGTAGCGGGCGTCGGTGTTGGACTGGCGGTAGCGCCAGGCGAACAGCACCGTCAGCGCCATCACGGGGACGACGATCAGGAGCATCAGGACGGTGGAGATGATGACGAGGTCGCGCTGCTGCGCGGCGATATCGCCGGCCGGCGCCAGCACGACGTAGTTGCAGCCGCTGAGCGCAACTGCCAGGGGTAGCAGCGCCAGGATCTTGAAACGGGACACGGGCCGAGCCTTATGAGAATGAGTTTCTTTTGCGGGGCCAAGGGGTAGCTGCGGCGCAGCAATCCGGACATTGGACAATTTGTCCAATGTTGCAGTGCGGGATGTTACGCCAGACAGGCTCAATTGCCTGGCGCCTTGCCGGGCGGTCGGCTTTGGTTTTCAGGACGTTAAGGGCGCACGAATGGCGACGGCACAGACCCCCGCAATGGCAGAGCACTCGGGCGAGCACGGCCACGACCAGGCCAGTCCCGGCGAGATCGCCATCGGCGTCATCATCGGCCGCACCTCGGAATTCTTCGACTTCTTCGTCTTTGCGATCGCCTCGGTGATCGTCTTCCCGCGCCTGGTGTTTCCGTTCACGAGCGAACTGACCGGCACCCTCTATTCCTTCATGATCTTCGCGCTGGCCTTCATGGCCCGGCCGATCGGTACCGTCATTTTCATGACCGTCGACCGCGAATACGGCAAGACGGCCAAGCTGATCTCGGCGCTGTTCCTGCTCGGCACCGCCACCGTCGCGATCGCGTTCCTGCCCGGCTATCACGAGATCGGCGCTGCCGCGATCTGGCTGCTGGCGCTGGCGCGCATCGCACAGGGTCTGGCCTGGGGCGGCGCCTGGGACGGCATGGCCTCGCTGCTGGCGCTGAACGCGCCGCCGTCGCAGCGCGGCTGGTACGCGATGGTGCCGCAGCTTGGCGCGCCGCTCGGTCTGATCGTGGCGAGCGGGCTGTTCGCCTATTTCGCCGGGAATCTCTCGGCCGACGATTTCTTCGATTGGGGCTGGCGCTATCCGTTCTTCGTCGCCTTTGCCATCAACGTCGTGGCGCTGTTCGCGCGCCTGCGCATGGTGACGACGGAAGAATATGCCTCGCTGTTCGAGACCCGCGAATTGCAGCCCTCGCGCATCTCCGAGACGGTGGCGCGCGAAGGCCAGAACATCATGCTCGGTGCGTTCGCGCCGCTGGCAAGCTTCGCGCTGTTCCACATGGTCACGGTGTTTCCGCTGTCCTGGGTGTTCCTGTTCACCCGCGAAAGCCCGGTGCGCTTTCTGATCATCGAGATCGTCGCCGCCGTGTTCGGCGTCGGCGCGATCGTGCTCTCCGGCGTCATCGCCGACCGCGTCGGCCGCAAGTCGCTGCTGATGGGATCGGCGATCGCGATCGCGATCTACAGCGGCTTTGCCCCGCAGCTGCTCGATGCCGGCGCGTTCGGCGAGACCATCTACATGGTGATCGGATTCATCCTGCTCGGTCTGTCGTTCGGCCAGTCGTCGGGTGCGATCGCATCGAACTTCAAGCAGGCGTATCGCTACACGGCCTCGGCGCTGACCTCCGACATGGCCTGGCTGTTCGGCGCCGGCTTTGCACCGCTGGTCGCTCTGTTGCTTGCCACCAATCTCGGCGTCATCGCCTCGGGTGCGTACCTGCTGTCGGGTGCGTTCTGGACCTTGCTCGCGCTCTGGCTCAGCGGCCAGCGCGAGGCCGGCGATATGGACGCGGGGCGCTGATCGGGCGGAGCTTGTAGGGTGGGCAAAGGCGCGTAAGCGCCGTGCCCACCATCTTTCAACGATTGCGATAGAAAGTGGTGGGCACGCTTCGCTTTGCCCACCCTACGGCGCTCGTCAATCCGCCACGACCTTCACACGATCACGCACCTTCACCTGCGCGTTGCGATCGAGCCCGTTGAGGACGCGAAAACGCTCGGCCGGGTGATCGACGCCGGCCATGCGATGGGAGAGCGATTCCACGGTGTCGCCGGGCTGCACGGTGATGACCTTGATGCGCAGCGGGCGCGCGGCCTGGATCTCGTCGAGGGTCAGGCGGCGGAATGAACCGACGGTCTCGCGCGCGTTGCGCTCGCTCTCGGTCGATTTCTGCCGGGCCGCGAAGATGAAGCGGTAGACGTCGCTGCCGAAGCGCAGCGCATAGACCTTGAACTGCCACTGGTCGCCCTTGGCGGTGGCGGACGCAGCCGGAAAACCGTTGATGGTGATGTCTTCGGTGGAGGCCTTCTCGACGCCCTCCATCCAGCCGGAATTCAGGTAATCGCCGAGCGACTGTTCGGCCGGCACCCGCACGACGTCGAAACGCATCGCCTGCGAGCCGCCGTCGCGCACGCCGATCACGGCCTGCGCGGTATTGTCGAGCGTGAAATTATCCGGTGCCTGGAAGGTGAAGCCGAGCTTCGGATGCAGGAAGCGCCGGCCGCGGACAAAGCCTTCGCTGGGGTCTTCGCCGTAGACGAGATTGTCGATCGCGGCGAGATAGGTCTCGCGGTCGCGCTCGCCGCCCTCTGGCGCAGCGTATTGCCGCGCGATGGTCTGCGCGTTCTGCACGCGCTCGGGCGTTGCCGGATGCGACGAGGTGAAATCCTGTGCGCGCGGATCGAGCGAGGTCTTGCCGACCTTCAGCTCGGCATTGCGCTCCATCGCCGAGAGAAAGCGTGCGGCACCATAAGGGTCGAAATGCGCCTTGGCGGAAATGCCGACGCCGATGCCGTCGGCCTCGAACTCCTGATTGCGCGAAAAGCTCGCCATGGTCAGCTTGGTCTTGGCGAGGGCGAGCGCGGTGAGATCGGGATCGTTGCTCATGTCGGTGACGACGCGGGTGACGATCGCGGCCTGGCGGGCCTGGTCTTCGCGCATCGCGGCGTGCTTGGACAGCACATGCGCCATCTCGTGGCTGAGCACGGAGGACAATTCCGAGGTGTCGCTCGCCAGCGCAAGCAGGCCGCGCGTGACATAGAGCTGGCCGTTCGGCAGCGCGAAGGCGTTCACCGCGCCGGAATTGAGGATCGTGACCCGGTAGCCCTGGTCGGGGCGGTCGGACGCGGCGACGAGCCGGTCCACGGTCTTGGTGACGAGCGATTCGAGCCTGGGGTCGTCGTAGGTGCCGCCATAGCTCGCCAGGATGCGCTCGTGCTCCTTCTCGGTGGCGGGGGTCTGCGCGACGGCTGGCTTCGGCTTGGGCATCGCGACGGTCGGCGGGGCCGCCGCAGTCTGGAAGCGGCCCATATCGCCGCAGCCGGCGAGGGCTGAACCCAGCACGAGGCATAGCGCAGCCGGCGCTGCCCGCAGGCGGCGTTCACCTCGTCCGTGCCGTCCTAGCACCCCATTCACGTCGCTTAATCCGTGCCTGGCCCCTTTTAGGGCCTTACCCCTGTCGGCTCGTTTGCGCCCAGCAACTCGATCTGTCCCACGAGGCGTACATCGATACGCGGCCCCGTATTCCCCTCAGCCCAGCCCCGGACACGAATACGTTTATTTTCCAGAGACTTAAGAGCGATCCCGGCGCTTTCGAACGCGGGTACCATGCGCTTTGAAATAGTCACGGCGAAGCCGCGTGTCCAGTTTCGTCCGAAGTTGAGGTAGGTCATTGCCCCAGCTTGCCGGACCGACAGGACTTTGCCCTCGACCACCACAAAACGCCCGATCCCCGCCAAAATATCGTCCGGACTTTCCGCGTTTTTTATGGCCGACGGGTCAGCCCAGCTGCCCTTTTTTTGGCGCCGCGCCTCGGCTTCCGACGCCATCAGGGCGGCCGCGCAGTCCTTATCTGCGATCTCGGCGGAGACGATGGCGTCGCCCTGGACGAGGAGCGTCGCCTGCACGGAGATGTCGCTCTCGCCGACAAAGACCAGCGCGCCCTGGCGACCGTAGCGGTCGGGCGTGTCGTCAGCGCTGCGCAAAATAACGTCGCGACCGACGAGCAGCGTGGTCAGCGCCTGCCTCGTGGTCGCGGTCGGCTCGATTCCGGTCAGACGGATTTCCCGGCCGTCATCGAGACGCAGACTGCGCGCATCGATCGCGGCCACGCGGCCTTCGCCCTGGGACTCGAACTGGCACGGCGTGGCGGACGCACCGCAAGCCGCGACCAGAAGACATGCGACGATGAGATGAAGCAGTCGCGTCACGTTGCCCGGAAAGGTTGCGTTGCGCTCCAACCATAACTCAAGCGCGGTGGGGCGCGAAGACTGTTTGTTCATACTTCGTCATTGCGAGCGCAGCGAAGCAATCCAGAGTCCCTCCGAGGAAAGATCCTGGATTGCTTCGCTGCGCTCGCAATGACGGCAGAGGCACTCTTCCGCATCTCGTCATTCCGCTTTGCGGAAAGCGCGTGTCGATCGTTCATCTGCATCGTCCCGCGCGCTTGCTGCGCTGTCGCGCATGCGGCATGATTGCGACAACACCAATAACCAAGCCGCCATTAGAGACAGGCGATCAAGGGAGGTCTTTTTCGATGAAGCATGTTTTGTCGGGCATTTTCGCTGCTGCGCTGGCGCTGAGTGCAAGCGCCGTGCAGGCGCAGGACAAGCCGCCACTGAAGATCGGCGGCATTCTCGACATGTCGAGCCTGTATGCCGACATCACCGGCCCCGGCAGCGAGACCGCGGCCAAGATGGCCGTGGAGGACTTTGGCGGCGAGGTGCTCGGCCGCAAGATTCAGGTGCTGGCTGCCGACCACCAGAACAAGGCCGATCTCTCCGCCAACATCGCCCGAGACATGCTCGACAATCAGGGCGTCGAGATGATCTACGACGTCGCGGCCTCCGCGACTGCGCTTGCTGCCGGCGAGATCGCGAAAGCGCGCAACAAGATCATCATGTTCAACGGCCCGGGCTCGATCCGCCTCACCAACGAGGCTTGCGGTCCCTACACCATCCACTACGTGTTCGACACCTACGGCCAGGCCAATGTGACCGGCCTTGCTGCCGTGAAGTCGGGCCTCGACACCTGGTACTTCCTCACCGCCGACTACGCCTTCGGCCAGGATCTGGAGAAGGACACCAGCGCCGTCGTGACTAAGACCGGCGGCAAGGTGCTCGGCAGCGTGCGCCATCCGCTCAACACGTCGGATTTCTCGTCGTTCCTGCTCCAGGCCCAAGCCTCGAAGGCAAAGGTGATCGGGCTCGCGAACGCCGGCGGCGACACCGTCAACGCCATCAAGCAGGCGGCCGAGTTCGGCATCACCAAGGGCGGCCAGAAAGTCTCGCCGCTGCTCGCCTTCGTGACCGACATCGATTCGATCGGGCTCGAGACCGCGCAGGGCCTGTTGCTTGCGGAAGCCTTCTACTGGGATCTCAACGACGACACCCGCGCGTTCTCGAAGCGCTTCCAGGAGCGCATGAAGCGGCCGCCGACCTCGGCGCAAGCGGGCGTCTATTCCTCCGTGACTCACTATCTGAAAGCGGTGAAGGCGGCCGGCACCACCGACGCCGCAACAGTCATGAAAGTGATGAAGGAGACGCCGATCAACGACTTCTTCGCCAAGAACGGCAAGATCCGCGAGGACGGCCGCATGCTGCACGACATGTACCTGTTCGAGGTCAAGAAGCCGTCGGAATCCAAGGGCCGCTGGGACGACTACAAGCTGCTCGCCACTGTGCCCGGCAGCGAGGCGTTCCAGTCCCTGGAGCAGTCGCGCTGTCCGTTGGTGAAGAAATAAACCTCGTCATTGCGAGGAGCGAAGCGACGAAGCAATCCAGGCTGTCTCCGCAGAAACATTTCTGGATTGCTTCGCTTCGCTCGCAATGACGAGCGTCGATAGACCGAAGCAAACAACAACAAGGGAGACGTCCCATGAGCAACGACATGGTCCTGCAGAAGCTCGAAGGCGGGCTGCTCACCATCACCATGAACCGTCCGGAGCGGAAGAACGCGCTCAACCCGGACATGGTCGCCGGGCTGGTCGTGGCGGCACGGCGCGCGGCGGATGATCCGGAGGTGCGTGCGGTCTTGTTCAAGGGCGCGGGCGGCAGTTTCTGCGTCGGCGGCGACGTCAAGTCGATGGCCGAGGGCCGGGCGCCGCTGCCGTTCGAAGTAAAGATGGCGAACCTGCGCCGCGGCATGGAAGTGTCGCGCATCCTGCACCAGATGCCAAAGCCCGTGGTGGCGCAGCTCGATGGTGCTGCGGCCGGCGCGGGTCTGTCGATGGCGCTGTCGTGCGACCTCCGCGTCGCCTCCGAATCCTGCAAGATCACAACCGCGTTCGCAAAGGTCGGCTTCTCCGGCGATTACGGCGGCACCTATTTCCTCACCCAGCTGCTCGGCAGCGCGCGGGCGCGCGAGCTCTATCTGACCTCGCCGGTGCTGACGGCGAAAGAAGCGCATGCGATTGGCATGGTGACGAAGGTCGTGCCCGACGCGGAGATCGACGCGGCCGCGCACGAGCTCGCAATGTCGCTGGCGCAGGGCCCGTCGATCGCGCTCGGCTTCATCAAGCGCAACATCAACAACGCCGAGCATCTGGCGCTGGAGGATTGCTTCGACGGCGAGGCAATCCACCACACCCGCTGCAGCGATACCGAGGATCATAAGGAGGCCGCAAAGGCGTTCGTCGAGAAGCGCAAACCGGCCTTCAAGGGCGCATGACGATGGCGCCCTATATGCGGTTGCGGCAGATCTGCCTGGTCGCGCCGCAGCTCGCGCCCGTGATCACTGACATCGCTGATATCATGGGCCTCTCTGTCTGCTACCGCGACGGCAATGTCGCGAAGTACGGCCTGGAGAACGCGCTGCTGCCGGTCGACACGATTCTGCTGGAGGTGGTCGCGCCGTTCAAGGACGGCACCACCGCCGGCCGCTTCATCGAGAAGAGCGGCGGGCGCGGCGGCTACATGGCGATCTTCTGCTGCAACGATCCCGACGAGCGCGGTCGTAACGCCAACGCGCTGGGCGTGCGCACCGCCAACGTCATCGACCACGCGCCCTATCACGGCGTGCAGCTCCATCCCCGCGACTGCCGCGCCGCCTTCATCGAGTTCAACCACACCGAAGGCAGCGACGACATTTTGGGGCCCTATCCACCGGCCGGCCCCGATTGGCAAAAATTCATCCGCAAGGACGTGACGCAGACGTTGACGAGCGTGGAGATGCAGAGCCCGGACCCGCAAGGGCTGGCCGAGCATTGGGGCAAGATCATCGGCGTTGCGCCGAGCGGCGGTGCTGACGGTGGGGCCGAGCTGAAGCTGCCCAATGCGAGCTTTCGCTTCGTCAAAGGCGCCAGCGAAATCATGAGCGCGCTGGAGTTTCGGGTCGCCGATGTGGCCGGCGTGCTGCATGCTGCCAGGGCGAAGGGACATGCCGTTGCAGGCAGCGAGTTTTTGCTCGGTGGGGTGACGTTCCGCGTCAGTTGAGTGCTTGGTCGTGATCCGTCACCCTGAGGTGCTCGCCTCTTCGGCGAGCCTCGAAGGGCGACGGCCACCGGCGGGGCCGCTCATCCTTCGAGGCTCCCAGCGCGATGCTCGGCATCGCACTACTCGCACCTCAGGATGACGGATCGAGAGAGGGCGTGCGGCGCGACCCTGCCGCAATCACCGCCCCCTGAAATTCGCCGTCCGCCGTTCTTCCGTGGCTTTCACGCCTTCCTTGAAGTCTTCCGTCGCGCGCAGGCGGGTCTGCTCCTCGAGTTCGTGATTGGTCGCGGCCATCACGCGGTCGGCGAGGCCAGCGCGCATCGTGGCGCGGGTGGAGACGAGGCCGAGTGGAGAGCATTCGGCGATTTCGCCGGCGAGCTTCAGTGCGGCCGCCTTGACCTGGTCCTGCGGCACCAGTTCGTTGGCGAGGCCCCATTTGAAGGCCTCTTCGCCGGTGACGCGGCGACTGGTGTAGAACATCAGCTCGGCGTTGTTCTTGCCGATCAGCTCGGGCAGCGTCACGGTCAGGCCGAAGCCGGGATGGAAGCCGAGCTTGGTAAAGTTCGCGGAGAACCGCGCTTCGGGGCAGGTGACCCGGAAGTCCGCCGAGACTGCGAGGCCCAATCCGCCACCGATGGCGGCGCCCTGCACGGCCGCGACGATCGGCTTCTTGGCGCGGAAGATGCGCACGGCCTGGATGTAGAGGTGATTGATCGCCCCGAGGCTGTCGGCTGGATCGCCCTTGGCCGTCTTATCGGCTTCGCGCGCCTCTTGCGCCTGCCGTGCCGGATCCTGGAAATTCGCGCCGGCGCAAAACGCCTTGCCCTGCGCCGACAGCACCGAGGCGCGAATCTCGATGTCGCGATCGAACGCGTCGAGCGCGTCCGCGATCTGGTTGATCAGCGAAATGTCGAAGAAGTTGAGCGGCGGGCGGCGGATCTCGATGGTGCCGACGTGACCAATTTTCTCGACGCCGATATCTTTGTAAGTGCTCATGATGTCCTCGAATGATTAGCGCAAACCAAGCCCGCGGGCGATGATGCCGCGCAGCACCTCGGTGGTGCCGCCCTGGATGGTGAGTTTCGGCGCGGTCTTGATGGCGAAGTCGAGCTGCCGCTCCAGCGTCTCGCGGTTGGTCGCGGTCTCCTCGACGAAGGCGGCGAGATCGCGCACGCGGTGCGGCAGCTGCTGTTCCCACACCGTGCCGATGTCCTTGACGATGGAGGCTTCAACGACCGGCTCCTTGCCGGCTTGCAGCATGCCTGCGACCGAGACCGACATGCGCCGCATGGTGTGGAGCTGCGCCACCAGCCGGCCGATGCCTTCGGCACTGCGGGTATCAGGATTGGGACCAACGGCGCGAACCAGCTCGGTCAGCACGTAATAGGTCTCCAGGAAGCGCTCGGGGCCCGAACGCTCATAAGCGAGCTCGCTGGTGGCCTGCTTCCAGGCGCCGTCGACTTCGCCGAGCACATGATCGTCGGGCACGAAGAAATCGGTGAACACGACCTCGTTGAACTCGTACTGGCCAGTGATCTGGCCGATCGGGTTCACCTGGATACCCGGCTGCTTCATCTTGACCAGGAACTGGGTCAGGCCGTGACGCCGGTTTTCCTTGGTCGGCTGCGAGGTCCGGAAGATCGCGATCATGTAGTCGGCGATGTGTGCCGACGAAGTCCAGATCTTGGTGCCGTTGATGAGATAGCCGCCGTCGGTCTTGGTCGCGCGCGTCTTCGCGGCGAACAGGTCCGAGCCGGAGTTCGGCTCGCTCATGCCGATCGCGAAGCAGATCTCGCCGCGGCAAATGCGCGGCAGGATGTCCATCTTGATGTGCTCGGGCGCGTACTTGATCAGAACCGGCCCGCTCTGGCGGTCGGCGACGAAGAACCGCCGCGTCGGCGCGTTGGCGACGCGCATCTCCTCGGTCACCACGTAACGTTCGAGGAACGAGCGTTCCTGGCCGCCATATTTCTTCGGCCATGTCATGCCGAGCCAACCCTTGGCGCCGACCCGGCGGGAAAATTCCGGCGCGTCGGTGTCTTCGCGGTTGGGCTTGTGCGGGTCGAAGGTGCCGGCGGCGATCTCTTCCGCAAGGAACGCGCGCACTTCCTTGCGCAATTGCTCGCATTTCTCGGGCAGGCGGATCGGATCGAAACGGAGGGCAGCGGTCATTGTTGTCTCGTCCCTGATCAGCGCGAAGCCACGAGGGGCCACAATTCGTCGGCGCCCCTGACGGCGATGAGCTTGCCGAGCTCGACGGCCCAGTGGCTTTCCGAACCGAAATCGTCGCGCCAGGCCAATGCCCGTAGCGAATAGCGGTGCAGGATGTGCTCCAGTGTGAAGCCGATCGCGCCATGGACCTGATGCGCGATAGCGCCGCCCTTTTCCGCAGCTTCCGCGCAGCGGATTTTTGCCGAGGCGGCTTCGAGGTAGACCGCGTCGTCGAACGACTTTGCGTTCGCGATGGCATCGGCGGCCGAGGTCGCCGCGGCAAGGGCAGCGGCCGACTCGCCGGCGAGGCGGGCGAGATTGTGCTGCACGGCCTGGAATTTGGAGATCTTCTTCTCGAAGGCGACGCGCTCGTTGGAATAGCGCACGGAGATGTCGAGCATCGATTCCAGCGCGCCCGCGATCTGAAGGCTGCGCGCGACGCCGCCCATCAGCATCATTGTGGTCTGGTCGAAACCGCTCGGGGCGGACTTGATGGTGACGGGCTGGACCTTGTCGAGCGTGACGGTGTCGCTGTGGTCGTAGCCGACATTGAGTCCGGTCTCGATCCGACCCCTGCTCGCATCGACCAGCGCGATCGAGGCGCCGTCCTTGCCGTGGGCCAGCACTGCGAAGTGCTTTGCCGCCTTTGCGAAGGGCACGCCGCGGGCGCGGCCGGAGAGCGCACCATCGGCATCGCGGGTGATGCGATCCTTCGGCGACGCCGGCAGCACTGTCATCTCCCCCTCGGGGGATGCGATCTTCGCCTGCGCCAGCAGCCAGCCGGCCAGCATGGTTTCGGCCAGGGGAACCGCGACTGCGAAACGGCCGGCCGCGTTCAGCAGCGCAAAGCCGTCGGCAAGGCTCGCGCCGGAGCCGCCGAGATCGTCCGGCACCCAGGCCAACGGCAAGCCGGCTTCGCTCAGCGCCTGCCACAGCGGCGCCTGCCACGAATCCTTCTTGTCGTTGTTGACGGTCTGCGGATCGGCGAGATCGGCGAAGATTTTCTCCGCGGTCTCGACGACGATATTGTCACTCTCCGCCACAGCGTTCCCCGTGTTTTGCCATTGGCGCATCCGGCCCCGTGGGGATGGGCGCGCAGGTTCTTCTTGCGCCCGATGATCCAAAAAAGCCATGGCCCTGACAAGCGCTGATCGCAGGTCAACCTGCGGCGCGGGCATGGGCGCAAGGGACTATAGAAGGCTAATTCCGCTTAGCGGAGTTTGCTCGATTTGCAGGGCGCGGCAAACTCGCTAAACAGAACGTCGATGTTCAATCAAGGGGAAGGAAATCCGGATGGCAAAGGACAGTTTGTGCGCAATCGTGACGGGGTCCGCCTCCGGCCTGGGTGCTGCGACCGCGGAAATTCTCGCACGGAGCGGGGCGCGGCTCGTCATCAACTATTCCTCGAGCCAGAGGGAAGCGGAGGCGACCGCGGAGCTGTGCCGCAAGGCGGGCTCACCGGAAGTTCTGGTCGCGCAGGGCGACGTCTCGAAGGATGACGATTGCCGCAAGATCGTTGCGGCAGCCGGCGGCTGGGGCCGGCTCGACATGCTCGTCAACAATGCCGGCACCACCAAGCATGTCGCTCACGCCGATCTCGACGGGTTGTCGGCAGAAGATTTCCAGCGCCTGTACGGCGTCAACACCATCGGCCCGTTCCAGATGGTGCGCGCGGCGCGCAGCCTGCTGGAGGCCGGCGCCAAGGCCTCGGGGCGGCCGTCCGCCGTGGTCAACATCTCCTCGGTCGCCGGCATCAGCGGCGTCGGTTCGTCGATTGCATACGCTGCAAGTAAGGGCGCGCTCAACACCATGACGCTGTCGCTGTCGCGCGCGCTGGCGCCGCTGATCCGTGTCAACACGGTATGCCCGGGCTATATCGACACGCCCTGGTTCACCAAGGGCCGTGGCGAGGCCGGCGCCAAGCAGGTGCGCGACAGCGTGGTGGCGAAGGTGCCGCTGAAGGTCGCATCATCGGCCGAAGACATCGCGCAGCTCGTCTGCTTCCTGGCGATGCCGGCCTCCAGCAACATGACCGGCGAGGTCGTGCGCATGGATGCGGGGATGCATTTGGTGACGTGAAGTCGCGCGGCGAGTGCGGCAAATAGGGTGTCGTCCCGGCGAAGGCCGGGACCCATAACCACCGAATTCAGTTTGGCGAAGACTGGCAATTCCCGTTTTCGCGCCTCACCACCTGTTGTGGTTATGGGTCCCGGCCTTCGCCGGGACGACACCGAATTGTGGATAGGCCGCGCCGCCAATCGATGGAGCGTCACCCCTTGATCACACCGCTCGCCACCAGCCGGTGCCAGATGAACAGCACCACCACGGCGCCGATGGTGGCCATGATGAATCCCGCGCCCTGGTCGGGACTGTAGTGCCCGATGGCCTGGCCGATGAAGGTCGCGAGAAACGCGCCGGCGATGCCGAGGATGGTGGTGAGGATGAAGCCGCTCGGATTGTTCGGTCCCGGCGCCAGCCAACGCGCGATGAGGCCGGCGACGAAGCCGACGACGATGATCCACAACAAGCCACCCATGCTCATGTTCGTGCTTCCCTCGTTTGACTAAACTAAATCAGACTCTGCCCGCGATCTCTTGCTCGGTCGGCAGCCGTCCGTCCGGCGTCAGATGATCGACCACCTGCGGCAGATATTGGCTGAGGCCGGAGAGCAGCTCATCACGCGACAGGCCGCTCTGGGCCGAAAGGCTCTCGATCTGGTCGGCGCCGAGCGCATTGGCGAGATCGCCTGGTGCGATCGCCTTGTTCTCGCCCTTGCCGACCCAGGTATTGGCAGCGTCGCCATGACCGCTCTGCTGCAGCTGGTTGAGGAGATCGCCGAGCCCGCCGCTGAGCACGCTGCCGGCCGCGCCGCCCGCGAGCAGGCCGCCAAGGCCGCCCTTCAACAGGTCACCGAGGCCGCCGCCAGCGCCTGCATTCACCGACGGGGGGAGATGCGTCGGTGTCGGTGCCGGGGACGGCTGCGGCGCGCTGCCGCTCTGGTTGCCGCTCAAATGTTTGAATGCCTTCCAGGCGAGCAGGCCAAGCAGCGCCATGGTCATGGGCGACATGCCGCCGCTGGATGAGGATTGTGAACTCGGCGTGCTTGGGCCACGCGGGCCGTTCTGCATGCCGTTGAGGACGTCGAGCAAACCCATGGCGTTCTCCTTTGGCGCTTTCTTGCGGTAACAAGCCCCGTTCGAAAACATATGAGCCTGTCATGACGGTTACAAGGCGATTGCGCCGCAACTGCGGGAATGGGCAGCAGGCACAGCCTCTGCTATCGAGGGCAGATCGTTAAAGGGGGCAGCCGAGGTGATGACGGATCGACCGATCGTGGTGGCCGGCGCAGGCGCCATCGGATGTTTCGTCGGCGGCACCCTGGCGGCTGCCGGCCGCCGCGTCGCGTTCCTGGTGCGGCCGCGGGTGAAGACCGAGATCGAGCGGTTCGGCCTGCTTCTGACCGATTTCGACGGCTCCGAGACGAAGCTCGACCCGGGCCGCTTCGCGCTGTCGGAAGATCCCGCGATCTTCCACAGCGCCGGCATCGTGCTGGTCACGGTGAAGAGCGCCGACACGGCAGGTGTCGCCGACCAGATCGCGCAGCATGCGCCGCAGGATGCCGTCATCGTCTCGCTGCAGAACGGCGTCGGCAATGTCGCGGTGCTGCGCGAGCGCATGGGCGATCGCCGCGTGCTCGCCGGCATGGTGCCTTTCAACGTGGTCGGGATGGGCGAGGGCCGCTTCCACCGCTCGACCTCCGGCGACATTCATGTCGGCGAGGATGATGCGAACACGGCCGCAGCGCTGTCGGTGCCGGGGCTCACCATGCGCGCGAGCCGCGACATCACCGGCGTGCAATGGGGCAAGCTGATCATCAATTTGAACAACGCGCTCAGCGCCTTGTCCGACATGCCGCTCGCCGCACAATTGGCGAACCGCGAATGGCGAAGGCTGTTCGCCGACCAGATGACGGAGGGGCTGGCTGCGATGAGGGCCGCCGGCATCACACCGGTTTCGGCGACGCCGATCCCGTCGTCCTGGACGCCCAGCTTGCTGAGGCTGCCTGATCCGATTTTCAAGCTGATCCTGGGACGGACCATGAAGATCGATCCCGAGGCGCGTTCCTCGATGTGGCAGGATCTGAAGCAGGGCCGCAAGACCGAGATCGACTATCTCCAGGGCGCGATCATCGCCCTCGCCGAGCAGAACAATGTCGACGTGCCGCTGTCGCGCCGCATTGTTGCGCTGATCAAGGAGGCTGAGGCCGCGGGCAAAGGTCCACCGCGGCTGACGCCGCAGCAGGTTCGCGGATAACGCATGAGTTCAGGCTGTGCGACGGGAGGAGCAACGATGAAGCGTCGTCTGATGATCGGATTCGCGTTGGCCGTGCTCTGCGCCGCGTCCTCGGTCGCGGAGGCCCGGCCGCCGACGGTCATGAACTCTCCGGGCTATGACAGGCGATTGCAGGAGAGCAGGTCGCAATTGGGGAGTTCTCCGACGACAACGGCGCCGGTGAATGCGCCGGTAGCTCAACCGAAGCGCAGCAAGAAGAAGCACACGAACTGAGGCCGCATCCTTAGCCGTCGTCCTGGCGAAAGCCAGGACCCATACCGCGGAATCTATCGATAGTGAACGGTCGGAGTACCGAACTACAAGTCTGCCGCCCAACTACCCCTTGGGGTAATGGGTCCTGGCTTTCGCCAGGACGACGGCGGGGCTTGTGGGCGCAGCTCAGCCCTTCTTCGCCGGCTTGCTCGGCGTCGGGCTGAACAGCTTCTTGATGTCGTTCAATCCATCCGACAGCCGCGGCCATTCGCAGGAGAACGAGCCCTTGGTGCAGGGTGCGCCCTTCGGCCGCGGCCGCGCGTCGCCGATGGCGGCCTGTTGGACTTTCGGCCGCTCGACCGGCACCGGCACGCGCTCGACCTCGGTTCGCAACGCGACCCGCTGGAGCTGCTGCAGCTGTTGTTCCTGCTGCTCGCGCTGCTGGCGCGCGGTGGCCTGCGCGGCTTCATTGCTGCGGCGCTGATTGGCGAGATAGGCGGTGTAGGATTCGTCGATCTTCTTCTGCTCCTCCGGCGTCGGATTGGGGCCGGCGATGTCGAAGGTGCGGTCCTGGAGGAAATCGTAATAGGAATAGCCGCCGCCTGCCTTGCGCCGGCCGGCGAATTTGGCGTTGCAGTCGGCAAGCGCAGCCGTCTTCTCGGATTTGGTCGTGGCTTTCTCGGCGGCGTCGGCGCAGGCCTCGAAGTCGACAGGCGCGCGCTTCCACCATTGTGCCTGGGCATGCGACGGCGCCAGCAGGAAAAATCCTGCTGCGGCAACCACAAGCGCCGCACGACGCGATGCAACTACGTCCGACATTCTACGAGAGCATTCCTTGCAAAACTCAACCCGAACTGAGTCGGACTGATTTTTGCCCCTTTATGGTCGGCTTGTCACCCATGGAACCCGGGAATTTCATGGCTGCGATGCTGACATTTTTTGCTTGACGTGGCGCAGGAGTCACAGCGTCACTTCATCCTGCGGTCGCCTCATTGGCGACGCCAAGAAAACGAAGTGGAAACGCCTGATGCTGCTGCCCCTGTCCGACGTGCCGCGCTGGTACGCCGAGCGCAAACCGCAAGGCACGATCGCCGTCCGTCACGGGCAGGATACGCTGACATGGGACGCGCTCGAACGCGGCGCCAATCGGCGCGCGCGGGCGTTCATGGCCAAGGGCGTCAGGCCCGGCGACTTCGTCGCAATCGGTTTGCCCAATGGCAATGCGTTCTTCGAGACCTCGTTTGCGGTGTGGAAATGCGGAGCGACGCCGACCTCGCTGTCATGGCGGCTGCCGCGCGGCGAAGCCGCCGCGGTGCTCGATATCCTGAAGCCGGCGCTGGTGGTCGGCGGCGAAGCTGACTGGAACGCGCCGAACCGACTGCCCGCGGATTTCGTGCCGGAAGGCTTTTCGGACGAGCCGCTCGCCGCACCGGTGGCGCGCTATTGGAAGGCGATGACCAGCGGCGGTTCGACCGGCCGCCCGAAGGTGATCCTCGATCACCAGCCGGCGGTGACCGACACGGTCGCCGCGCCGCCGCTCAACATCCCCTTCGGGGTCTCGCTGCTCAATCCCGGTCCGCTCTATCACAACGCGCCGTTCATCGTGTCGCACTACGCGCTGTTCACCGGCGGCCAGCTCACCGGCCTCGTCAAGTTCGACGCCGAGGAGGCGCTACGGCAAATCGCGCGCGAGCGCGTGCAATGGGTCAATTTCGTGCCCACCATGATGCACCGGATCTGGGCGCTGCCGGAGCACGTGCGCAACGCCTATGATGTGTCGAGCCTGCAGACCGTCTTCCACATGGCCGCTCCGATGCCACCCTGGCTGAAGGAGAACTGGATCGCCTGGCTCGGGCCCGAGCGAATCTGGGAGCTCTATGGCGGCACCGAGCGACAAGGCTCCTGCATCATCTCCGGCACGGAATGGCTGACGCATAAGGGCTCCGTCGGCAAGATCAGCGAGATGGCGCGCTTGCGCATCATCGGCGAAGACGGCAACGACGTCGCGCCTGGTGAGAGCGGCGAGATCTATTTCCTCAACAATGACGGCAAGGATGCCACCTATCACTATCTCGGTGCCGAGCCGAAGCGCCGCGCGGACGGCTGGGAATCGCTCGGCGACATCGGCAGGCTGGACGCGGAAGGCTATCTGTATCTCGGTGACCGCCTCGCCGACATGGTGCTGCGCGGCGGCGCCAACATCTATCCCGCCGAGATCGAAGCTGCCGTCTCCGAGAGCCCGGGCGTGCGCTCCTGCGTGGTGGTGGGATTGCCTGATCCGGAATTGGGCCAGCGCGTACACGCCATCATCGAGCCGGAGGGCGATGCGGACGGTCAGGCCATCGCCGACGGCATGGCGGATTTTTTGAAAGACCGGCTCAGCCGCTACAAGCATCCGGAGAGCTTCGAGCTCGTCACCGCTCCGCCGCGCGACGATTCCGGAAAAGTTCGCCGCACCCTGTTGCGCGACGAGCGCGCGGCGTGGATGAAGGAGGGGCGCGCCTTCCGGATTTGGCCGGCGAAGGCGCGGGCGGACGCAGAGTAAACGGCGCACGCCGAATAAGACAATTACGGAAGGATTTTTGGGACATGACCATCACCATCGCTGCGAACGCTGTGCCGAAGCCGCCGGCCGAGATCATCGAGGGTTTTCGCGGTGCGCCGACCTCGGTCATTTCGGACAATCTCGGCCGGCTGCCGGGTGCCGTGGGGCTCAAGCCCTATCATCGCGGCGCCAAGCTGGTGGGCACGGCCTTCACGGTCCGCACCCGTCCCGGCGACAATCTCGCCATCCACCGCGCGCTCGAGCTGGTGGGCCCCGGCGACGTCATCGTGGTCGATGGCGGCGGCGATGAGACCCGCGCACTGGTCGGCGAGATCATGAAGAACATCGCGCAGTGGCGCAAAGCCGAAGGCTATGTCATCGACGGCGCGATCCGCGACGTTGCGGCGTTCGCGGCCGATGACTTTCCCTGCTACGCTCGCGCCGTGATCCACCGCGGCCCCTACAAGAACGGCCCCGGCGAGATCAACGTGCCTGTCACGATCGGCGGCAGCGTGATCTCGCCCGGCGACATCGTCGTCGGCGACGAGGACGGCGTGGTGTCGTTTGCCGCCGCTGGTGCCGCGGCGCTGCTGGACGCCGTGCGCGCCCAGGTCGCGCGCGAGGAAGAGACGCTGAAGGCGATCCGCGAAGGCCGTTATCAAGGCTCGTACGGCAAATCCTGACCAACGCGAGGCTTAAGTCAAAGCAATGGTCGAATCGATCGTACGTCGACGTTGGCCATTGCCTCTTTCGAAAGTGATTTCACAACTTTGTTTCGGTCGGACTTGCTTCGTGCTTTTTGCTGCTGGGGATACTTCGAGTGACGAGGAATTACGCGATCGTCCTGCCTAGCTTCTTCGTTCTGTTGGTCTCTGGAAGCAACGAGGTTGGTTCGCAGAACATGCCGCCTTTTGGCCCCGGCCGCGGGGCAGCGCCCATTTTCAATCGCGATCGCGTCGCTGAGAGTCATCTGGCAGTCAAGGCCGCTTCGACCGATACAGGGCGGCGACTAACTGAAGGGGTTTACGCAAAAGCCAACGGTCTCCCTCCAGGTGAGGTGGAAAAGCGCTTTGCGGCAAGTGGAGTCCTGCGATGTCCTGGTGGAGATAGCAGCGCTCAAGTGACCGGTGCGCGCGACGTGATTACCACGGCGGCTCACGCGTTTCGAGACCTTTGCAAACCCCATACGGCACCTGACAAGTGTATCTTCGAGTACTATCTCGGAGCCGAGAGGCGTACCATTCCTCTGTCAGCGACCCTGTGGATGGGCACATGCGTTGAGAGTGCGCCCAAGGCGATTGTCAGCGATTGGGCAGTCGCAAAGCTCGAGTCTGCCGCGGAAGTGACGCCTTACGAGATCAATGAACGGACTGAAATTGTGGTCGAGTTGGAGCGTGTCCTGGCGGTTGTCGGTTACGACATCGAAGCCACGGGAAAGAGGGACAGGTACGGCCCCTTCAACAAGACGATTCAGGAGTGCCAGATACGCGACGTAAGGGACTGGTCGATATTCGAAACGAGCTGCGAGTTCACAGTAGGGGCATCAGGTAGCGCTTTGTTTCGTCTGTTGGACGGTCGAATGACTCTGTTCGGCGTCCTTAATGGAGACTATCACGACAAGGAATATTGCCCACGAGGCAGCTGCGAGTTCAGGAGCCGGCATTGGTCGAGCGTGTATGTTACCGTGAAGGGTGAGTTCAAGGACCGCCTTCTGGCCGCCGTGAGCCAGTCTGCTGCAAAATAAAACGTAAAAGGGAGGATGGCGTGAGCCAGAAGGACGAATTCCACAATCTCGACGATACCGGCGACGGATTGTTTCGCGAGCTCGCGGCAGGCGTGACCACGCGCATCTTCTCCGGCGAGCAGGCGATGCTGTCGGTGGTGACGCTGGCGCCGCATGCGCAAGGCACGCTGCACCATCATCCCGAGGAGCAATGGGGCGTGCTGCTCGATGGCTCCGCCATCCGCGTCCAGGGGGACGAGGAGATTGCCGTGAAGAAGGGCGATTTCTGGCGCACGCCGGGTAATGTGCCGCACACCATGCGCGCCGGCCCCGACGGCGCCCGCGTGCTGGACATTTTCAGTCCGCCACGGCCAGAATACAGAAAAGCGGGATCTGGTTTCGGAACGACCTAAAGCGCCAAGAGCAAAAGCCGGGCGCGAGAAAACAGGGGAGGGATACCATGACGATCACACGACGGACGCTGCTCGCAGCGCCGGCTATTCTCGCGATGACGCCGGCGTTGGCCCAGGCCGGGAAGATCACGCTGGTGGTGCCGTTTCCGCCGGGCGGATCGACCGACGCGATGGCGCGGCTGCTCCAGAGCCATCTGCAGACCAAGCTCAACCGCATCGTCATCGTCGAGAACAAATCGGGCGCCGCCGGCGCGCTCGGCGCGGCGCAGGTCGCCAAGAGCCCGCCTGATGGCTCGACGTTCCTGGTCACCTTCGATTCCCACGCGGTGATCCCCTCCATCCTCGACAAGCCGCCCGTCGATGTCGAGCGCGAGCTGATGCCGGTGTTGCTGGTCGGCACCGCGCCTTACGTGATCGCCGCCGGTGCGGGCCGTCCCTACAAGAGCTTTGCCGACGTGGTGGCGGCCTGCAAGGCGAGGCCCGGCGCGGTGAAATATGCCTCCGTCGGCATCGGCACGCTCGGCCATCTCGCCATGACCGTGCTCGGCAACAAGGCCGGCGTCGAGATCATGCATGTGCCCTATCGCGGCGGTGGCCCCGCCATGAACGACGTGCTCGGCGGCCATGTCGACCTGATCGCGGGATCGGCGGCGCTGGTCGCAGCCCAGCTCGGCACCAACATGCTGCGTCCGATCCTGCAGCTCGGCCGCGAGCGGCTGTCCGGCCTGCCGGATACGCCGACCGCGATCGAGGCGGGCTTTCCGGATTTCGAGACGCTGGCCTGGTGGGGCATCTTCGCGCCCACCGGCACGCCGCCGGACATCGTCGCAGCCCTCGCGACGGCGTCCAAGGAGATCCTGAGCGAGCCCGCGACTGCCGCCCAGCTCAAGGAGACCCAGCAGATGACGCTGCTGCTCGAGGACGGTCCCGCCTTCAAGACCTTCTTCGACAAGCAGGTCGCCATTTGGGGCAAGGTGGTCAAGGACAACAATATCCGGGCATGAGATGGCCGGCAGCCCTCCGCATTGAGCAACGCGAAGGGCTTCCGATCCCGCCTCCGCTTTGATATGAAGCCCCGGTAACCTGCTCTGCGGGTTCCGCGGTCCCGTAGCTCAGCCGGATAGAGCGACGGTTTCCTAAACCGTAGGTCGGAAGTTCGAGTCTTCCCGGGATCGCCAGATCTTGTTTGTGCATGGGAATCTAGGCAAGAGGAACGCTGATATCGTACAAGGCAGCCGGATACCTGATCTGGTCCGGGATCTACCCATTCCTTTATGCTGGCGCGAGCGCACCGCGAACAGTTTCCAGCGTTTGCCGAACCGCTTCGGAGTATGCATCCGATGGGTCTGCCAGGTCCGATTGGATCTTGCTGATCTCAGCGCTTATGAGCTTTACGTCTTTGCGGAGGGCTTCTGGAACGCGGGATCCAAAACAACCGATGACCAAGTCCAAATGTTTCTTTCTGCAGTCTCGAAGGCGCTCACGATTAAGATCTAAAATTTCGATGGACGATTTTCCTAGTTTATCCCTTCCCTCCACGCTTCCATCGGGGAGGAATACCAAGTGCTTTCTTGGGTCGTGAACATACGGGTGCAGAAGTGAGGGGCCTTCTCGTTGATCAAGAGCGGCGGGATCAGCCCCATCTGCCGGAGCAAACGCACGCGTTCCGCTGACAGGAAATCGAGTACCTTTCCCCATCCCGGCATTGCATTTTTCACAGCAAGGCAACAGGTTTTGCCAATGAAGAGCGACCCAATAGTATCCGTCGTGATTAGGGACGACTCTCCATTTAGGCCCCACCTTTTCTTGCACTCGCGCCTTCGGTCGGTAATGTTCCGCATGTCCAACAAATCCGGCGTCAACCCGACTTTCGCAGTAAGCACACTTGCCATGAAAATAGTTTTCTAACAGCCAAATTTTCAGCCTTTTCCATACGCTAGTTATCGCGTGCTTTTGAAATAGCTCCGAACGTTTGGAAGGATCGCAGTCGTTGATCGAGTCTTGTGCTTTCTTTGAAAGCTTGAGCCAATTATCGAAAAAAATCTGCTGATCTTTTGAGAGCTTCGATGGCTTGAATTCAATACGTAACATCTAGGAATCACCTGATTTGGGTGCCTCATCGTCGAGTTCTTGCAGTCTTTCAAAGGTCGAATCCGGATCAAAATCGGGACTATTGAGGTCCTGGAGTGTCTTCGTTATCTGCTCCATCGCCTCGCGCTCCTCAGGAGTTTCACCCGGGGGAGCTATCCTGCTATCAAGCTGATGGGCGATCTGGAGAAGCTGCTGGTCCTCTTCCCGCGTGCGTTTCGCTTTTTTTGCCAGTCGCACAAACTCGTTGCGTAGTGGCTTTGCACGGTTTTCCGCTTCAGGATTGCGAGTAGCTGTTAACCCGAATGCGGCGTCAGTAAGTATCTGGTCAGCACGATAGCCACTATACGACTGCTCAATTGTCTCGACGGTCCCGTCCCTCAGGAAACGAACTACCTCGCGTTTGCCTAATGCAGCCACAACGAGTGGAGAATGACTCGTCGCGATCACGTTTAAATTCGGGAAGAGCTTTCGTAGTTTTCCAACGATGATCTGTTGCCATTCTGGATGCAGGTGACTGTCGATCTCGTCAATAAGGAGTAGTGCTGGCTCCTTGGCCGGATTGGGAGAATTTGGGTAGATGTCGTGCAACCGGGCAAGTAGAATACCGGCCCATCCGATGGTCGACGAGATGCCCTGGCTCAGAAAGCTTAGCGGAATTTGCTGGTCCTTGGACTTATCGGACTCCGCCGACACAGTAACGTATATTTGTCCGCTATCATGGTCGTACCGAGCCCACCGGATCATGAAGCCCGGCGTTAGTCCGTCGATTAAGTTAAAGATCGCATTGCGGAGCCTTTTCGCTTGCCTTCGCTCAGCAAGGGCTACCTGCTTGTCCTCACTCTTAGCGTTGAGCGCTTTTATCCATTCATGCAGCTCTTGCATTCTGGGATCGAGACCATTGCCCAGAAGGGGAAGCACGTCGTCGGTAAGAGGCGTCTGGTAGCGTTCAGTTTTACGGGTGGCGTTCGATATAACTATCCCACGAACAGATGGAAATCCAAGGACAACCCAATCTTTGGTTTGGACCGGTGACTGCGCGGGTGCGCTCACGGTCACACGGTTCGCTTCTCGGATCAGTTCGGTCTTGTACCTTTCCATTCCCGACGATATCTCGATGTATCCTCTATCTGCGCCCTCGCGAAGCAGTCGCGCTGCCAATGGCCGTGCGCGATCGTCATCCCCACACATCACGAGCGCAATGGCCTGGAGGACGGACGACTTGCCAGTTCCGTTATTGCCGAGGAGGACTGTCCATCGTTCGCTAAAGCGGATATGGAGATCCTCAAATGGACCAACGTTGACCAATCGAACGGCATCGATACGAGGGGCTACGCGACGCTTTTTTGATGCTAAATCTCCAAATGCGGCGACTTCCTGCTGGAGTTTGAGGACAAACTCGGTGATGGCGTCAGAATTAATGTCGTAGCCGAGCAAGTGCACTCGATAGAGCTGCAGTAGCCGCGCGCTTTCGAGTTCAAAGAACTGCCCGCGCGGAACGAGAGCGTAGTGTGTCCGGTCGGTGTTCGCCCGGATGCTGGACTCGACAATGAATCGCTCGATTTCTTCGGCGCGACTTCCTATGAAAAAAATGGTGTTTCGGGTAAATACCGATGAAAGAAAGCGGCTGATAGATTGATTATCGTTGAGCATCTGCCGGTATTCGCCGGACGTAAAGACGAACTTCCCGTTCCCTTCAAGAGTGCCGGTTGCCTTGAACATTAAGAAGGTCGCGCTTTGTGTGAGGCCCGGCACGTCAGATGGACGCGTCTCGTCGGGCTGGGGCATTCGAATTGCGAATGCACGGTCGATGGCGCTGTCCAATGCCGAGCTGAGCACACCTGCAAAGGGAATTCCGGCAAGACGATCCGAGAATTCTCGGTCTATCGCCTCGGACTGGATTGCACTTTTGAGCGTCGACTTGATCGTTGATGCAGGAATGTGAGCGCCAAGAACGTCTTTGACGGAATCGACTTTCCCCTCAGCCAAGGCGTGGTCCAAGGTTTCCCAATCAACCCTGTTTTGCGTTCGGCGTCCGACATCTATCAGCTGAGATAATAATTCGACACTTGTCGGTCCTCCGATGTGGGGCTGCAAGCCTGGTCCTGCATAAAGTACACACGTTCCTGTAGCGCAGGCCTTTACGAGATCAACCGGAGGCGCCGGCGTCGGTAATGCGATTGGAGGGAGCTGGACTAATCCAGCGTCTTTCCTCGATCGTTCTGCTTGCCGGATTTCATACGATTCAAGCGACTTAGCTCTCTCACGAACTTGATGGCGCAAGCGACGCAGTCGATTCAATGCCCGCAACTGAACGAGGGTTATTACAACGGCAACAATTGGCGCGATTACAATTGTTCGGTTACCGACGCTATTGATCATCCATGTGGCTGCAGCTTCCGTCTTCAGCCAGAATTCCATAGCCGCAGATGCGATTGGCGAAGAATTCTGAGCTGCTGCTATCCTCAATCCGACAACACAATTTGCAGCGAGCGCAAGGCCCGCAATCAGTATGAGTCTATTCACTCGCCTTCGTTGAAGAAAATTTCGCAGGAAAGCCTTCGAATAGCCCCGCATATTCATCCCACAACGATCCCGATCTCGAAACGACCAACTGCACCATAAACGGGAGAAAATCGCAATAGGTGGCCAATGGTTGTGCAGATATTCGCATGCCGACTTCGTTGCGAGATAAATCCGACCAACTTCGGGCAGAGCACCCGCTCTGCTATTTACTACCACTAGCATCGCGGCGGGTTCCACGGTCCCGTAGCTCAGCCGGATAAAGCGACGGTTTCCTAAACCGTAGGTCGGAAGTTCGAGTCTTCCCGGGATCGCCAGTTTTTCAGTGAGCAATCGTCGCGTTTGCCACGCTCGTCGGCGCAAAAATTGCTAGAAGCGTAAAGCTTCCTTCCTGGCCCGGGCTGACTGCCAGCCCCGCCTCGCTGCCATATCCGGAGACGACAATGCCTTTCGACCTGATCCTGCGCGGCGGCCGTGTGGTCGACCCGTCCCAGAAGCTCGACGCCGTGACCGATGTCGCCTTTGCCGGCGGCAAGGTCGCGGCGGTCGGCACCGGGCTCAAGGCCGATCCGGGCACCGACGTGCGCGACGTGTCTCGCTACATCGTGACGCCGGGGCTGATCGATCTCCACACCCATGTCTATTGGGGCGGCACGTCGCTCGGTATCGATGCCGAGGAATTCTGCCGCCTCTCCGGCGTCACCACCGCGGTCGATACCGGCAGCGCGGGGCCTGGCAATTTCGCGGGCTTCCGCAAGCATGTGATCGAGCCGAGCCAGGTTCGTATCCTCGCTTATCTGCACGTCTCGCATGCCGGCATTTTCGGCTTCTCGCACCGGATCATGGTCGGCGAGAGCGAGGAGCTGCGGCTGATGAATCCGATCGAGGCGGCCAAGGTGGCCGACGCCAACCGCGACCTCATCGTCGGCATCAAGGTGCGCGTCGGTCTGCACTCCTCGGGCACGTCGGGCGTCGTGCCGCTCGATATCGCGCTCGAGGTCGCGAACGAAGTCGGCATGCCCCTGATGGCGCATATCGATCATCCGCCGCCGAGCTACGAGGAGGTACTGGCGCGCCTGCGCCCCGGCGACGTGCTCACCCATGCGTTCCGGCCCTTCCCCAACACGCCCGCGACCGCGCAGGGTACAGTGAAGCGGGCGGTGCTCGACGCACGAGAGCGCGGCGTGCTGTTCGACATCGGCCACGGCAAGGGCTCGTTCGCGTTCAAGACCGCACGCGCCATGCTCGCCAACGGCTTCTATCCGGACACCATCTCGTCCGACATTCATCAGCTCTGCATCGACGGCCCGGCCTTCGACCAGGTGACGACCCTGTCGAAATTCCTGTGCATGGGCATGCCGCTGTACGACGTCATCGCAACCTCGACGGTCAACGCCGCGATGGCGCTCCGGCGGCCCGAGCTCGGCAGCCTCAAGCCGGGCAGCGTCGGCGACGCCACGCTGATCTCGGTGAGGGAAGGCCAGTTCGACTATGAGGACGTCGTCGGCGAGCACCTGATCGGCGATCGCAAGATCGTCTCCGAAGGCGTCGTGATCGGCGGCCGCTGGTGGCATCCGAATTGAGCGGCGCTAGCCCCGCTCGCGATAGAATTGCAGCAGCCGCGCGCCTGCCGGAGAAAGCCAGTCGGGCGCACCGGCGATGTAGCCCTCGACGAGACCGCTCGTTCCAACGAGATAGGTGATGGGCATGCCGACGATGGAGAATATCGCGGTCGACGCTTCGGCCGCCGCGCCATAGGCGTCGACATAGCAAGCGAGGTTCGGCACGGCGAGGCCGCCGAGGAAGGTGCGGATCTTGCGCAGGTCTTTGGTATCCGTGCAGATCGCGACAACATCGAGCCGGTCGGGCCGTGATCCCGCGAGACTTGCGAGCCCGGGCAGGTCGAGCCGGCAGGCCGCGCACCAGGTGGCCCAGAAATTGACGAGGGTGATGCGGCCCGGCTTCGCGCTCAACGCGACGTCCTTCCCGCCAATGTCTTGAAGCCTGAGCGTGGGCATCGACGCGCGCGGCCGCACCAGCGTGAACTGACTACGGCCGGCGTCGAACACCGGCGGCCAGCCTTCCTGCGCATCGGCCGCGCGCAAGGAGGCAACAAGCGCCGGCATGGCCACCAGGATCGATCGCCGCGACGGCATCGGACCGCTTTCGGGCGCCTCGTCACGCATGAATGTAGGCCCAGCCCTTGAGTTGCAGATCGACCACGCGGCCGATGCCGAACGGCACGAGGCTGGCACCTGCTATCAGCGGAATCGAGACCTGCTCCTTGGCTTCGGCGATCGCTTTTGACGATGCGCACATGCTGTAGGCGAGGTTGGGCACCGACTGCCGCAGCGTCGCGAGCGGCTCGACCAGCGTGGTCTTGTCCGCCCGGAAGACGTCGATGCCCTTGCCGTTGGCGACGACCTCGATCAGCAATCGAGCGCCCCTGTCCGCAAAGTGCTTCGAGAGGTTAGCCGAGTAGCTGATCGCGTGTCCCATGACATAGGGCTCGTTGCTGTCGATCAGGATCACGACGCCGTCGGCGAGGCGATCCTCCTTGGCGGCGGCGGTGCCGCCGGCCGTGAGGATCGCGGTGCCGGCGAGCAGGCCCCTGCGGGACCATCCGTTGGCGGAGATCATGGCCGCGGCGCTCGCCGATCAGAACCGGCGCGGCGCGAGCGGCGCCTTGCGGTCGCGCCCCCACAGCACGAACAGGCTGAGCGCGAGCAGAACGACGTTGAGCGGCGTGACCGGCGCCTCGCCGCGCGAGATGTGGAAGACGAGCGCCAACACCTGCAACATGGAGCAGCCCAGCGCGGCCAGCACCGTCAGCCGGGGCAGGACCCGCGTCAGTGCCGGCAGCAGGATGCCGATTCCGCCAGCGAGATCGACCAGCCCGATGAACCGGACGAACGTTGCGGAATACTGGCCGGCCCAGGGCATCATCGCGGCAAGCTCTGGAATCGGCGTCAGCAGCTTGACCAGCCCGGCTGCGGTGAAAACGAAAAAGAGCAGGCCCTGTGCGATCCAAAGGCCGATACGAATGGCGCGGCCGGGGGAGGCAGTCTCGAAGGCGGTGGTGGACACGGTGGTTCTCCAAAAGATGACGGTCGCAACCATTTGATAGTTTCCTCATATTTGATCATTATGCGTCCCAGGATTAGTTCATTTCCTGGGTGTTGATGATTTCGTGGATTCTTTGGTCAGCATGAGGGTGTTCTGCCTGGTCGCCGAGCTGAAGAGCTTCGCGACCGCGGCGCAACGCCTGCGCATCTCGCCCGCGATGGCGAGCAAACACGTGATGCAGCTCGAGAAGCGGCTGGGCACGCGACTGCTCAACCGCACCAGTCGGCGCGTCAGCCTGAGCGAAAGCGGAGCGCTCTATTTCGAGCAGGCGCGGCAGATGCTGGATTCGCTCGACGAGGTCGAAGCCGCCGTCAGCAATGCGACGGTCGTTCCACGCGGCACGCTGCGGCTGACCGCGCCGGTGTGGATGGCGAACACGATCTTCGCGGGCGTGCTGGCGGACTACCAGGCGCGCTATCCGGAGGTGCGCCTCGATGTCGATCTCAGCGGACGGATGGTCAATCTGGTCGAGGAGGGATTCGATCTCGCACTTCGCGCCACCGGCGCGCCCGATGAGGCGCTGATCGCGCGGCCCATCACCAAGGTTGCGTTCCTTATGGTCGGCGCGCCCGCTTATCTCGATCGCGCGGGGCGCCCGACCAAACTTGCCGATCTCGCCGGCCAGGCGATGCTGCACTACGCGCTGTACCCGGGTGAAAGCCTCTCCTTCGAGGGCGAGCACGGCACCGAGACCGTCAAGCTCAATCCGGTGCTGCGCAGTGGCAATGAAACGCTGCTGCACATGGCAGCGCTCGAAGGTATGGGCCTCGCCTTCCTGCCGAAATGGCTGGTCGCGGAGGATATCACGGCCGGCCGCCTCGAGCACGTCATGCCCGGGCAGGTCCTCTTCGAGGGCAAGCTGTTCGCGGTCTATCCGAGCCGCAAATACCTTTCCGCCAAGGTCCGGACGTTCATCGACTTCGTCGCGGCCGACAAGCGGATGAGATAGCCGGCTATAGCGACCTGATTACAGCGACCTCGCGATCAACAGCTTCATGATCTCGTTCGTGCCGCCATAGATCTTCTGGATGCGGGAATCGATGAAGATGCGCGAGATCGGATATTCCTGCATGTAGCCGTAGCCGCCGAACAGCTGGAGGCATTCGTCGGCGGTCTCGACCTGCTTCTCCGAGCACCAGTATTTCGCCATCGACGCCGTGACGGTGTCGAGGTCCTTGGCGACCAGCCGCTCGATGCACCAGTCGACGAAGACGCGCGCGATCATCGCTTCGGTCTTGCGCTCGGCGAGCTTGAAGGCGGTGTTCTGGAAATCCATCAGCGGCTTGCCGAAGGCTTTCCGCTCCTTGGTGTAGTCGACGGTGAGTTTTATCGCGCGCTCCATCGCGGCGACCGCGCCGACGGCGAGCGCGAGGCGCTCCTGCGGCAATTGCTGCATCAGTTGCACGAAGCCCTGGCCTTCCTCGCCGCCGAGCAAGTTGTCCGGCGGAACCGCGACGTTGTCGAAGAACAGCTCGGACGTGTCGGAGGCATGCAGGCCGATCTTGTCGAGGTTGCGCCCGCGCTTGTATCCATCCGCGCCTGAGGTTTCGACCACGATCAGCGAAATGCCCTTGGCGCCGACATCGCCGGTGCGCGCGACCACGATGACGAGATCGGCGGCCTGGCCGTTGGTGATGAAAGTCTTCTGTCCGTTGATGACGTAGGAATTGCCCTGCTTCCTGGCGGTGGTCTTGACGGCCTGCAAATCCGAGCCGGTGCCGGGCTCGGTCATGGCGATGGCGCCGACCATCTCGCCCGAGGCCATCTTCGGCAGCCAACGCTTCTTCTGCTCCTCGGAGCCGTAATTGAGGATGTAGTGCGCGACGATCGCGCTGTGCACGGAGACGCCGGTCGTCAGCTCCGGCACGGTGCTTTCGAGGTCGTCGAGCACGGCGGCGTCATAGGCGAAGGTGGCGCCGAGGCCGCCATATTCCTCCGGCACGCTCGCCAGCAGCGCGCCCATCTCACCGAGCCCGCGCCAGGCAAAGCGGTCGACCATCTTCTGCTCGCGCCATTTTTCGGCATGCGGGGCCAGATCCTTGGCAAGGTATTTCCGGAACTGATCGCGGAAGATTTCGAGCTCTTCGGTCATCCAGGAGGAGCGGTAGGACATGGAAACCTCGGTTGATGCAGTGTTCCGGCTTGGTAGGCCAGTCGGCAGCGGCAATTATTGTGTTTTCAGGCTGCGCCGGTGACGCTACCAAGGCGGCCGGAGTAGCGTCTGTCGGAATGGTTGATTGTGGCTGTCAAAATTCAAGAGCTCAAGCTCGAGATCGCGCGCATCGGCACGGTCTCCGCGATCCTGACGCAGCCGGACAATGCGCGCGCCTGCTACGTGCTGGCGCACGGTGCCGGTGCAGGGATGCGGCACGCATCGATGGACAGGATTGCGGAGGGGCTCGCTGCTCGCGGCATCGCGACCTTCCGCTTCAATTTTCCCTATATGGAAAACAAGCTGGGCCGTCCCGACCAGCCGGCGGTCGCCCATGCCGCGATCCGCGCGGCAGTCGAGGAAGCCGCGCGGCTCTGCCCCGGTGTGAAGCTCGTTGCGGGCGGAAAATCCTTCGGTGGACGCATGACCTCGCAGGCGCAGTCCAAGACTCCGCTGCCTGATGTCAAAGGGCTCGCCTTCCTCGGTTTTCCCCTGCACGCCGACAAGAAGCCGTCGACGGAGCGCGCCGAGCACCTGGCCCGTGTCGAGATCCCGATGCTGTTCCTGCAAGGCACCCGCGACGGGCTCGCCGATCTCGGCCTCCTCAAGCCCGTCATCGCCGCTCTTGCCCCGAAGGCGACGCTGCATGAGGTCGAGGGCGGCGATCACTCCTTCGCGGTGCTGAAGAAGTCCGGCCGCACCAACGAAGAGGCGCTTGCGGAGGTGCTTGATACGCTCGCGGCCTGGATCGACGGGCTCACTTGAATCTCACGCCGAATAAAGCCCCTTGTCGCGCGCCTTCTGGATCGCGAGCGCGGCAATGAGATCGAGGGTCGGCGTCGACAGGCCGGCGGTGCGCGCGAAGGCTTGGGGCGCCTTCACCAGGACGTCGATCTCCATGGCGCGGCCGAGCTCGTAGTCCTGCAGCAGCGACGGCTTGTGATTGGGGGCGGGGCCGCTGCGTGATACACGCTTGACCTCGGGGATGAAGTGCTGGGCGATCTCGTTGGCCTCGTTCAGCATCCGCGGAATGACCTCCGCGAACGCAGGATCGTCGCGCACGCCGCGCGCGGTCTGGCCGGTGAGCAGGCACAGCACCGACAGCGACATGTTGGTCAGCAGCTTTGACCAGATCGCCTCGCGGATCTCGGCGACCGGCGGCGATTCCAGCCGCGCGTCGGTGAAGACACCGCGCAGCGTCGTGATGCGCTCGCAATTGCGATCGTCGCATTCGCCGATCAGCAGGCGGTTGCGGTCGGGCGTCAGGTTCTGCACCACGCCGGGCGCGATCACCTCGTTGGAGGAGAAGACCACGCCGCCGACGATCCGCTCTTTTGGGATGCAGGCGCGCAAGCGCCCGCCCGGGTCGAGGAAGGAGATGTCGGGCGGGGTCGGGTGCCGCGGCGGCAGGCCGATCCCGTACCACCAGGGAATGCCGTTCTGCGCGAACACGATGGCGGTGTCGTCCTGCAGCAGCGGCTTGAGACTGGAGACCAGCCCGGTCAGCGCGGTTGCCTTCAAGGTGCTGATCACGACGTCTTGGGGGCCGAGCTGGGCCGGATCGCCGGAGGCGTTCACCTTGGCGGAGACCTCGGAATCGCCGACGCGCAGCTTGAGGCCGTTGGCCCGGACCGCCTCCAGGTGCGCGCCGCGCATTACGCACGAGACCTCGTGGCCGGCGCGGGCCAGCCTGACCGCGAGATGGCTGCCGACGGCGCCCGCGCCGAAAATGCAGATGCGCATGTGATGTCCGTCCCTGATCCCTTGATGCTGCCCCGCGGCAGCATGACACAACCCGCCATGCGATGGACGCGGCTGCCCTACGCTCGAAAGATATGGATCAGGGTGCGGAGCCTCGGTCATAGTGCGCGCCAAACAAACGAGCGGAGGAACAAAGATGACCGACAGCCCCGTCCTGTGGACCCTGGATGCGCGTGGGGTTGCGACCGTCACGTTGAACCGGCCGGAGGTCAACAACGCCTATGACGGTGCATTGATCGCGGGGGTGCTTGCGGCCATGGACGATCTCGGCAGCAAGCCCAACCTTCGCGTCGTCGTGCTCAAGGGCAACGGCAAGCATTTCCAGGCCGGCGCCGACCTCAAATGGATCAATGGCGTGCGGCCGCAATCGACTGAGGCGAACGAGGCCGCGTCGCGGGCGACATTCGAGGCCGTGCAGCGGCTCAACACACTGCCGATCCCGACGGTCGCGCTGGTGCAGGGCGGCTGCTTTGGCGGCGGCACCGGCGTGATCGCAGCCTGCGACGTCGTGATCGCGGCCGACAACGCCCTGTTCTCGATCACCGAAGTGCGCTGGGGCCTGACCGCGGCCATCATCATCCCGCAGCTCTGCGATGCCATTGGCGTACGGCAAGTCCGCCGCTACGCGCTGACAGGTGAACGTTTCGGCGCCGAGGACGCCCGCCGCATCGGCCTCGTCCACGAGGTCGTGCCGCTCACCGATCTCGACGCCGCCGGTGCCAAGGTGGTCGAGCAGTTGCTTGCCAACGGACCTGAAGCGATGGCCGAGACCAAGCGGCTGGCGCTGGAGAGCTCGTTCGGCGGAATGGCGGTGGACGATGCGGCTTACACGCGGCTCGTGCAGCTGCATTCGCTCAAGCGCCAGAGTGCGGAAGCCGCGGAAGGGTTGGCGTCGTTCGCGGAGAAGCGCGCGGCGAATTGGAGTGGCGGCAAGGCCTGAGCGCGCCGCTCAGCAGCAACCCGATACGATCTGCATCGTGCACCATCCCCAAATCGTGCACGCGGGATCGATTCGAATCCCCGTAATTCCGCGGGGCCATCCTTAAGAGTTCAATCATTCCCGACCATTATGGTTCGACAATTGTCACGCCATGGTGTCGGATGCACAGAGAAGTTCTGGGATTTTGGAAGGCCGGATCGATCGTCGCGGCGGCAACGCTGCTGGTCCTGCATCCGGTTGCCGCTTCACCTCGGCTGGTCTCTCTGGCGTTCAATTCCCAGCTTGGGAGCCCGCAGCAGATCGGGGCGGATGAGTTTCGCCAGAAGCTGGTGGCATTGCCCGGCAAGCCCATCGTGATCGACCAGCGCGCCACCAATGCAGTCGGTAGCGAGAACGCCATTCTCGCAGCGACGCAGTCCGGCGCTGTCGATATGGCGGTGCTGTCGGGTTCGGTGGTCAGTGCGGTTGTCCCCGAACTCGGCGTGTTCGACATTCCCTTCCTGTTTCGCGATACGGCTCACGCCAAGGCCGTGGCGCAAGGTCCGGCCGGCGCGGCAATCGCCGCCAAATTCGGCGACAAGGGGCTGACCCTGCTGGCGATTGGCCGACAGGGCTTCCGCAACGTCACGAATTCCAAACGGCCCGTTCGCACGCCCGAGGATATCAAGGGTCTGAAGATTCGTGTCATCCCGAACCCGATCTATCAGATGACGTTCAAGGCGCTCGGTGCCGAAGTGGTCCCGATGGAATTTCCGCTGGTCTATACCGCGCTCAAGGACGGCCGGCTCGATGGGCAGGAAAATCCGGTGCCGACCATTGCCGGCTCCCGTCTCTATGAAGTCCAGAAATACCTCACATTGACCGGGCACTTCTTCGCGCCGGTCGTGTTCATCGCCAACCGGGCCATGTTCGAGCAGCTCACTCCGGCCGACCAGGCAACGTTGATCGCGCAGGCAAAAGCGGGAGCGGAGGCGACATGGCAGGCGAAGCTCGATGCAGCGTCGCTCGAGCAGGTGCGCAGCGGCGGCATGGACGTGATCGAGAAATTCGATCGCCAACCCTTCGTCGACGCGGTCAAGTCGCTCGATCAGGAATTCGAGAAGCGGTTCGGCAAGGATCTGCTCGCCACCATCCGGTCCACCCAGTAAAGATTTCGGGATTCCCATGAAATTATCGCACATGATGTCCCGGGTCGGTGTTCGTCCGCGCGTGTTTGGCGGTTTCGCGCTGGTTCTGAGCTTCCTGGTCGTGCTGGCGGGCTTCGCCGTGGTCCAGGTCGAGCGGATCGGCGGAACGGTCAATGACCTCGTGACCAGCGCCGCCGGCGACGCCGGCATGTCACAGGCGCGTGCCGCGCTCTTGGAAGCGAACTCGGCGGTCGAGAAATTCATCCGGACCTGGAATGTCGGCGACAAGGATGCCGCAGCCAAGGCGATCGACGGTGTGGGCAAACTGGCCGATCAGGCCGATCGGCAATTCGGCAAGCTGCAAGCGATCGCGGAAGGCATCGGCCCGGTCAAGACGGCGCTCGAAACCTATCGTTCGTCGTTCACCGCGGCGGCGGATGCCGCGGATCGGCTGCGCGCCGCCACCACGAAGACCGACGCCCAGGGCGCGGCCGCCGGCCTCAATGTCAGCGGCATTCAGGTTGCGCTTGCCAATCGCTCGGATGATGCGGAACGGCTTGTCAATCCGATGCGGCTGGCCGGCGTCGTCGACGCGTTGCGCGTCACCGTGATGCGCTATGGATCCACTTTGTCGACGGGCGATGCCGACGACGCCAAGCAGGCGTTGTCCTATGCCCAGTTGGCGATCGCAGACACCGAGGCTGAGCTGGCGACGGCGGACGCCCCCAAATTGAAGACGCTGGTCGCAGCACTCAAGACCGCGATCGCCGCCGACACGACAGCGCTCGAAGAGGTCATCAAGGTTGCCGCCGATCTGCGCGCCAGGCAGGCCGAACTGAAGAAGGCGAGTGCGGCGATCGACGATCAGGTCAACAAGATCAATGCGAAGCTCGGCACCGTGCGCGCCGAGCAGGGCGACAAGACCTCGGCAGCGGTCGATCAAACCAAGCAGACCGTCATCGCGACCGCGGCCGGCGCGCTGCTGCTGGGAGCCATGCTCGCATGGCTGATCGGAGCCAGCGTATCCGGCCCGATTCGCGGCATGACGGACCGGATGCAATCGCTGGCGGCGGGCGAGCTCGATGATCCCATTCCGGGCGGCGAATCGCGCGACGAAATCGGCCGCATGGCGCGCGCCGTCGAGGTGTTCCGCGAAAACGCACTGGCGGTTCGTCGTATGGAAGGCGAGGCCACGGCACAGCGCGAAGCCACCGAGGCCGACCGTGCCCGCATGATGTCGGATCTTGCCGGCCGCTTCGAGCAGGGCATGCAGGGGGTGATTGCCGGTGTCGGCGGCCGCGCCGACGACATGGGGCGCAGCGCCGAGGAGTTGGCAAAGGTCGCCGAGCGTGGTCGCGGGCTCGCCGAAGCGGTCGCGACCCGCGCCGAGCAGGCATCGATGAACGTGCAGACCGTCGCCTCCGCCACCCAGCAGCTCGCGGCCTCGATCCGCGAAATCTCGAGCCAGGTGCACCGCTCCGTCGCGGTCTCGAACCGGGCGACCGACGAGACCAACCGGACCTCCGATTTGATCCATGGGCTGTCGGATGCGGCTGAAAAGATCGGCAACATCATTCAATTGATTCAGGCCATCGCCAGTCAGACCAATCTGCTGGCGCTGAACGCGACCATCGAAGCGGCGCGCGCCGGTGACGCCGGCCGGGGCTTCGCGATCGTCGCCAGCGAGGTCAAGAGTCTCGCCACCCAGACAGCGCAGGCGACGGAGCAGATCGCCAGCCAGATCGCGACGATCCAGAGTGCGACCGGCCAATCGGTCCAGGCGATTAAGCAGTTCGGCACCACCGTCAAGGAAATGGCCGACATCGCCACCGCGATCGCCGCGGCGGTCGAAGAGCAGGGCGCGGCAACGGGCGAAATCGCGCGCAACGTCGAAGAGGCGGCCAACGGCACCACGGCGGTGACGCAGGAAATCGGTCAGGTGCGCGCGGTCGCGGGCGAGACCGACGCCGGTGCCGAAGCCGCTCTTACGGTCGCGGCGGCCCTGAAGCAGCAGGCGGATTCGATGAAGTCGAACGTCGACGATTTCCTCCACACCATCCGCTCGGCGGCCTGAATTCCCGTTGAAATCGGCGACGCCGCCGGTGCAAACGAAACGGGCTTACAGCACCGGCAACAGCGAGCTCTTCAATTCGCGCAAGAGCGCCTGAACCGCTGCAGCCTGGACCCGTCGCTCGGGAATGGTGGCCTTGACCCATAAATCGGGGATTGGAAAATCCGGCAACACGACCTGCAACGTGCCTTGGCGTAGAGCCTCTTCCGCAAGATAGTGCGAGATGAAGGCGATGCCGTTGCCGGCGATCGCGCTCTTCACGAGCACGTGGCCCTCGTTCGAACTCAGCAGCGGGCGGACCTGAACGGTGATACGGTCGCGCGGCCCGTCGAACACCCAGTCCGGGCCGGTGGGAAGAAAACTCAGGCAACGATGATCGACCAGATCGCGCGGGTGGCGCGGCATGCCGTGCGCGCCGAGATAGGCCGGCGACGCGCACAACAGGCGCTTCAATCGGCATAGGGGTTCGTCGACCACGCCGCCAAACGAATGCGGAAACGCGCCGATGGCGATATCGAAGCCTTCCGTCACCGGATCGACGGGACGGTCGATCAAGACGATTTCGAGTTTCAGCTTCGGGTTTTGGGTCTGGAACGCGCTGAACACATCGGCAAGCCGGGCGATGGTCAGCGATGTCGGTGCCTTGATACGCAAATGATCGATTAGATCATGTCCTTTCTCGCCCATGCGCGACAGGAGATCGCCGACATCGGCGACCACGCTCCGCGCCCTCTGGACATATTCCTGGCCGGCCGCGGTCAGCCGCAATTGCCGCGTCGAGCGATGAAACAGCGGCGTGCCGATCCGTGCCTCCAATTGGGTGACCCGCTTTGCGACCACCGAAGTCGCGACATTGAGTTTTCTCGCCGCGGCGGAAAATCCAGCGGCGTCCGCGGTGGCGAGGAAGGCTTGGAGGTTCACGAGGACGTCCATTTTCCACCTTTCTCGATTCGTGAAAGCTGATCGTGTATTTTGGTGGATTGTAGCCCGGCACGCGTTAATTCATAGTCGGCCCAAGCAAGAGATTTCGGGAGCAGGACGCGCCATGCAGGCCACGACGATCGAAGAACCGGCACGCCATGTGCCGATCTATGGCGAATATGAAGTGGTCGTGCTCGGCGGCGGTCCGGCCGGCATCGTGGCGGCGGCCTCAAGCGCACGCGCGGGACGGAAGACGCTGCTGATCGAGCGCTACGGCTTTCTCGGTGGCATGGGCACCGCGGCCGGCGTCACCAATTTCTGCGGCCTGCACGGCAATGTTTATGGCCAGGCCCACCGGCTCGTGCAGGGCATGGCGTCGGAGCTGCTGGCGCGGATCGACCATTTGAACGGCCTTAACGCGCCGCATCTGATCCTTGGCAAGGTCTTCGCCCAGGCTTACGACACCGCCGCCTACAAGATCGCGGCCGACCAGCTGCTCGCCAGTCACAAGGTGCACATCCTCTTCCATGCGCTCGGCGCCGGCGTGGTGATGGGCGATAACAGCCGCATCGATGCGCTGATGGTCGAGACCAAGGCCGGCCGGCAGGCGGTGCGATCGGAGATCTTCATCGATTGCTCCGGCGACGGCGATCTCGCGGTTTGGGCCGGCGCGCCGTTCGAATTCGGCGACGAGCACGGCCATCCGATGTATCCCTCGATGATGCTCCGCCTCAACGGCATCGATCCCACGAAAGCGGGCGATGCTTGGCGCACCATCCCGCAATTGATGGAGCAGGCCACCGCCGCCGGCACCCACACATTCCCGCGCAAGAGCGCGATCGTGCGGCCGCAAAAGTCCGGCATCGAATGGCGGGTGAACTTCACGCAAGTGGCGCGCGAGGACGGCCATGCCATCAACGGCATCGAGCCTGACGATCTCACCCGCGGCGAGATCGAGGGCCGCAAGCAAGCGCTCGCCGCGTTCGAATTCCTGCGCACCGTGCCGGGCTTTGAAAAATCCTACATCGTCGACCTGCCGCCGCAGCTCGGCATCCGCGAAACCCGCCGCATCAATGGCGGCTATCAGCTCAGCGGCGAGGACGTGCTCGGCTGCGCCTCGTTCGAGGATTCCATCGGGGTCAATGGCTGGCCGATCGAGGCCCATGTCCCCGGAGACGTCGTCTTCACCTTCCCGCCGATCCCGGAATCGCGCGGCTATAACGAGCTGCCCTACCGCATGCTGGTGCCCGAAGGCGTCGACAATCTGCTGGTCGCCGGCCGCTGCGCCTCGATGACCCATGAGGGCCAGTCGGCGGCCCGGGTCTCCGGTGCCTGTTTCGTGATGGGGGAGGCGGCCGGTTCCGCCGCCGCGCTGGCGCTCTCCGGAAACCGGATCCCGCGTGACATCCCCGTTGAAAAGCTGCAGGAAACGTTGAAACAACAGGGCGCCTTCATCGGACGGGACCAGCCCGTGCCCGAGGGCCTGTAACCGACTGCAAGATAACGACGGCGAGGAAACGAAATGACCGGAATTGTGCGGCTCGCGCTAGCTGCCCTGATGGCGATCACAGCGATGGGCACGGCCCGAGCCGAGGACGCGCTGAAGGCCAGGATCGGCGTGCTCAGGCTATCCTCCTCCGCGCCGGTCTTCATCGCGCAGGACAAGGGCTATTTCCGCGAGGCCGGCCTCGACGTCGAGCTGAAATTCTTCGATGCGGCGCAGCCGATCGCGGTGGCCACCACATCCGGCGACATCGATTTCGGCGTCACCGCCTTCACCGCCGGTCTCTACAATCTCGCCGGCAAGGGCGTGCTCAAGGTGATCGGCGGCATGAGCCGCGAGAAGGCCGGCTATCCCCTGATCGGTTATTTCGCCAGCAACAACGCCTATGCGAGCGGCCTGAAGACGCCGAAGGACCTCGCGGGCAAGCGCGTGGCGATGACGCAGGTCGGCTCCTCCTTTCACTATTCGCTCGGCCTGCTTGCCGACAAATACGGCTTCAAGCTCGCCGACGTGAAGATCGTGCCGTTGCAATCGCTGTCGAATGCGGCGGCCGCGCTGAAGGGCGAAACGGTGGACGCAGCGCTGCTGCCGATCTCCACCGCGCGAAAGCTGATGGATGACGGCGGTGCGAAGTTTCTCGGCTGGGTCGGCGACGAGACACCCTGGCAATTGGGCGCGGTGTTCGCCTCGCCGAAGACGTTGACCAACAAGGTGCTGGTGACGAAGCTGCTCGGCGCTTTGGCAAAGGCCGACCGCGAATATCACGACGTCATCCTTGCTGCGATGAAAGACGGTGTCGCGCCGATCAATGACAAGACAAAGCCGCTGCTGGAGATCATCGCCAAATATACAAATCTCCCGGTCGAGCAGGTGGTCGGCAACTGCGCCTATATCGATCCCGACGGCAAGCTGGATGTGAAGAACGTCGACAACCAGATCAAATGGCTCCAGGAGCAGGGCTTTGCCGACAAGGGTTTTGACGCGAATGCGATCATCGCAAAGGAATTTGTGAAGGCGGATTGATGATGCGCGCTCGCAACGATCTCCGTCATCCCCGCGCAACGGCAAAGCCGTTGTCGCTGGAGGTGCTCGCGAAGCGAGCCTCGAAGGATGCACAGCCCGGATGCAGTCGCGCCCTCAGTGTCGTCCCGGCGAAGGCCGGGACCCATAACCACCGAATTGAATTTGGCGAAGACAGGCAATGACCACTTTGCGCCACACTGCCACTCGGCGTATGGGTCCCGGCGTTCGCCGGGACGACCCTGAGGCCATGACATGGACCTGATCGCCAACCACATCACCCATCGTTTCGGCGAACTCGCCGTGCTCGACGACGTCTCGTTCACCGTCAGCGCGGGCGAGGTGGTGGCGATCGTGGGGCCCTCGGGCTGCGGCAAGAGCACGCTGCTGTCGATCCTGGGCGGGCTGTTGCTGCCGACCTCCGGCGCGCCCGAGCTGCGTGGATCGCCGCCGGCGGACAGTCTCAATCCGCTCACCTTCGTGTTCCAGGACTTTGCGCTGCTGCCCTGGGCCAATGTGGAGGAGAACGTCGAATTCCCGCTGCTGCACACCCAGCTCTCGGCCGTGCAGCGCCGCGCGCTGGTCGACGACGCCTTGCGCCGCACCGGCCTGACCGATTTTCGCAAAACCTATCCGAAGCAGCTGTCCGGCGGCATGCGCCAGCGCGTCGGCATTTCGCGCGCGCTTGCGGTCAGGCCGGCCATCCTCCTGATGGACGAGCCGTTGTCGGCGCTGGATTCGCAGACCCGCGAACTGCTGATGGAGGATTTCGTCCGGCTGCTCGCCGATGGCGGCATGGGCGCGGTCTATGTCACGCATAATCTCGAAGAGGCGGCGCGGCTTGCCGACCGCATCGTGGTGCTGTCGCGGCGTCCTGGCCGCATTCGCGAAGTCGTGGCGGTGCCGATGACGCGCACTGAGCGCGGTGACATTGCAGCCCGTGAAAAGCTGCTCGCGCTGCAGAACCAGATCTGGTCGCTGATCCGCCACGAGGCGATCGATGCCGAGCGTGAGGTTCAGCATGCTTGATCGCGCGCCAGTGGGGACATCTGCGAAGGCTGACGCGGTCCGACCCGTCCGCTTTCGCGGCGCCGGCTTCGTGCCGGCGAGCAGCCGTTTCGGCGGCTGGATCGCGCTCGCGTTGGTCATTGCGATCTGGCAGGCGGCGGGCAGCACCGGCCTCGTCAATCCGCTGTTCCTGCCACCACCATCGGCGATCGCGCGTGCGATCTACCAGCTCGCGATCTCGGGCGCACTGTGGCAGCACCTTTCCGCGTCGCTCATGCGCATCGGTGTCGGCTGGCTGCTCGGCACGGCGGCCGGTGTCGCGGTCGGCTTTGCCATCGGCCTGTCGCGGCTGGCGCGCAGCGTCGGCATCACCTTCATCTCGGCGCTGTTCCCGATCCCGAAGATCGCGCTGCTGCCGCTGTTGATCCTCTGGCTCGGCATCGGTGAAGAGCCGAAGATCGCGACCATTGCGCTTGGCGTGTTCTTCTCGACCGCGATCTCGGTCTATAGCGGCGTCGACGCGGTGCCGCGCAATCTGATCCGCATGGCGCAAAGCTTCAACGTGCCGTTCGCCACCATCGTGCGCAAGGTGATGTGGCCGGGCGCGCTGCCCGCGATCCTCGCCGGCTTCCGCATCACGTCGTCGGTGGCGCTGCTGCTCGTCGTCAGCGCCGAGATGATCGGCGCGCAATACGGCATCGGCGCGTTCGTGCTGCAGGCCGGCAATTTGATGCAAACGGATCAGCTGCTCGCGGGCGTGGTGATTTTATCGGTGTTTGGGTTGATGGTGGGGCGGGTGATCAACTGGCTGGAGACGCGGCTGCTGCACTGGCGGTGAGGTTTACTCCGTCATTGCGAGCGCAGCGAAGCAATCCAGACTGCCTCCCCGGAAAGACTCTGGATTGCTTCGCTGCGCTCGCAATGACGATGAGGCTGACAGCGCAGCCTAAACGTTCCCGCGATCTTCCCGGAACAAGTCCAGCTTCTGCTGCACGGGGCGATCCGAGAAGCTGAACAGCACCGCGTCCATGTCGGCCTCGTGCGTCACCCATTGCCAGCTCGGCACCACGAACAAATCGCGCGGGCCCCATTCGAAGGTCGCGTCCCCGATGCGGGTACGGCCGTGGCCTTCGATCGGACAGAACACCGTTGCGTCCGTCGCACGATAGCGCGCGGTCTTGAAGCCCTTGGGCAGCAACTGGATGAAGGTGCCGATGGTCGGCATCGCGAAGTCGCCGGTCTCGGGGTTGCTGAATTTCAGCTTCAGCCCGTGACAGGCGTCCCACTCCTGACTCGTGCGGGCTTTCTCCAGTGCTTCGCGCGTGTAGGCATAGGGATAGCTGAAGATCGGCGAGGTCTTCGAGCTCCGCTTCACGTCGACCGGCAGCAGATTGTGGCCGTAGCGCGCGAAGCTGTCGCCGGCGGGCCTCGTAATCTTCTGCTGGTCCTCGTTGGAGCCTTCCGCGAAGGAGCAGTCGAAGAACTGCACCAGCGGAATGTCGAGACCGTCGAGCCAGAACATCGGCTGGTCGGTCTCGTTGGAATGATCGTGCCAGGTCATCGACGGCGTGATGATGAAGTCGCCTTGCTCCATCGCGGTGCGCTCGCCGTCGACCGCGGTGTGGGCGCCCTTGCCTTCGAGCACGAAGCGCAGTGCCGATTGGCTGTGCCGGTGGGCGGGCGCGACGTCGCCGGGCACCACCATCTGCACGCCGGCATAGAGCGACGTGGTGATTTTCGACTGTCCGCGCAGGCCGGGATTTTCCAGCACCAGCACGCGCCGTTCGGCTTCTTTCGCCGTGATCAGTCTGCCGGCTTCGGTCATGTAGTCGCGGATGATGTCGAACTTCCACAGATGCGGCCGGCAAGCGCTCTTCGGCTCCGGCGTGATCAGGTCGCTCATGACGGTCCAGAGCGCGGTGAGATTCTCGCCGTCGATCTTCTTGTAGAACGCCTCGCGTTCCGGCGTCTTGGTCACGGCTTCCATGGTGCGGCTCCCGTCGTTTTGTTGATTGACAGTATACTTACGATCTAGGTAGCGTCAACGTGCGAACGAGAACGAAACGGGAGGGTTCCGATGAAGCTGCACGGCTATTTCCGCTCCAGCGCCGCCTACCGGGTACGGATCGCGCTGAACCTCAAGGGTCTCAGTGCCGAGCACCTGCCGCATCACCTTCGCAAGGGCGAGCAATGCGCGCCGGCCTATCTCGCCATCAATCCGCAGGGCCTGGTGCCCGCGTTGGAGAACGATGCGGGCGCAGTGCTGACCCAATCGCTCGCCATCATCGAATGGCTCGACGAGATCCATCCCAACCCGCCGCTGCTGCCGAGCGATACGCTGCAGCGCGCCAAGGTGAGGGCGTTCGCGTTGGCGATCGCCTGCGACACTCACCCCGTGCAGAATCTGAAGGTGCTGGCGCGGCTGCGCGAGCTCGGCCTTGCGGAGGAGAAGGTTCAGGACTGGGCGGCGTGGGTCAATCGCGAGGGGCTCGCGGCCTGCGAGACGCTGATCAGAAACGAGCCGGGTTCGTTTTGCTTCGGGGATGCGCCGACGCTCGCCGATCTCTGCCTGGTGCCGCAGCTCGCCAATGCGCGCCGGTTCGGCGTCGACGTCTCCGCCTATCCGCGTCTGCTCGAGGCGGAAGCTGCGGCCAAGGCGCTGCCGGCGTTCGTCAACGCCGCGCCGGAGAACCAGCCCGATGCCGAGTAAGCCTGCCCCTCCGATCACGATAGACGCAGTCTATGCCGCGCCGGGCTATCTGTTCCGGCGCATGCAGCAGATCGCGGTCTCGATCTTCATGGAGGAATGCAAGGCGTTCGACCTCACGCCGGTGCAATACGCGGCGCTGATCGCGATCCACACCCATCCCGGCATCGACGCGACGCGGCTGTCCGCGGTGATCGCCTTCGACCGCTCCACGCTCGGCAGCGTGATCGAGCGGCTTCAGGCCAAGGATTTCGTCGAGCGCAGGCCTGCGCTGGAAGACAAGCGGATCAAGCTGCTCTATTTGACCAAATCAGGCGCGGCGATCCTGCGCGACATCATTCCCGCCGTCGAACGCGCCCAGATGCGGATGCTCGAGCCGCTCAAGCCTGCGGACCGCAAGGCGTTGATGGGGCTCCTGCTGCAGCTCGTCGATCTCAACAACGAGGCATCGCGGGTGCCGCTCCGGGCCGAGGACGCGCTGGAGCATCTGGGGAAGGCGGGGTGAGGGGCGGGCGTCAAATACCGCCGTCGTCCCGGCGAAGGCCGGGACCCATAACCACCGAGTTTGGTTTGGCGAAGACAGGCAATGACCTTCTAGCGCCACACTGCTGCCCCGGCGTATGGGTCCCGGCCTTCGCCGGGACGACAGCAAATATGAAGCCGCGCGCCGCCCCTCACATCCTCAACAGCGCCTGCCGGTCGATCTTCCCCGTGCCCGTCTTCGGCAGCTCGTCGATGAAGATCACCTCGCGCGGATATTTGTAGGGAAGCAGCTTGCCCTTGACGTAATCCTGCAGCCGCCGGGTCGCTTCGCTTTGATCGGCTGCGCGGCTGTTCATCACCACGACGGCCTTCAGGGTCATGCGCCGGTCCGGCAGCTCGGCGGCGAACACCGCGCATTCGCGGATGTCCGGGTGGTCGGCGAGGCACAGCTCGACCTCAAGCGGATAGACCCACTGGCCGGAGATCTTGATGAGATCGTCGGCGCGGCCGCGGAAGAAGTGAAAGCCCTCGGCATCGCGGACGAAGCGGTCGCCGGTGTAGATCCAGCCGCCTTCGCGGATGGTCTCGGCGGATTTGTCCGGCCGGTTCCAGTATAGCGGCGTGTTGGAATCGCCGCGCACCCACAAGATGCCTTCCTCGTCGTCGCCGACATCGCGGCCGTCCTTGTCGCGCAGCGCGACCTCGTAGCCGGGCACGCGCAGGCCGGCGGCGCCGAGCTTCTTCTGCTCGGGGCGGTTGGAGAGATAGATGTGCAGCACCTCGGTCGAGCCGAGGCCTTCCACGATCTCGAGACCGGTGAGCGTCTTCCAGCCATTGAAGACGTCGGCCGAGAGCACCTCGGCGGCCGAGAGCGCCATGCGCAGCGACGAGAAGTCGGTCTGGTCGGCACCCTCGGCCTTGGTCAGCGCTGTATAAAGCGTCGGCAGGCCGAAGAAGACCGTCGGCTTGTATTGCTCGATCGCCTTGAAGATCGCCGCGGGCTTCGGCTGGCCCGGCAACAGCAGCGTGGTCGCGCCCGCCGAGAACGGGAAGGTGATCGCATTGCCAAAGCCATAGGCGAAGAAGATTTTTGGCACCGAGAAGCAGATGTCGTCCGGCGTCAGCTTCAAGACGTTCTGCGCAAAGGCGACTTCGCTATAGGCCATGTCGTGCTGGAGATGCACGATGCCTTTGGGCCGGCCAGTCGATCCGGACGAGTACATCCAGAACGCCATCTCGTTGCGATGCGTGTCGGCTTCCGCGAGCTCAGTCGGAAATTGCGGGAGCCAGCCGGCGGCGGAAACGGCGTTTGGTGCTGCGTGATCGCCCACCGCACCATTGACGACCACCAGGGTATGCAGGGCCGTGTCCTTGCAAGCCTCGGCGTTGAACCGTGCACAGAACTCGGCATCCGCCACCGCGACAGAAGCGCCGGAATCGGCGAGATAGAATTGCAGCAGATCCGGCGGCGTCAGCGTGTTGATCAGCAGCGGCACGAAGCCGGCGCGCACCGCGCCGAAGAACGCGGCCGGATAGGCCGGGGTATCATCGAGGAACAGCAGCACGCGATCGCCGCGCTTGAGGCCAAGCGAGGCAAAGCCGTTGCCCCAGCGTCCGGCTTCCGCGCAGAGCTCCGCGTAGGTGCGCGTCCCCGCGGGGCCAATGAGTGCGAGCTTGTCGCCGCGGCCTTTGCCGACATTGTCGAACAGCACGCGGCTGGCATTGTAGACCTGCGGAACGGAAAAGCCGATCTCGCGCGCGCCCGCGCAGTCCGCGGGCACCTGGTCTTTAATCTGCCCGCTCATGCCTCGTCCCCACCGTTCTTGGCGGCTTCGTAGCGCGCCATGAAAGCCGGCGACATCGCGCGCAGGCGGGAGTCGTCGATGCGGCCTGAGCGGGTGATGTAGCTGTAGGCAAAGTCCATCAGGCCCTGCTGCATGTGCTGAGCAAAGTGCTCGTACCAGAACGCGCTGGTCCGCGCGGCGTTGACGAGCTTCTGCACCACCGGCTTTCGCGCGGCCTGGTAGCGATGCAGGGCGGTGGAGAGATGGGCGTCCGATTCCAGCGCCTTGACCAGCGCAATGGCGTCCTCGATCGCGAGCCGCGTGCCAGAGCCGATCGAGAAATGCGCCGAGTGCAGCGCGTCGCCGAGCAGCACCATGTTCTTGAACGACCAGTGCTCGTTCCAGACCCAGGGGAAGTTGCGCCAGACCGATTTATTGGAGACCAGCGAGCGGCCGCCGAGCGTGTCGGCGAACACCTCCTCGCAGACACCTTTGGACTGCTCCACGTCCTTGTAGGCGAAACCGTAGGCCTGCCAGGTCGCGTGATCGCATTCGACCAGGAACGTGCTCATGGTCGGCGAGTAGCGGTAGTGATGGGCGTTGAAGGCGCCGCGGTCGGTTTTGACGAAGGTCTGCGAGAGCGTGTCGAAGCGCTTGGAGGTGCCGTACCAGACGAACTTGTTGGAGGAGTAGGACAGCGAGGTGCCGAAATCGCCCTCGAAGGCGCGGCGTACCAGCGAGTTCAGCCCGTCGGCGGCGACGATCAGATCATGGCCGTTGAGCTGGTCGATGGAGTGGATCGGCGTGTCGAAGCGCGGGGTGACGCCGGCATTGAGCGCGCGCTGCTGCAGGAATCGCAAGAGCTCGAGCCGGCCGATCGAGGAGAAGCCGACACCGTCGATGGCGACGCTGTCGCCGCTCAGGTTCAGCGTGATGTTCTCCCAGCTCTCCATGTGCGGCGCGATCGCGTCGACCGTCTCGGGGTCGTCGGCACGCAGGAATTCCAGGGCCTGGTCCGAGAACACGACGCCAAAGCCCCAGGTCGCGTCGGCCGGGTTCTGTTCGAACAGGTCGACCTGATCCTCGGGGTGACGCTTCTTCCAGAGATAGGCGAAATAGAGCCCACCGGGCCCCCCGCCAATCACGGCGATCCGCAACGTCTGTCCTCCCTGATTGACAGTATACTTACTATCTAGGGGTAGACTAATGTGCTCCGGCTTCCCGCGCCAGCGGAATTATCGGCGAAGCGCGCGGCACGCCGAAGCTCATGTCCGGACACGCGTTTGGCGCGTGTCCGAAGCAGTGACCTCGCGAAGCATATCCAAACCACGCCGGCTTGGCCATCCGCACCGTCAGACGCAGCGCTTCACGTAAACCCCGTCCACCAGCACCCTGGTACAGCGGACCACCGGATCTCACGCTTCTCTAGCGTGCAGCGAACGGCGCCAGCACGTCCTTGCAGGCGGGCGACAGCGACGCGGCGTTGCTGGCAACGCATTGAATGATCCGACCGCCACCTGGCGCCACGCTGCCGCACAGCGTGCGGACATCCTCGCGACATGCGGACTGGACGATGAACAGCTCTTCGCGTGGCCGCAGCGGGCGCAGCACGATCACGGCGGGCGCGGCCGCCGGTGCTGCTGCCGCCGCAGGAGCCGCGCCCGCAGGTGCCGCCGTTGCTGCTGTGCCCCCGCCCCCGGCCGCGGCGGTCACGGCCTTCTCGCAGGCCGGCGAAACCTTTGCCTTGTTCTTCTCCAGGCATTCGAGCGCGGGCGCGCCGCCCGGCGGCACGCTGGCGCACACCTTGGGATAATCGGCGCGGCACGCGCTCTTGACGGCAGCGACCTGCGCGCTGCTCGGCTGTTTGGGCGCAGCCGCCGGCTTTGCGGCGGGAGCGGCTTCAGCCTTCGGCGCGGCAGGCGCGGTCTCCGCCTTGGGTGCAGCCTCCTTGGGTGCAGCTTCGGTCTTCGGCGCCGCAGCTGGCTCGACGGCGCGTACCGCGGTTTGGCATCCCGATGACAGACCGGACATGTTCTTCTGCAGGCATTGATAGGCTTCTACGCCGCCGGGCGTGACGCTCGAACAGTGCGCCATGAAGTCCGAACGGCATGCGGAGCGGATCGCGCTCTTCTGCGCCTCGGTCGGTGCTTGTGCGAACGCGCCTGCTGCAGTTGCGAAGAGAGCCGCCGCCAGCAACGTCCCGCGTGCCGACGCATGTTTCAACATGTTGAACATCTGAGTGAATTCCCGCCCTGTCGGTAACGCCGACAATTTTTCAAATGTGATGCAAACAATGGTCGCGGGTGATGCCGCGCGCGGCATCATTGGCCGCCGCGACCTCTACCGCAAGTAGATATTGGCTTTGCAATTGCGACCTAACTACGTCGTCAGAGCTTGACCATCCGCTTGCCGCGGTTGTCGCCCGCCAGCAATCCGATCAGTGCCTTCGGCGTGTTCTCGAGGCCGTCGATGATGTCCTCCTGCACCTTCAGCTTGCCGGATGTGACCCATGCCTGGAGGTCGGCGAGCGCACGCTGGCTTTCCTTCATGTAGTCCATCACGATGAAGCCCTGCATGACGAGCCGCTTCACCACGATCAGGCCGGGCACGCCGCGCGGGCCGTGTGCCGAGGGCGCGCCGTCATATTGCGAGATCGCGCCGCAGCACGCGATGCGGCCGTAATTGTTCATCTGCGGCAGGCAGGCTTCGAGAATGTCGCCGCCGACATTGTCGAAATAGACGTCGATGCCCTTCGGCGCCGCCGCGCGCAACGCCTTGAACACCGCGCCGTCCTTGTAGTCCACGGCCGCATCGAAGCCGAGCTCGGAGGTCAGCCAGTTGCACTTGTCGGCGCCGCCGGCGATGCCGACCACGCGGCATCCCTTGATCTTCGCGATCTGCCCGACGATCGAGCCGACCGAGCCTGCGGCCGCGGAGACCACGACCGTCTCGCCTTCCTTCGGTTTGCCGATCTCCAGCAGGCCGAAATAGGCGGTGAGGCCGGCAATGCCGAACACGCTGAGCAGATGCGTCATCGGCTCGAGCTTCGGCATCTTGGTGAGATGCTTGGCAGGGACTGCCGCCAACTCCTGCCAGCCGGTGTCGCCGAACACGATGTCGCCCGGCGCAAGCCCCGGCGCCTTTGAACTGACGACCTCGGCGATGGCGCCGCCGGCCATCACGCTGTTGGCTTCGACCGCTGAACGATAGGTCGCGCCGTGCATCCAGGCGCGGTTGGCGGCGTCGAGCGAGATGTATCGCACGCGCAGCAAGGCCTCGCCGTCCTTCGGCTCAGGCACCGCACCTTCGACCAGCTTGAAGTGCTCGGGGCCGAGCTTGCCGCTGGGCTTTTCCACCAAAAGAATCTGACGATTGACGCTGCCGCTCATGATGTTTCCCCTCGGTCGTTTGACGATTATTGATGCAGCTGCCGCAAGAAAAACGTGCAAGCCGCTTTCGTTGTGCGCTGCATGAAGGCTAGATCGCGAGCGCCAGTTGCGCAACGGGAACATCCGCCCCGGCGATCGCACGCCAAGCGTGTTGCGTCATCATCATATCTGCGACATCATGAAGCGGTCGGTGTAGCGGGGGTGTTCAATGTCGAACAGGTTTACGCAATTCATTCTGGTGGCGATGGTGCTCGGCATCATCATGGGCGCGGCGATCTACAATTTCCTGCCCGACACGCGGGGCGACTGGGCCTCGTCCATCAACCTGATCGCCGTGATTTTCCTGCGCCTGATCAAGATGATCATCGCGCCGCTGGTGTTTGCGACCCTGGTCGGCGGCATTGCTCATATGGGTTCGGGCTCCAAGCTTGGCCGCATCTTCGCCAAGACCATGGGCTGGTTCGTCAGCGCCTCTTTCATCTCGCTGATGCTCGGCCTCGTGATGGTCAATCTGCTCCAGCCCGGCGCGAACTTCCCCGGCACGTTGCCTGACAAGGCGCAATCGACCGGCCTGCCGGTTTCCGCCTTCTCGATCGAAAAATTCCTGACCCATCTGATCCCGACCTCGATCGCGGATGCGATGGCGCAGAACGAGATCCTGCAGATCGTGATCTTTGCCGTGTTCTTCTCGGTGGCGATGGGCTCGATGCCCGAGCGCTCCAAGCCGATCCTGGCGCTGATCGATGATATCGGCCACATCATGCTCAAGGTGACGGGCTATGTGATGCTGTTCGCGCCGTTCGCGGTCTGGGCCGCCATCACCGCGACCGTTGCCAAGAACGGCCTGCTGGTGCTCTGGAAGCTCATCGTCTTCATGGGTGGCTTCTATCTCTCGCTCGCGCTGCTGTGGGGCATCCTGGTGGTCGTGGGCTTCATCGTGATCGGGCCGCGCTATGCCCATCTGCTGAAGCTGATCCGCGAGCCGCTGATGATCGCGTTCTCCACCGCGAGCTCCGAAGCGGCCTATCCGAAAACCCTGGAGGGGCTGAACAAGTTCGGCGCCTCGTCGCGGATATCGAGCTTCGTGCTGCCGCTCGGCTATTCCTTCAATCTCGACGGCACGATGATGTACTGCACCTTCGCGAGCGTCTTCATCGCGCAGAGCTACCACATCGACATGCCGCTAGGCACTCAGCTCGCGATGTTGGCGACCCTGATGATCACCTCGAAGGGCGTCGCCGGCGTGCCGCGCGCCTCCCTCGTGGTGATCGCCTCGACGCTGTCGCAGTTCGGCATCCCCGAGGCCGGGCTGTTGATGATCATGGGCATCGACACCTTCCTCGACATGGGCCGCAGCGCCACCAACGTGATCGGCAACACGCTCGCGACCTCGGTCGTTGCCAAGTGGGAAGGCGAGCTCGGGCCCGAGCACGAGCTTGGAGCGGGCGATGCCGTGCCGGGGGACATGATCCCCGGCGAAGTGCCTGCGATGGCCGGCCATTGATCGGAGTGCATCATGCGCCTTTCAATGGCGATATCGGGCGGCTTGTTTTTGGCAGCGTGCCAGCTGGCCACGGGTGCCTCCGCCCAGACCGGTGGCAGCGAAGGGCTTAGCCCGACGCTGTCAGCGATCAAGACCGCGCACACCGTGCGGCTCGGCTATCGCGAGAGCTCGCCGCCGTTCTCCTTCCTCGACCAGGCCAACCGGCCGATCGGCTACAGCCTCGAGCTCTGCGAGGCCATCGTCGAGGAGATCGGCGTCGAGGTCGACGATCCCAATCTCAAGATCGCCTACGTCAAGGTCACCTCGGATGACCGCATCGACGCCGTGCTCCAGAACAAGATCGACCTGGAATGCGGCTCGACCACGGCCAATGCCGAGCGCGGCAAGCGCGTCGCCTTCTCGCCGCTGATGTTCGTCGCCGGCACCAAACTGATGGTGCCGAAGGCCTCCAGCGTCCAGTCACTGACTGATCTGAAGGGCAAGACCATCGTGGTGACGAAGGGCACCACCAACGAGCAGGCGATCCAGGCGGCCGACAAGAAGTCCTCGTTGGGACTGACCATCGTTGTCGGTGCTGATCACGAACAGTCATACCAGATGCTCGTCGACGGCAAAGCCGATGCGTTTGCGACCGACGACATCCTGCTGTCCAGCCTGATCGTGCGCCACAAGGCACAGGACAAGTTCCGCGTCACCGGCGATTACCTGTCCTATGACCCCTACGGCATCATGTTTCGCAAGGGCGAGCCGCAACTGACGGCCGTGGTCGATCGCACCTTCCGCAAGCTCGGCTCCAACCACGACCTCGTCCCGCTCTACAACAAATGGTTCACCGCACGACTTCCGACCGGCGAACGGCTGAACGTGCCGATCTCGCTGCAGCTGGAGGAAGCCTTCAAGGCGATGGACGATTCTGCGAGCGCGAATAACTAGTGCCTGTGCGACGAGCGCCGCTGCGCCCTCGCTTTAAAAGGCAGGGCTATCGCATATGACGTCTCAGCGACCTCTGAGCGAGCGCCTCGTCCTTCGAGACGACCGCTTCGCGGTCTCCTCAGGATGAGGCTCAGCTGCATCCATCTGCGTTGAATGCTGCCGCAGACGCATCCCTCATCCTGAGGGCCCGCCGCAGGCGGGCGTCTCGAAGGATGGCCGCAGTCGAGCTTGCAGCCATATGCTTCGTCATATGCGATCGCCCTGCCATACAAGGGGAGAGGGCGCAGCAACGATCAGCGCGCGCTCACGCGCCCGCGGGTACCTGGTCCAGAAATCCCGTGATGCTCCTGATGCGGCCGTCCTTCAGCACGGCGAAATCGGTCCCCTTGATCGGGCTGTCGATGCCCTCGGGACCAAGGCCCCAACTGAAGCGGACATGGTCGCCGTAGCCGTTGGGCTCGCCGATCAGCTTGAACTTGAAATCGGGGAAGCGCTGCTGCACGCCTGCGATCAGCGCATCGACGCCGTCATGGCCGTCGCCCTTCATCAGGGGATCGACATAGCTCGCATCCGCCGTCCAGTTCTGGCTCAGCAGTTCGCGCCGGCGGCCGGCTGCACGTTCGTTCCAGAGATCGATGTAGCGGCGGGCGATGGTGATGGGGTCGGTCATTGTCGTCTCCTTCGATGGCGCCGTGTCGTTCGGCTGACCTGACTATCGAAGGTTCACGCGCGCTGATCGATTACCTTTGAGGTCATCAGCGCGCGTAAATTTTCCGCGGTTACTTCGCCGCAGTGACCATGATCTCGACGGTGTATTGTGCTGCCGCGAGCTTGGCTTCGACGGTGGCGCGCGCCGGCGTGTTGCCGGGCGAGACCCAGGCGTCCCACACCGCGTTCATCTCGCCAAACGTCTTCATGTCGGTGATGTAGATCGTGGCCGAGAGCAGCTTCGACTTGTCGGTGCCGGCCTTGGCGAGATGGCTGTCGATGGTCGCCAGGATGTCCTGGGTCTGCTTCGTCACACTTTCGCCGGCGGCGTTGTTGGCGACGACACCGGCGAGATAGACGGTGTTGCCGTGCACGACGACCTGGCTCATGCGCGGGCCGGTTTCAAGACGCTGAATGCTCATTGGGAGTCTCCTTTGAATGGCGGCTCTGTCTAGCGCAGCGGCCTGCCCTGTGCCACCCCAGGCACGCATGCGTTGCCGGGCACGCATGCGTTGCCGGGCACGCATGCGTTGCCGGGCACGCATGCGTCGCTGGCTATGCATGCGTCGCGCTTCAAGGAAACTGGCCGAAGAACGTCCAGATCGTCTCGGCGGCGTCGATGTCGCCGTTCTGCGATCCGAGCAAGCTGGCGGCGACTTTCGGGAAGCGGGCATCCGGAGAAAATCCGGGCATGCGGTGACCGCCTTGATTGATGCGATAAAGCACGACGTCGTGCCCTCCAGGACAGCGCGAGGAGATCCGTGTCACCGTGGACTGGTCTGCGGGCGCCCTGTCGGGCAAATCGGTCATGTCGGAATTGTCGGTCTCGCAGCCGTTGAGCTTGCGCCAGAACGCAAGCGTCTCGTCGGTGGACCAGAATCCGTCTGCAGCATAATAGCTCGATCCGCGGCCGCCCTCGTAGGGGACCAGCGGATCGGCCGTGCCGTTCATCAGCAGCATCGGAAGCGGCCGCGACGGATGGCACGTGACCGCGGCCTCATCGGTGAGGTTCATGCTCACGCTCGCGCCGGCAGCAAACAGATCGGCGCGGGCGCAGACCAGCGTCATGGCCATGGCGCCGCCATTGGAGATGCCGGTGACATAGACGCGGCGAGGGTCGGCGGTGCCGTTCGCCACCAGCTTCTCGACGAGCTTTGCGATGAAGGCGACGTCGTCGGTGCCTGCGGGCGGGCCACGGAGCGCCGGTCCCGCCTTGGTCCTCGCATCGGCCCAGGCGTGGTTGAGGCCATCGGGAAAGACCACCGCAAACCCTTCGCGCTTTGCGACCTGCGGCCACGCCGTCCGCGTCATCATGTCGGCGCCGCGCTGGGTCTTGCCATGCAGCACGACGACGAGCGGCACGAGCCGCTTCGCCGGCAATTGCACAGTGTAGGACCGCTTCACGCCGTCGACGTCGATCGTATCGGCGGACGCAGCCGAGGCGGCGGCCAATGCCGCAACAAACGCCGCGATGCGCAGCCGCCACCGCATGATCTAGCCCACGGCCTTCGCCGCGGCCCGGCCCGCATTGCGGCCCGAGAACAGGCAGCCGCCGAGGAATGTGCCTTCCAGCGAACGATAGCCGTGCACGCCGCCGCCGCCAAAGCCGGCGGCTTCGCCCACTGCATAGAGACCGGGGATGACGCTGCCCTCTTCGCCGAACACGCGCGAAGAGAGGTCGGTCTCGAAACCGCCCAGCGTCTTGCGCGTGAGGATGTTGAGCTTGACCGCGATCAGCGGCCCTTGCGCGGGATCTAGGATGCGGTGCGGGGAGGCGGTGCGGATCAGCCTGTCGCCGATATAGCGCCGCGCATTGTGGATGTTCATCACCTGCGCATCCTTGACGTAAGGATTGGCGATCTCACGGTCGCGCGCCTCGATCTGCATCCTGATGTGCTCGAGCTTGAGGAGGTGGCTGCCGGCCAGCTTGTTCATGGCCGCAACGAGGTCCTCGATCTTGTCGCGCACGATGAAGTCGACACCATGGCTTTTGAACGCTTCCACCGGCGCCGGCGCGCCCTTGTTGGTGGCGCGCTTGATGGTCATGCGCCAGCTCTTGCCGGTGAGGTCGGGGTTCTGCTCGGAGCCCGACAGGGCGAACTCCTTCTTGATGATGCTCTGGGTCAGGATGAACCAGGAATAATCGTACCCGGTGGACATGATGTATTGGAGCTGGCCGAGCGTGTCGGAGCCGGGAAACAACGGCGCCGGCAAGCGCGTGCCGGTGGCGTCGAACCACATCGAGGAGGGGCCGGGCAGGATGCGGATGCCGTGACGCGGCCAGATCGGTGACCAGTTCTGGATGCCTTCGACATAATGCCACATGCGGTCGCGGTTGATCAGCCGCGCGCCCGATTTCTCGGTGATGCCGATCATGCGGCCGTCGACATGCTCGGGCACGCCGGAGATCATGAATTTCGGCGGCGCGCCGAGCCGCTTCGGCCAGTTCTGCCGCACCAGATCGTGATTGCCGCCGATGCCGCCGGACGCCACGATCACGGCTTGCGCCTTCAACGCAAACTCGCCGACGATTTTGCGCGACGAGCTCTTGCCGCGCTCGACATTATCCGGGGCGAGAATGGCGCCGCCGACGCCATCCACCGTGCCGTTGGTGATCGAGAGCGCATCGACGCGATGGCGGAACCGAAAGCTCAGCCGGCCGCTTCTGACCGCCTCGCGCGCGCGGCGCTCGAACGGCTCGACGATGCCGGGCCCGGTGCCCCAGGTGACATGAAAGCGCGGCACCGAATTGCCGTGGCCCATCGCGTCATAGCCGCCGCGCTCGGCCCATCCGACCACGGGGAAGATGCGATGGCCCATCGCGCGCAGCCAAGCGCGCTTCTCGCCGGCCGCGAACGCCACATAGGCCTCGGCCCATTGCCGCGGCCAGAAATCCTCGTCACGGTCGAACCCGGCGGTGCCGAGCCAGTCCTGCATCGCGAGATCGAAGGAGTCCTTGATGCCGAGCCGGCGCTGCTCCGGCGAATCGACCAGGAACAATCCGCCGAACGACCAGAATGCCTGGCCGCCGAGCGACTGCTCGCCCTCCTGGTCGACCACGATCACGCGCTTGCCGGCGTCCGCGATCTCGGTTGCGGCCACGAGGCCCGACAGTCCTGCGCCGACAACGATGACGTCAGTCTCTTCAGTCATCTGTTCGGCCATATGTTTCCCCCTTCATGTGTTTCCCCCTCCAGGTTCCCCCCTGTAGTTGCCCGGATTGAAGCCGGCGGTTGCAACTGAGATCAAGAGGACGGCGCGCAAGACATCGTTAACTTGTTCCACTTCGGGAAAAAGACCGGCTGAGTGCAGCGCCGGCGCAACACTGGATTTGAATTTGTTTTGAGCGAGCCGGCATGCCTAGACAAAACCGCGGTTACGACGGACCCTAGCAGGGCATCACCACCTGACACACAGATTCGAATTCGACTGGGGCGGGGGCCAATGAAGTTTCTGACGGGGTTGCTTGCGGCGGTTCTCCTGATCGCGAGCATGGGCGCTTCTCACGCGGTGGTTCGGATCGCGGATGACCGCGGTGGCCGGATCGGAACCTACGTCGACAAATACCAGGACCTGCGGCAGTCGGGCGACACCGTCATCATCGACGGTCTCTGCGCCTCTGCCTGCACCATCGTCCTCGGCGCCATCCCGCCCGACCGCATCTGCGTGACGTCGCACGCGACACTTGGCTTCCACGCGGCCTGGGATTTCGGCAGCAACGGCCGCGCCGTCACCAATACCGAAGCGACCCAGATGCTCTATGCGATGTATCCCTCGCAGGTGAAACGCTGGATCAATCAGCGCGGCGGCCTCACCCCGCATATGCTGTTCCTGAAGGGCAGGCAGCTCCAGGCCATGTACAAGCCCTGCTACCTCGACGCGCAGGCCTCGGCCAACAAGCCGTCGCCGCGGTAGGCCGCAGTCGGTCGTTTTCAGCGCTGATCTCTATCCTTCGTCATGGCCGGGCTTGTCCCGGCCATCCACGTTCTTGGCCCGGGCGAGAATTACGTGGATGCCCGGGCCTTCGCCTCGCCGAAGCCGCTTCGGCCGCGCAGGCGGGACAAGCCCGGGCATGACGGAGATCCTCCGCACCAATTGATCTCTGGCCCGCCCACCGTGCTTGCCCGGCCCCGCCCCAGCGCCTATTTGAGAGCCAGGGAACCCTTCACCCCGATCGTTGTCATGGCTCAACCACTGCACCCCGCCCATCCTGTATCGGACAATTCGCCCACTGCCGGCCGGATGCCGTTCGTGCTGCTGTTGGCGGGTGCTGGCGTCGGCGGCCTGGTCGTGCTCGGCGTGCTCGCGCTCTGGTTCCACTACGGCAGCCAGGTGTTCTTCGAAATGATCAGGACCGGTTTCGCCGCCTGCTTCTGACCCGCGACAGGAAGTTTTCCGCCCATGAGCTCCGCCGCCCGTCCGCTGGTGATCGCGACCGCCTTCGCCGCAAGCCTCATCCTCGGGCTGCTGATCGTATTCTGGGCCATGGGCGGGGTCAGCAAGGTGGCGCAGCCGGCCGCGATCGGCGGCCCGTTCCAGCTCACCGACCAGAACGGCAAGGCCATCACCGACAAGAACCTCAAGGGCAAGCCGACCCTGATCTTCTTCGGCTACACCCATTGCCCCGACGTCTGCCCGACCTCGCTGTTCGAGATCTCGGAAGTGCTGCGCGCGATGGGTAAGGACGCCGACAAGGTCAATGCCGTCTTCATCTCGGTCGATCCCGAGCGCGATACGCCGGCGGCGATGAAGGAATATCTGTCGAGCTTCGACCCGCACCTCGAGGGCCTCAGCGGCGATCCTGCCGAGACCGCCAAGGTGATCACCTCCTACCGGGTCTACGCCAAGAAGGTCCCGACCAAGGACGGTGACTACACCATGGACCACACCGCGTTGATCTACCTGATGGACCGCGACGGCCGCTTCGTCTCGCCGTTCAACCTGAAGCGCACGCCTGAAGAGGCCGCGGTGGACTTGAAGCGGTATCTATAGGCTTCCCTATTGGCCGCAATCCGCGCTCGCGTTCCCGGCCGGATGGGCTATAAGGCCCTCCGATCCCAACGAAATTCGTTCATTTTCAGCCGATGGCTCCATCGCAACAGGCGAAATCGTCCAAATCCGCCCGTGGCTTGCTGACCGGGCTGGTCGCCGGCGTCTGCCTGCTCGCTGCTGCGCCGTGCGCGCAGGCGCAGGCCCCGGCCAAGCAGCCCCCAACGGCGCCGCAAGCCTCACCCCCGGTCGCGCCGCAAGCCGCCCCGCAGGCCGTACCGGGCTTCTGGGACCCGCGGCGGCGGCCGGAGCGGCCGGATTTGTCGCGCCTGACCGTGATCCGTTTCCTGACCGAGACCGATTATCCGCCGTTCAACTATACCGGCGCCGACGGCAATCCGGCCGGCTTCAACGTCGACTTTGCCCGCGCGCTGTGTGAGGAGATCAAGGTCACCTGCACGGTGCAGATGCGCCGCTTCGAGACGCTGGTTGACGCGCTCGCCTCCAACCGGGGCGACGCCATCATCGCCTCGATGGCGGTGAGCCCGCAGCTGCGCGCCCGGGTCGACTTCACCGACCCCTATTACCGCGTGCCGGCGCGCTTCGCTTCGCGCAAGGACGCGGTGATGCCGGAGATCCGGCCCGAATATCTCGAAGGCAAGAAAGTCGGCGTCATCGCCGGCTCCGCGCATGAAGCCTATCTCAAGGCGATGTTCACCGACGCCGAGCTGCACCCCTATCCCAACGACGACGCCATGCGCGGCGCCTTGCGCAAGGGCGAGGTCGATTTCATCTTCGGCGACGCCATCGCGCTGGCGTTCTGGATCAACGGCACCGATTCCGGCGATTGCTGCGCCTTCTCCGGCGGTCCCTTCCTCGAAAGCCGCTTCTTCGGCGAAGGCATCGGCATCGCCGTGCGCAAGGGCAACGATGTGCTGCGCCAAGCCCTGAACTGGGCGATGTTCCGCGTCTGGGAGAAGGGCCGCTACACCGATCTGTGGCTGCGGTATTTCTCGGTGAGCCCGTTTTAGCTCTTCGCCTCTCCCCGCCTGCGGGGAGAGGCCGGAATTTGCGAGAGCAAATTCCGGGTGAGGGGGAGTCTCCGCGAGTCCGTCTCTCACCGTGATTGCGGAAGCAGCCCCTCACCCCAACCCTCTCCCCGTAAGAACGGGGCGAGGGAGTAAGCGCGGCGAAGGCCGCACCACCTTTTGCATTCTGCCCGGAAATCGCTATTTTCCGCGCCCCGGAGGCCCCTTAGATGTCCGTTGTCGATCTTGCCGCGAACCCGAGCGATCTGCGTGCGCTCGCCGAACAATCCAACGCCTGGCCGTTCGAGCAGGCGAAGGCCATTGTCGCGCGGCTGAAGAAAAGCCCGAAGGACGAGGTGCTGTTCGAGACCGGCTACGGGCCATCAGGCCTGCCGCATATCGGCACCTTCGGCGAGGTCGCGCGCACCTCGATGGTGCGGCACGCCTTTCATGTGCTGACCGAGAACAAGATCAAGACGCGCCTGCTCGCGTTCTCCGACGACATGGACGGGTTTCGGAAAGTGCCCGACAACGTCCCCAATAAGGAGATGCTGGCCGCGCATCTCGGCAAGCCGCTGACACGCGTGCCGGATCCGTTCTCAAACGAGTATCCGTCGTTCGGGCACCACAACAATGCGCGGCTGCGCGCCTTCCTCGATCATTTCGGCTTCGACTACGAGTTCGCGAGCTCGACCGACTATTACACGTCCGGCCGTTTCGACGCGACGCTGCTCAAGATGTTAGCGGCCTACGACAAGGTGATGGCAATCATTCTGCCGACGCTCGGACCCGACCGCCGCGCGACCTATTCGCCGTTCCTCCCCATCAGCAAGACCACGGGTGTGGTGCTGCAGGTGCCGATGATCCGCCGCGACGTTGCGGCCGGCACCGTGACCTATCTCGATCCCGATACCAACCAGGAAGTCGAGACCCCGGTCACCGGCGGCAACGTCAAGTGCCAGTGGAAGGCCGATTGGGCGATGCGCTGGGTCGCGCTCGGCGTCGATTACGAGATGGCCGGCAAGGATTTGATCGACTCGGTCAAACTCTCCGGTGCGATCGCGAGGGCGCTCGGCGCCACGCCGCCGGAAGGCTTCAACTACGAGCTCTTCCTCGACGACAAGGGCCAGAAGATCTCGAAGTCGAAGGGCAACGGGCTGACCATCGACGAATGGCTGCGCTACGCCTCGCCGGAATCGCTGTCGCTGTTCATGTATCGCGAGCCGAAGGCGGCCAAGCGGCTGTATTTCGACGTCATCCCGCGCAACGTCGACGACTACCAGCAGTTCATCGACGGCTATGCCAAGCAGGACGCCAAGCAGCAGCTCGGCAATCCGGTCTGGCATGTCCACAGCGGCCATCCGCCGAAGTTCGATATGCCCGTCACGTTCCAGCTCCTGCTGACGCTGGTGTCGTCGTCGAATGCGGAGAATGCCGAGACGCTGTGGGGTTTCATTGGCCGCTATCGGCCCGGCGTGAGCCCGCAGACGCATCCCAAGCTCGATGCGATGGTCGGCTATGCCATCAATTATTATCGCGACTTCGTCGCGCCGACGAAGACGTTCCGCGAACCGACCGAGACCGAGCGCGCGGCGCTGCAGGATTTGCGGGATGCATTATCGCAGCTGCCGCAGGACGCCTCGGCCGAGGACATCCAGAACGTCGTCTACGAGATCGGCCGGCGCGAGCCGTTCCTCGACCAGGTCAAGAAGGGCAAGGACGGCCGTCCCGGCGTGACACTCGACTGGTTCAACATGCTCTACCAGGTGCTGCTCGGCCAGGAAAAGGGCCCGCGCTTCGGCTCCTTTGTCGCGGTGTATGGCGTGCAGAACGCGGTGAACATGATCGACGGCGCGCTGGCGCGGAGTGCGTGACGCGACAGCTTCCGTTCTAGCGACCTCGTAGCCCGGATGAGCGTAGCGACATCCGGGACCGCTGGTGCGGCTAGCTAGCAAAAACCCCGGATGTCGCTTCGCTCATCCGGGCTACGGACCTTCGCCCGCAGCTCAGATCGACCGCAGCACGTAGCGCCGGTTGTCCTTCTGCACCGGGCGCGCGTTCATCGGATAGAGCTTTGCGAACGCGGCGACATCGGTGGCCGACACCTGGATCGGGTTGGTCAGCAGCAGCCATTCGACGACCTCCGAACAGGGTGGCGTCGTCAGCGAGCCGGGATAGCGGAAGTAGCTGAGCTTCGTGGGCAGCATGGCGTGGGGATCGATGGTCGTATCCGCCTTCACGGCGGGGCCCTCGGCGGCCGGCATGGTCTTGACGATCTTGGCGAAGGCCAGGTTCGGCCTGCCCTCGGCGATCAGCACGCCGACCACGGCGAGCCCGCCGGCCTCGTTGCGATGGACGAAATGCGCCTCCATCGGAAAATTCTTGCCGCCGATCATGTGCTCGCTCGGCCGGTGGAAATGCACCTGGAGCAGCTTGTATTTGACGTCGCCGAGCGTGAGCGTGCTGCCCTCGGCGAAGTTGAGCTGGATCGTGTGCCCGTTGTTGATGATGGTGTCGGCGCTCTTGCCCCAGTTCAGCTTCAGCGCTGGTAGTTGCGATTTGACCGTCGCCTCGATGTCGATCGGCGATTGTTGCAGGCCGACCGCGCAGGCTTTGTTGGCCGCGTCGAGATCGCCCCATTTGGCGCCGGCGCCTTCGTAGCTCCAATGCGCACCTTCGGCGGCGAAGGCCGGCTTGCAGAGCGGACAAAGCGCAAGGCCCGCGAGGGCCTTCAATGCGTGACGGCGGTTCATCATATTCCCCCTAACATGAATTTGCTCGGCAATGAGTGGCGGCAACCTATGCGAGAGAGATGATGAGTCGCAAGGCTGCCCGCGGCGAATGCGGCGCGGCTGACGCCATCGCCCGGTCACGACGCCCAAGCGAGACCCGATCACTGGCTCGCCCACACGATCCGCGCCATCCAGCCGACCTCGCTCGCCGTCATCCTGCGTTCGGCCTGAGAGGTATCGAGCGGCTGCAACTCCAGGCCCTTTGCCGTGCGGCGCTTCAGCGTCGCCACCGCCACCTCGCCCGCCTTGGTCTTCACCACCACGCGATCCCCTTTGCGGATCGGCGCGCCGGGGGCGACCAGGATGATGTCGCCGTCGCGATAGGCGGGCGCAAGCGCTTCGCCGGAAATCTGCAGCGCGAAGCTGTGGTTGCCCTCGACGTCGGGAAGGGCAAACTCGGTCCAGCCCTTGCCGGTGGGAAAGCCGGACTCGTCGAAGGCGCTGCTCGCGCCGGCCAGCGCGAAGCCGAGCAGCGGCACCGAGCGGCCGCCGCCTGCCTCGTCGGCGACCAGCCTTGCAAAGGTGTCGATCGACGAATCTGCCGCCGCCAGCGCTTTCGCGATCGATTCGGTCGAGGGCCAGCGCTCGCGGCCGTCGGAGGTGACGCGCTTGGACTTGTTGAAGGTGGTGGGATCGAGCCCGGCGCGCTTGGCGAGGCCGGACGGCGACAGGCCGGCATGCGCCGCCAGCCGATCCAGCGCGCCCCAGATCTGGTCGTGGGTGAGCATCCTCTGCGCTTTGGCCTGCTTGACCATGGAAGGTCCAGCCCGTCGCAACTCAGGAAAACTATCCTCAAATCAACCGGTTTTCCGTTTTCGGTGCAAGAGGCGGCGTCTAAGTCTTGAGTTCGGCAGGGGTGGCCTTTACGGTCCCGCCCGGGATTTAACGACCCACGAGAGACGAAAATCCCCAGGAGACTCAAAGAGCTGTCTCCACGGGCAAACAGGGCTGCGCAAGCGGTGGTCAAGATCTACAAAATCTGTCCGGCCTCGGCCTGGCGCGAGGCGGAACGGCAGGGCGTCTACCGCGGCAGCGCGGACGATTCGCGCGACGGATTCATCCATTTCTCGACCGCATCCCAGGTTCCCGAGACCCTGCAGAAGCATTATGTCGGGCAGCGCGCGCTGTTCCTAGTCGAGGTCGACGGCGATGCGCTCGGCAGCGCATTGCGCTGGGAGCGTTCGCGCAATGAGGAGCTGTTTCCGCATCTCTATGGCGAGCTCGATCTCGGCGCGGTGATTGCCGTGATCAACCTCAACACGCGCTCCGACGGCGGCCACGACGTTCCGGAGCTTGCCCCGTGATCCGCGCTTTCGACGCTCTCTCGCTGCCGGTGTTGCGTTGGCTCGATCCGGAGGATGCGCATCGCCTCGCGATCCAGGGCCTGCGCTTCCTGCCGCCGGGCAAGCCGCACGCTGACGATCCCAAGCTTGCGGTACGTGCCTTCGGGCTCAACTTCCCGAATCCGATCGGCATGGCAGCGGGTTTCGACAAGAGTGCCGAAGTGCCGGATGCGCTGTTGCGGCTCGGCTTCGGCTTCGTCGAGATCGGCTCGGTGACGCCGAAGCCGCAAAGCGGCAATCCGCGGCCGCGGCTGTTTCGTCTGGAGCGCGACGAGGCCGTGATCAACCGCATGGGTTTCAACAATGACGGCGCGGAGACAGCCCTGCGCCGGCTCGCGGCGCGCGCGCAGCACGGCGGCATCGTCGGCGTCAATGTCGGCGCCAACAAGGATTCGCCCGATCGGGTCAATGATTACGTCAGGCTGATCGAGACCTTTGCGCCGGTCGCGAGCTATTTCACCGTCAACGTCTCCTCGCCGAACACGCCGGGCCTGCGCAATCTGCAGGAAGGCGCGCTGCTCGACGATCTGCTCGCCAGGGTGATCGACGCGCGCCAGCGGGTGCGCGAGAGCGCCGGCGACACGCCGGTGCTGCTCAAGATCGCGCCCGACTTGAGCCTCGCCCAGCTCGACGACGTCGTGCAGGTCGCGCGCTCGCGCCGGGTCGACGGCATGATCGTGTCGAACACCACGATCGCGCGGCCGAGCACGCTGCGCGAGGAGATGCGCGCCAGGGAACAGGGCGGCCTGTCCGGCCGGCCGCTGTTCCGGCTGTCGACGCGGATGGTCGCCGAGACCTATGTGCGCGTCGAGGGCGCATTCCCCCTGATCGGCGTCGGCGGCGTTGATTCGGGCGGCGCCGCGCTGACGAAGATCCGCGCCGGCGCGAGCCTGATCCAGCTCTATTCGTCGCTGGTCTACAAGGGCCTAGGACTCGTCGACGAGATTAAGCGCGACCTCACCTCGACCCTATTGCGCACCGGGCGGGATTCTCTCTCCGAGATCGTCGGCTCCGACGCCGCCACGTTGACGGCGGAAGCCTGGCCGGGGATGTAGGGTTTTCTTCACCTCGCCCCGCTTGCGGGGAGAGGTCGGATTGCATCGAAGATGCAATCCGGGTGAGGGGGACTCTCCGCGAGTCCCACTCTCACCGTTCCTGCCGAGACTCCCCCTCATCCCGACCTTCTCCCCGCAAGCGGGGAGAAGGAGAAGAAAGAAACGTCTTCCTGTACAGCGCCGGATAGCGCGCGGCCTGCAAGCCGCCGCGCGAGACGTAGGAGGCGATCAGCGCGCTCCACAGCCCGGCATTGCCGAACGATTGCAGCGCCCACCATGTGGCGAGAAAGATCGCGAGCGAGGCCAGCATCAGATTGCGCATCTCGCGCGCCCAGGTCGCGCCGATATAGATGCCGTCGAAGCCGAAGGCGAACACGCCGGGAATGGGCGCAAGCACGACGAACGGCAGGAATTCCCGCGCGCCGCGACGAACGGCTTCGCTCGTCGTCATGACATCGATCAAGTTCGGTCCGAACAGCGCAAACAGCGCGGACACGACCAGCGCGAAGCCGAGCCCCCATAGCAGCACCAGCCGGGTCGAATCCGCAAATCCCCTGGCGTCGCGTGCGCCGAGCGTTCGGCCGCAAAGCTGCTGGGCTGCGTTCGCAAGACCATCGAGGAAGAAGGCGCTGACCAGCAGAAAATTGTTGAGCACGGAATTGGCGGCCAGCGTGACGTCGCCGGCCCGCGCGCCCTTGGCGGTGAAAAATAGAAACACCGCGATCAGCGCCGCGGTGCGGATCAGGATGTCGGAGTTCACCGCCAGCAGCCGCATCAGCTTGGCCCGGTCGAACAGCTCTGCGTATGGCACCGCGAACCCGCCATCCGCATAGCGGCGGCAGACCATCATGCCGAGCCCGAATCCGGCCGCTTCAGACAGCAGCGCGGCGATCGCAGCACCCGCGATGCCGGTGTCGTAGACCAACACCAGCAGGATCGTCGCCGCCGCGTTGACGAGATTGATGATAACCTGGAGCGCGAGCGCCGGATTGGCGCGGGCCTGGCCGACCAGCCAGCCGAGGATGACGTAATTGGCGAGCGCGAGCGGCGCCGACCAGATCCGGATCACGAAGTAGGTTTTCGCCGCGCGCGTGACGCCTTCGCTGCCGCCCATCAGGTCGAACAGCATTGCGGCGAGCGGCAGTTGCAGCACGATCAGGGCTACGCCGATCAGGCCCGCGACGATGAAGCCGCGCACCAGGATCGCGGTCAGCTCGCGCGTCTCGCCGGCGCCGAGTGCCTGCGCCGTGAAGGCGAGCGTGCTCATGCGTAGGAAGCCGAATAGCCAGAACAGGCAATCGAAGATGACGGACGCGATGGCGACGCCGCCGAGCAGCGCGGCATCGTCCAGCCGTCCGATCGCGGTGGTCGAGACCACGCCGATCAGCGGCGTGGTGAGGTTCGCGACCATCGCGGGGCCTGCGATGGCGAACACCTGGCGGGAGCCGATCTTCAAGTGAACGGGTGCGTGCATGTCAGAACACGAGCACCATGCCGTCTTCGGCGGCGAGGTGGGCGATGTCGTCGAGGCGCGACAGCACGTCTTCGCTCATATGGGTGAGCACGAGGCGTTTTGCGCCGATTTCGGGAAGATGCTGTTCCAAGGTCTTCAGGCTGAGGTGATTCTTGACCACCTTCTCGTACATATAGGCCTCGGCGATGAAAAGGTCGGCGCCATGCGCCAGCGGAATGAGCATCTCCGTCCATTCGGTATCGGCGCTGTAGGCCAGCGTGCGGCCTTCCGCTTCGATGCGATAGGCAAGGAACGGTCCGCCGGATTCGCCGTGAACGACGGGATAGGGCGTCACCGTCACCGCGCCGAAGCTTTGGCTCTGCTCGGGCGCGAGCTCGACGACCGACAGCTCGAAGCGCTGTTTCGTCTTCGAGGAATGCTCGAACAGAGCCTCCGTCACCGCACGCAGCCGCGTCTCGATGCCTTTGGGGCCGGCGATCGTGAGCGGCCGCGTCCGCCGCGAGAATTGTGCGTCGAGCAGAACAAATGGCAGCCCGGCAAAATGGTCGCCGTGGAAATGCGTGATCAGGATGAGATCGATCTCATCGCGGTCGATCTCGAGTCGCTTCAGCGCCGGCAAAGCCGACGCGCCGCAATCGATCAGGAAGTTGGCCTCGCGCCCCGAGATGTGGAAGCAGGTGTTGAGCCTGCCGCCCGATCCGAAGGCGTCGCCGCAGCCGACAAAACGCAATTGCATCGGCTGCGGACCTCCAAAACCTTACCGGCCGCGCGGCGTGCCGAAAACACGCATTAGCAGCCAGATCGGGATCACGATGACTGCGCCGAGCAGGAAGTAGCGCCACAGCCAGTTCACGGTATCGAAGCCGAGATCCCACAAGCGCTGGAACAGGAGGCGAATGCTGTAGATGATATTCCAGGGATCGAAACCGATCGCCGCCAGCACGACGCCCACGAGGATCGAGAGCAGGACCAGGCGAAACGCGACTGCCAGCGGCGAGCCGCCGAGAAAGCGGTTCAGGCCATCCGTGCGGCCGGCCGGCAAATCTCTGACGTCTTGGACCATCTCAAACTCCTCAGCGGATTCGGCCCCAGTATAGGGCACGGCGGGGGACATGGGGAACCCGCAACGGCGCGTCAATCGGCTTACGGGATTTTAATGCAGGCAGGGCGTGCCGCCTTCGTTGTGGGATGATCGGGCCGCAGGCTCGCTGCGACCTCTCCCGCTTGCGGGAGAGGTCGCGCCGAAGGCGCGGGTGAGGGCTCTCTCCTCTTGGGGATTCCCAATGTGGAGGCACCCTCTCCCCGACCCTCTCCCGCAAGCGGGCGAGGGAGCGCACCTGCCGGGTGGCTGCACCTGGGCTCTAACTCCGTCTCCCTCACGCCTCGACCTCGGCCGCCTCCGCTTTCAGCATCTTTTCCAGCGTTTCCAGCCGGTCGGCCTCCCGCGGCGGCTTGTCCCAGCGTAAGCGGCTGATGCGGGGAAAGCGCATCGCGACGCCGGATTTGTGCCGCGGCGAGCGCTGCAGCCCCTCGAAGGCGACCTCCAGCACCAGCCCCTTGTCCGGCTCGTGCACGACGTGGCGGACGGGGCCGAATTTCTCGGTGGTATTGCGACGCACGAAGCGGTCGATCTGGAGCAGCTCCTCGTCGGTGAAGCCGAAATAGGCTTTTCCGACCGGCACCAACTCGTCACTGCCCGCACCTGCGGTCCAGACGCCGAAGGTGTAGTCGGAATAGTAGGACGAGCGTTTGCCGTGGCCGCGCTGCGCATACATCAGCACGGCGTCGATGATGTGCGGATCGCGCTTCCACTTCCACCACTGGCCCTTCGGACGTCCCGGCAGATAGGCTGCATCGCGCCGCTTCAGCATCACGCCCTCGACGGCGTCCGCGTCTTCGCCCGCACCGGCGCTGGCGGGATCGGCGCGTGCGGCGGTCAGCGCCTCCCAGCTTGCGAAGGGCACGGTGGGCGAGAGATCGATGCGGGGATCGTCGAGCTTGCCGATGAAGGTCTCCAGCCGTTCGCGGCGCTCCGCGAACGGCAATTCGCGCAAATCGTTCTTGTCGTCGCCGAGCAGATCGTAGGCGCGCAGATGAATCGGAAACTCCTTGATCAGCTTCGGAGACACGACCTTGCGGTTCAGTCGCTGCTGCAGAACATTGAAACTCTGCACGCGCCCTTCGCGCAGAATCAGAAGCTCGCCGTCGATGGCGCCTGGTAGCCGCAATGACGGGACCATGTCCGGAAAGCTGCCGGTGATGTCCTCTCCGGTGCGCGAATAGAGCCGCGCGGTGATGTGGCCATGCTCGTCGCGGCCGGCCACCGCCTGCACGCGGATGCCGTCCCATTTCCATTCGGCGATGTAGTCGGCGGGATCGAGCGCGGCGAAATCGGTGTCTTCGATCGCATGCGCCAGCATCACCGGGCGAAACGGCGCGGGATCGTGATTGACCGGCTTGTCGCCGCGGCCTTCCAGCCAGGCGAACAGGTCCAGATAAGGCGGCGCGAGACCCGGCCAGATCAGCTCGACCTCATGCGGGTCCTTGTCGCCGAGTGCCGCGGCCGCGGTCTTTGCCAGCCGCGCGGAGATGCCGATGCGCAACGCGCCGGTGACGAGCTTCAACAGCGCCCAGCGGCCGGTCTCATCCAGCTCGTCGAGCCAGCGCTCGAGCTGCTTCGGCAGCTCGGTCTTGCCGAGTGTGCGCAGCGTGGTGACGACCTCGGTCAGCGTCGGCGGCGGTGGATTGTTGTGGACACCCACGGCCTTCGGCCACATCAGCGCGATCGTCTCGGAGAGATCGCCCACATAGTCCCAGGATAGACCGAACAAGACCGGGTCAGTTCGTTGGGCGATAAGATCGCGCAGCAGAGAAGGTTTGGCGTGCTTGAAGCTCAGCGCGCCGGTCAGCGCGGCCAGCGCGTAGCCGCGATCGGGATCGGCGACCTCGCGAAAATAGCTGGTGATCAGCCGCAGCTTGTTGTTGCGGCCGGGCTCGTAGGCGAGGCGGTCGAGAAGTTCGGCGAAGCGGTTCATGCTTCGGCCTCGTCAGCGAGCGGCGTCTCGGTCTCCTCCTCGTCGCCGTAGCCGACCAGATCGAGCGGCCGTGCCCGCAAACCCTTGCTTTGGCACCAATGCACCAGCGCGTCTTCCTGGCCGTGGGTGACCCAGATCTCGCCGGCGCCGGTCGCGGCGATCGTGGCGGTGAGGCCGTCCCAATCGGCATGATCCGAGATCACCAGCGGCAGCTCGATGCCGCGTTGCCGCGCGCGGGCGCGCACCCGCATCCAGCCGGAGGCGAAGGCCGTGACGGGATCGGGAAACCGCCGGGTCCAGAGATCGGATGTCGCAGAGGGCGGCGCCAGCGTGATGGTGCCGGCGAGCGCCGCCTTCTTGACGCCCTTCACCGGCCGCAACTCGCCGAGCTCGATCCCGCGGCTCTGATAGTAATGCGTGATCTTCTCCATCGCGCCATGCAGATAGATCGGCGCGTCGTAGCCGGCCTGGCGCAGCAGCGCGATCACGCGTTGCGCCTTGCCGAGCGAATAGGCGCCGACCAGATGCGCGCGCTCCGGAAACAGCGCCACCGAAGCCAGCAGCTTCTTGACCTCGTCGGCCGCATCGCCATGGCGAAACACCGGCAGACCGAACGTCGCCTCGGTGATGAAGACGTCGCAGGGCACCAGCTCGAACGGCGTGCAGGTCGGGTCTGGCGCATCCTTGTAGTCGCCGGAGGCGACGATGCAGGTGTCCTTGCAGCTGACCGCGACCTGCGCCGAGCCGAGCACATGACCGGCCGGATGAAACTTCACGCTGACATCGCCGAGCCGGATCTCCTCGCCATAGCGGATCGCCTGTGTGGAGCCGGCAAAATTCTCGCCATAGCGCAGCCGCATCATGTCCAGCGTTTCCTGCGTCGCCAGCACCGCGGCGTGGCCGGCGCGGGCATGGTCGGAATGGCCGTGGGTGATCACGGCCCGCTCGACCGGGCGGACGGGGTCGATATGGAAGCCGCCCGGCTTGCAGCATAGGCCGGCGGCAACTGGCAGCAGGATGTCTTGCGGACGCATGCCTGTTATATAGGTTGCGACCCCGCATCTTCGAGTCACCCGCCCACTTCGCTTCCTGGTTCCCCAATGCCCCTGCGCCTGTTCCTGACCTCCGGCGATCTCATGGCCGACCGCCGCTTCGAGTTCGCGCGCGACCTCCAGCTCAAGGGCGATCTGGCGGCCGCCGCCGACCTGCTGGAGCAGACCATCGAGCTTGCGCCGAATTTCACCTCGGCCTGGTTCACGCTCGGCGAAATCCGCGCGCAACTCGGCGAGCGCGACAAGGCGATTGCGGCCTTTCGCAAATCGCGCGAGTCCGACCCGAGCGATCAGCATGGCGCTCATTTGCATCTGATACGCCTTGGCGACGCGCAATTGTCCGAGATGCCCAAGGCCTATGTGCAGGCCTTGTTCGATCAATACGCGCCGCGATTCGAGCACGTGCTGATCAACGATCTCGGCTATCGCGCGCCGTCGTTGATCTTCAAGGCGGTGGTGGCCGCCCGCGTCGCCGCGAAGAAGCCCGCCCTGTTCAAGCGCGCCATCGATCTCGGCTGCGGTACGGGGCTCGCGGCCGCCGCCTTCGCAAAACAGGTCGACCAGTTCATCGGCATCGATCTGTCGCCCGGCATGGTGAAGGAGGCGCGCGCCACCGGCCTCTATGCCGGGCTCGAAGTCGCCGACATGATCGAAGGCCTGCGCAGCAGGAGCGAGGCGAGTGCAAACCTCGTCGTCGCTGCCGATGCGTTCGTCTATCTCCCCGATCTCGCCCCGGTGCTCGGTGAAGCCAGGCGCGTGCTCGCGCCCGGCGGGGTGCTTGCGTTCACGCTGGAGACCCATGACGGCAGCGGCATCGTTCTCGGCGAAGGCCTGCGCTATGCCCATTCGGCGGAATATGTGCGCGATGCGATGGGGCAGGCCGGCTTCAAGCTCCTCACATTGGAGCAGGCCTCGCCACGCACCGAGAACAACGAGCCGGTGCGCGGCCTCGTCGTGGTCGCCGAGAAAACTTGAGTCTAGGCGCTATATACGGCGCTTTGAGCGTCATTGCGTCGCAAAGCCGTGACTTCCCACTTGCGAGCCGTGCGGCGATGCCAGCACAATGCGCGCACCAGGGAGAAACGAATAATGACGAAGAATCCATCGCGGCGCGATTTCAGCGCCGCCGCGCTCGCCACCATCGCGGCATCCACCTTGCCGGCGCCCTACGTCTGGGCCGCGGAGAAGAAATACGATGCGGGGGCCAGCGACACCGAGATCAAGATCGGGCAGACCGTGCCGCATTCCGGCCCCGGCTCGCTCTACGGCGTGCTCGGGCGCATCGGCGAAGCCTATTTCCAGATGCTGAACGAGAAGGGCGGCATCAACGGACGCAAGGTCAAATTCCTCACCATGGATGATGCCTACAGCGCGCCGAAATGCGTCGAGGCGACGCGGCGCCTGGTCGAGCAGGAGGAGGTGCTCGCGCTCTACGGCTCGCTCGGCACCGCGCCGCAGACCGCCGTGCACAAATACCTGAATTCGAAGGGTGTGCCGCAGCTTCTGCTCAACACCGGCGCGTCGAAGTGGAATAATCCGAAAGAGTTCAAATGGACCATGGCGGGCCTGCCGCTCTATCCGACCGAGGCGCGGATTCTGGCGCGGCACGTCGTCAGCGTGAAACCGAACGCGAAGGTCGGCATCCTCTACCAGAACGACGATTTCGGCCGCGACTTCCTCGGCCCCTTCAAGAAGGTTCTGGAAGATGCCGGCGGCACCGCCAAGGTGATCATGGAGCAGACCTACGATCTGACCGATCCGACCGTCGATTCCCAGCTCATCAACCTCTCGAAATCGGGTGCGGACGTCTTCTACAACATCTCCACCGGCAAGGCGTCGTCGCAGTCGATCCGGAAAGTGGCCGAGCTCGGCTGGAAGCCGCTGCAGCTGCTGTCGGCCGGCTCGACCGGCCGCTCGATCCTCAATGCCGCGGGCCTCGAGAACGCCGCCGGCATCGTCGCCATCCGCTACAACAAGGAAGTCGGCCTGCCCAAATGGGAGAAGGACCCCGACGTGATGGCGTTCGAGGAGCTGCGCAAGAAGTACACGCCGGCGATCGATCAGGACAACACCATCGCCTTCGCCGGCTACGGCCAGGCCGTCACCATGGGCGAGATCCTGCGCCGCTGCGGCGACGAGCTCACCCGCGCCAACGTGCTGAAGCAGGCCTCCAACCTCAAAGGCTTCCACTCGCCTTATTTCCTCGACGGCGTCACCTACGACTACACGCCTGACGATTACACGCCGATGAAGACGCTCTTCATCTCCACCTTCACCGGCAAGGACTGGGACATCTCCGACAAGCCGATGTCGGAATAGGGGGCGCACCGCTGTCTCTTCCCCTCTCCCCGCGTGCGGGGAGAGGGGAAGTAAGCCCCCTCGACGAACCCACACCCACGGCTTACCTATAATGCCGTGCCGCCCCGCATCCGCAAAATCCCGGCCGAGCCTGCCGCGCTGTTGCCCGACCGCTTCAAGGCGTGGTTCGCGGCTCGCGGCTGGTCGCCGCGCGCGCATCAATTGGCGCTGCTGGAGAAGGCGCGCGAGGACCGGTCCGCACTGCTGATCGCGCCCACCGGCGCCGGCAAGACGCTGGCGGGATTTCTGCCGACGCTGGTGGAGCTGAGCTCTGCGCCCAAAATTTCGGCGAAATCGGTGATCTCCACCGGCCGCAGTCTGCAACGCAGCGGCGGCCTGCACACGCTCTACATCTCGCCGCTCAAGGCGCTCGCCGTCGATATCGCGCGCAACCTCGAGCGCCCCGTCGCCGAGATGGGGCTGCCGATCAAGATCGAGACCCGCACCGGCGACACGCCGACGTCGCGGCGGCAGCGGCAGCGGCGCTATCCGCCTGACATTTTGCTGACGACGCCGGAACAACTCGCGCTGCTGCTGTCCTCCGACGACGCGCCATTCCTGTTCTCCTCGCTGAAGCGTATCGTGCTCGACGAGCTGCATGCGCTGGTGACGTCCAAGCGCGGCGATCTGCTGTCGCTCGGCCTGGCGCGGCTGTGGCGATTGGCGCCGCAGATGCGCGCGATCGGCCTGTCGGCGACCGTGGCCGAGCCGGAATCGCTGGCGCGCTTCCTGGTGCCGCAGCCCGGCGGCAAGGAAGCGGCGGCCGACATCGTCGTGGCCGGCGGCGCCGCGCCGCCGCTGGTCGAGATGATGGACACGCGCGAGCGCCTGCCCTGGGCCGGCCACAGCGCGCGCCATGCGCTTCCCGAGATCTACGAGCTGATCAAGGCCAACAAGACCACGCTTGTTTTCGTCAACACCCGCAGCCAGGCCGAGATGCTGTTCCAGAACCTCTGGAGCATGAACGACGACAACCTTGCCATCGCGCTGCATCACGGCTCGCTCGACGTCGCCCAGCGCCGCAAGGTCGAGGACGCGATGTCGGCGGGCAGACTGCGTGGCGTGGTCTGTACCTCCTCGCTCGATCTCGGCGTCGACTGGGGCGACGTCGACCTCGTCGTCAATATCGGCGCGCCCAAGGGCTCCTCGCGCCTGATGCAGCGCATCGGCCGCGCCAACCACCGGCTCGACGAAGCCTCGCGCGCGGTGCTGGTGCCGGCGAACCGCTTCGAAGTGCTGGAGTGCCGTGTCGCGATCGACGCCATCGCCGAGAATGCGCAGGACACGCCGCCGCTGCGGATCGGTGCACTCGACGTGCTGGCCCAGCACGTGCTCGGTTGCGCCTGCGGCGAGCCGTTTTTCTCCGACGAGCTCTACGATGAGGTGCGCACCGCCGCGCCCTACGCCGATCTCACGCGGCAGGATTTCGACGACGTGGTCGATTTCGTCGCCTCTGGCGGCTACGCGCTGAAGACCTATGAGCGCTTCGCACGCATCAAGCAGGACAAGGAGGGGCGCTGGCGCGTCGCCAATCCCAGGGTGCGGCAGAGCTACCGCATGAATGTCGGCACCATCGTCGAGGACGACATGCTGAAGGTGCGGCTGGTGCGATCGCGCGGCGGTGGGGCGGGGTCGACAGGCGTGATCGCGCGCGGCGGCAGGCTGCTCGGCGAGATCGAGGAAGCCTTCATCGAGGGCCTCTCGCCCGGCGACACCTTCGTATTCTCGGGCGAGGTGGTGCGCTACGAGACCCTGGTCGAGGACCAGGTCTACGTCTCGCGCGCCAACGACAAGGATCCGAAAGTGCCGTCCTATATGGGCGGCAAGTTTCCGCTGTCGACCTATCTTGCCGAACGGGTCCGTCGCCTGCTCGATGACGGCCGCGCGTGGGTCGCCTTGCCGGAGCAGGTGCGCGACTGGCTGTCGCTGCAGAAGGACGTCTCGCGCGTACCGGCGGTGCGCGAGCTGCTGGTCGAGAGTTTTCCCCGTGCCAACAAGCATTACATCGTCTGCTACCCCTTCGAAGGCCGTCTCGCGCACCAGACGCTCGGCATGCTGTTGACGCGGAGGCTGGAGCGTGCCCGTGCCCGGCCGCTCGGCTTCGTCGCCAACGAATATGCGATCGCGGTCTGGGCGCTCGGCGACATGTCGTCCATGATCCGGGACGGCAGGATCGACCTCGACGCGCTGTTCGATCCTGATATGCTCGGCGACGATCTCGAAGCCTGGCTTGCCGAATCCGCGCTGATGAAGCGCACGTTCCGCAATTGCGCGATCATCTCCGGCCTGATCGCGCGCCGTCACACCGGCGAGGAGAAGAGCCGCCGCCAGGTGCTGTTCTCGACCGATCTCGTCTACGATGTCTTGCGCAAGCACCAGGCCGATCACGTGCTGCTGCGCGCCGCCCGCGCTGATGCCGCCACCGGCCTGCTCGATCTGCGCCGCCTCAGCGACATGCTCACCCGCATCCAGGGCCGCATCACGCATCGGGAACTCGACCGTGTCTCCCCGCTCGCCGTCCCCGTGATGCTGGAAATCGGCCGCGAGTCAGTTTATGGCGAAGCGGGAGACGAGCTCCTGGCGGAGGCCGCCGACGAGCTCGTCAAAGAGGCGATGGGATAGAGAATTTTCCAGTGAGGCGCGCTGATCCATCCACACCGTCATGCCCGGGCTTGACCCGGGCATCCACGTCTTTGTTGCTGCGGCAAGAACGTGGATGGCCGGGACAAGCCCGGCCATGACGGAGCAAGTGGCAATTTCGGTTACAACGACGCGCAGCGTTGACGTCCTAGGTATTCCGTTCCATGCCGATCTTTCCGGCGCGCTGTTCTGGGAAGAGCAGCGCCTGCTTGTCGTCTCCGATCTGCATCTGGAAAAAGGTTCCAGCTTCGCCATGCGCGGCGTGCTGCTGCCGCCTTACGACACCATCGCGACGCTCAGTCGGCTCGCTGCTGTCATCTCCCGCCATGATCCCCGCATCGTCATTGCGCTCGGCGACAGCTTTCATGATCGCACCGCGCATGGACGGCTGTCGGCCGAGGATCGCGACGCGGTCGCCGCCTTGCAGGCCGGCCGCGACTGGATCTGGATCTCGGGCAATCACGATCCGGCGCTGCCGCGCGATCTCGGCGGCACCGTCGCCGACGAAGTCGCGATCGGCCCGATCACCTTCCGCCACGAGCCGACCGGCGCGGGCGGCGAGATCGCCGGCCATCTCCATCCCAAGGCCCGCGTCTCCGCGCGCGGCCGCTCGATGGAGCGCCGCTGCTTCGCCTGCGACGGGATGCGCGCCGTGATGCCCGCCTTCGGCGCCTATGCCGGCGGCCTCAGCATCCGCGACGCGGCGTTTGCAAAGATCTTTCCGAAGAACGGGTTTGTCGCGCATTTGCTCGGCGACCGCCGCGTCCACGCGATTGCCGCGTCGCGGTGCAGCTAAGCCGCCTTCGCCTGCACGTCGTCGCAGAACTCCGCCAGCCGATCCGCCAGCCGCAGCGTCGCGGGACTTGCGCCCGGCGCGGCCATCAACGCGACTTCCGTCCGGTTGATTGGCGCGAAGCCGTCCTTTGCGGTCAGCACGCGGTGGTCGGACTGGATCGCCATCTCCGACAGGATGCTCAAGCCCATGCCGGCGGCGACCGCGGCCTGGATGCCGGCGAGGCTCGATGACGTATAGGACATGTGCCAGATGCGGCCCGCGCTTTCCAGCGCGTGGATGGCGCCGGCGCGGTAGAGGCAGCCGAGCGGAAAGCCGATCAGCGGCACCGAGGCGACATCGGCGTGGATCGGATGGCTCTTGCTGGTGACCCAGTGCACCTGCTCCGGCCACACCGCAATGGCGCCCTTCGCGCCGGCCTCGCGCTTGAACAGCGCCAGATCGAGCTCGCCGCGTTCGAGATCGCGGGCCAGATTCTTGCTCTGGTCGGCGCGCACATCGAGCCGCAGGCCCGGATGCGAGCGCGAGAACGTCCCCAGCAGCTTTGCCAGTTGATACGCCGCAAAATCCTCGGGAATGCCGAGCCGGATTGCGCCTTCGCCGTCCGGCTGGCGCAGCACGTCGCGCGCCTCTTCCGCAAGCGACAACAGCCGCCGCGCATAGGACAGCAGCCGTTCGCCGGCTTCGGTGGGGCGCAAATCCTTGCCGTCGCGATGCAGCAGGACCTGGCCGACATCCTCCTCCAGCCGCTTGATCTGCTGGCTGACGGTCGATTGCGTCCGATGGACGCGCTCGCCGGCGCGGGTGAAGCCGCCGGCATCGACCACCGACACGAAGCTGCGCAGGAGCTCCAGATCGAGCATGGCCGTCTCCATTCAAAAATCCACTGACTGGAAGTTAATCATTTAATTTCCAAATGACAAGCTGGCTCCCTAGATCGAGGGCTCAGGAGATTGTCATGTCGCTCGCCCCCTCGCTTGCCGTTCCCCGCAGCCGCTTCAACACGCTTCCGCTTGCGATCGGCCTGTTCTGCCTGCTCTGGAGCTACGCCTTCGTCGCCGGCAAGATTGGCGTCACCCATTGCCCGCCCCTGATCCTGCTCGCCGCGCGCTTCTCGCTCGCCGGCATCCTGATCCTTGGTGCCACGCTGGCCCGCGGCGACGACTGGTCGCTGTCGTGGCGCGATGCCGCGATCTTCGCCGTGCTCGGCGTCGCCAACAACGCGCTCTATCTCGGCCTCGGCTACACCGGACTGCAATCGGTCTCCGCCGGTCTCGGCGGCCTGATCGTGTCGGCCAATCCGGTGTTCACGGCGGGCCTCGCCGCGCTGCTGCTCGGCGAAGGCATGACCTGGCGCAAGGCGAGCGGCCTCCTGCTCGGCATCATCGGCGTGACCTTGATCGTCTGGCACCGCCTGTCGGTCGGCACCGACTCGCTGCACGGCATCGTGTTCACGCTGGCCTCGCTCGCCTCCCTCGTCGCCGGCACCATTTTGTTCAAGCTGCTCGCGCCGAAGGGCTCGCTGTGGATCGGCAATGGCGTGCAGAATCTTGCCGCCGGCATCGTGCTGACGCCAGTCGCGCTGACCTTCGCCGATGTTCATGCCATAGACGTCACGCCGGGCCTGATCGGCGCCTTCGCCTTCCTCGTGCTCGGCGGCTCGATCATGGCCTACTGGCTCTGGTTTCATCTCCTGAAAGTGTGTGGCGCGACGGCTGCCAGTGCCTATCATTTCCTGATGCCGCCGCTCGGCATGCTGTTTGCGTATCTCGTCCTCGGCGAGCATGTCGAGGCGCGCGATCTGCTCGGAATAATCCCGGTCGCACTTGGCATCTACCTGGTGACGCGGCCCGCCAAATCCGTCTCGTAACAGGAGTCCATCATGCCCATTTCCATCACCCTGATCGGCGGTCCCACTGCGCTGATCGAGATCGATGGCTTTCGCCTGCTCACTGACCCGACCTTCGATGCGCCGGGCGCCTATCAACTGCCGCATGTGAAGCTGGAGAAGACGATCGGCCCTGCGCTCAAGGCCGATGCGATCGGCCCGATCGATGCCGTGCTGCTCAGCCACGACCAGCATTCGGACAATCTCGACAATTCCGGCCGCGACTTTATCAAACATGTGAAGCGCGTGCTGACGACCGAGGCCGGCGCGCAGCGCCTCGGCGGGCATGTCGAAGGTTTGGCGCCGTGGGGCACGGCGCATCTGAAAGATCGTGACGGCAACACGCTGACGATCACCGCGACCCCGGCGCGTCACGGCCCGGCCGGCATCGAGCCGCTGTCAGGCGATGTCATCGGCTTCGTGGTGTCGTCGAGCCGGACCGATACCACCCCGGTCTACATCAGCGGCGACACCACCTGGTTCGACGGCGTCGCCGAGGTCGCGCGCCGTTTCAAATGCGGCGTGGTGATGCCGTTCGCCGGCGCCGCGCAAACGCGCGGGCCGTTCCATCTGACCATGGACACCAACGACACCATCGAGACCGCACGCGCCTTCCCCGATGCGATGATCGTGCCGGTTCATACGGAGGGTTGGGCGCATTTCCGCCAGAACAGCGAGGATCTGCGCAAGACGTTTGATGTGCTGGGTTTTGGGACAAGGTTGCGATTGCTGGAGCCAGGGGTGCCGACGGTGGTGCAGGCGCCGTAGCCCAACGTCGTCCTGGCGAAAGCCAGGACCCATTACCCCAGGAGCAGTTTGACGCTTAGTGGTAACTCCAAATCCTCGTAACCACGACTGCCTGTGGTTATGGGTCCCCTGAGTTCACAAACGAAGTGCAACACTTCCATCTGGAGGTGTTGCCATGGGGCGGACTTACAAACAGC